>CAJXWO010000034.1 GCA_913062865.1 uncultured Paracoccaceae bacterium | reverse complement strand
GGCTATGATGACAAGATGGGCGCGCGCCCGCTGGGCCGCGTGATCCAGGAACACATCAAGAAGCCGCTGGCCGAAGAACTGCTGTTTGGCACGCTCGCCAAGGGCGGCGTGGTCAAGGTGGGCGTAAAGGACGGCAAGCTGGACCTGCGCACCGAAGGGCCCGACAGCCCGCGCCTGTCCTCGAAGAAGCCGCCGCTTCTGACCGCGGACTGACCCATGACCCGCGCGACCCTCGCGCTGGCCCTGAGCCTACTGTCCCTCGCCGCGCCCGCCGCGGCGAGGGACATCCTATTCGCCCAGCCCATCGACTGCACGCTTGGGCAGGACTGCTATATCCAGCAATTCGTCGATCTCGATCCCGGCCCCGGCGCCCGGGATTTCACCTGCGGGCCGCTCAGCTATGATGGTCACAAGGGCACCGATTTCGGCCTGCCCACCCAGCGCGACCTCGCAGACGGGGTGAACGTGCTCGCGGCCGCACCGGGCACCGTGCGCGCCATCCGCGACGAGATGCCGGATGTGCTCTACTCCGACGAAACCGCTGCCATGGTCGAGGGGCGCGATTGCGGCAATGGCGTCCTGATCACCCATGGCGACGGCTGGGAGACGCAGTATTGCCACCTCAAACGCGGCAGCGTGACGGTGGCCCCCGGAGATCGGGTCGCCATGGGCGCCGTTCTGGGCCAGGTCGGCCTGTCGGGGCGCACCCAGTTTCCGCATCTGCACCTTTCGGTGCGCAAGGACGGCGCGGTGATCGACCCGTTCGATCCCGACGGCCAGGTGACCTGCGGGGCGCCCTCGGCCGAAACGCTTTGGCTGGACCCGCCCGCCTATCGCGCCGGCGGGCTTCTTTCGTTGGGCTTTGCCGCCGCGGTGCCCGACTATGCCGAGGTCAAGGCCGGAACGGCCGCGGCCGACAGGCTGTCACCCACCGACCCGGCCCTGGTGCTGTTCGGCCTCGCCTTCGGCGCACGTCAGGGCGATGTCATGGAGATCAGCATCACCGGCCCCGAGGGCGAGGTGATCACCAACCGCGCCGAGATCGAGCGCACGCAGGCGCAGCTTTTCCGCGCTGCGGGCCGGCGGACCCCCGACGGCGGCTGGCCGCGGGGCCGCTATGACGGACGCGTGGCGCTGGTGCGGGACGGCGCGGTGATCGACCGTCGCGAGACCACGATCGACATCCGCTAGGCGCCCCCGCGATGACGGCCATTCAGGCCCGACGCGCATCGCCTATTGCGCCGTCTATTTCTCGGTGAATTTCAGTTCGATCCGGCGGTTTTGCGCGCGCGCTTGCGGGCTGTCGCCTTGGGCGATGGGCTGGTACTGGCCGAAGCCGTTGGCCGACAGACGCTCGGGCGGGATGCCCAGGAAATTGACCATGTAGCGCACGACCGACAGCGCCCGCGCCTGGCTCAGTTCCCAGTTGTCGGCAAACTCGCCCTGGCCCGACAGCGGCACGTTGTCCGTATGCCCGTCCACCTGCAGCACCCAGTCGATGCCCTCGGGGATGTCATCGGCGATGTTGCGCAGGATGCCCGCGATATTGGCGATCTCGCGCTGGCCCGCCTCGGACAGGGTCGCCCGGCCGGGGGCGAACAGAACCTCCGAGGAAAAGACAAAGCGGTCGCCCACGATGCGCACGCCCTCCTGTGTGCCCAGCACGTCGCGCAGGCGGCCGAAGAACTCCGACCGGTAGCGTTCCAGATCCTCGGCCCGCGCCTCCAGCTCGCGGCGGCGCTGCTCTTCCAGCTCGCGGCGGCGGCGCTCCTCGGCGGCCGCGCGCGCCAGCGCCGCGTTCAGGTCAGAGCCCAGCGTTTCCAGGCGCACCTGCGCTGCCGCGTCCCGGTCGCGGGCGTCGTCCAGAAGCCCCTGCAGGTTCGACAGCTGCTGACGCAGGGCCGCGACCTGCTGGTTCAGAAGCGCCGCGCGCCGCTGCGCCTCGGCGCTCTGGGCCTCTTCCTCGGCCAGGGCGGCGCGGGCCTCGGCCAACAGGGTCTGACGCTCCACCGCCTCGTCCAGCCGGGTCTCGGCCGTCTGCTCGGCGGCAAGCTTCGCGGCCAGCGCCTGGGCCAGTTCCTCTTCGGTCGCGCGGGCCTCGTTTTCGGCGGCAAGCTTGGCGGCCAGCGCCTCGGCCAGCCGTTCCTCAAGGCTCGCGCGGTCGCCTTCCAGCGTGGCGGTGGCATCCCGGGCGGCGGTCAGCCGGGCTTCGAGATCCACGAGCCTGCTGCGCAGCGCGCTGATCTGGGCGTCGCGCGTGGCGATCTCGGCCGTCAGGTCCGCGATGCGCGTTTCCAGTTCCGTCTGCGCCGCGGTCTGGCCCGCGCGGGCGCTTTCCAGATCGCCGGTCAGCTGCGCCACGCGGTCCTGCAAGCTGGCCACCTGCGCCTCGGTCTCGGTCAGGGTGGCGCGGGTTGCGGTCAGTTCCGCCTCGGTGTCCGAGCTGCCGGCGCGGGCGGTTTGCAGATCGCCTTCCACCGTCGCCAACTGGGCACGGAGCGACTCGATTTCCCCATCGCGGGTCGAGATCACCTCGCGCGCAGCATCCAGATCGGATTGCAGACGCGCCACGCCGGCTGCCCGGTCGTCGAGCGACTGGCGCAACGCGGCCAACTCCTGGGCCAGGGCGCGGTTTTCCGCTTCAAGCGCGGCGCGGGTCTCGGCCGTGTCCTCGGTCTCTGTTAATGCCACGGCCAGCTGCGCCTCGAGATCAGAGAGCCTGGTTTCCGCGTCGTTTTCCGTCGCGGCCAGCTGGTTCTGCAGGTCCTCCTGCGCGATCAGCGCAGCGGCCAGTTTCACGTCCAGATCTTCGCGCGCGGCCTCGGCTGCGGCCAGCAGCGTCAGGGTCTCCTCGGCTTGGCGGCGCTGTTCCTCGAGCGCGAGGGTCATCGCGGTCAGTTCCGTGTCGGCATCGGCCAGCCGGTCGCGCAGGGCCTGGGCCGCGGCGGCCTCGGCCAGCCGCGCGGCCTCTTCCTCGGACAGCTCGGCCTGCAGATCCTCGACGCGTGCCGCCAGTTCGGTCTGGGCGGTCTGTGCTTCGGCGTTGCGACGGCGCAGGTCGGTGATCAGCGCCTCGAGCGCCTCGCGCCGGGCCGCGGCCAGCCGCGCGGCCTCGGCCTGATCGTCGATCTCGCTGCGGGCGGTGGCCAGTGCCAGTTGCAGCGCCTCGCGTTCGCTGACCAGCTGGTCGCGGGCGGCTTCGAGTTCCTCGGTCGTGGCGCGCAGGTCGGTCACCTGCCCGCGCGCCGCATCCCGTTCGGCCAGAAGGCTCGCCACCCGTTCCTCGAACCCGGCGATGCGCGCCTGCGCCTGGCCAAGCGCCGCGTCCTGATCCGCGATCTCGGTGCGCAGGGACGCGATCAGGTCGGCCTGGGCCGCGGCCTCGCTGCGGGTGTCGTCGAGAGTGGATTGCAGCGCGCCCAGATCCTCTTGCAGCGCGGCGCTGCGATCCTGTTCCAGCCCCAGCGCCTGGGCCAGGGCCGCCACCTCGGCCGAGAGTGTATCGAGCTCGCTTTCCTGGCCCGAGATCTGTTCCTGCAGCACGAACTGCACGACCATGAAGATCGTCAGCACGAACATCAGGACCAGCAGCAGGCCGGTCATCGCATCCACGAAACCCGGCCAGATCGAGCTTTGGAAACGGGCCCCGGTGCGCCGTGACAGCGCCATGCCCTAGCTCTCCCGTGCCTTGGGATCGACCGCGCGTACGCGACGGGGCTTGGCCGGGTCGTGCGTTTGCGGCTTGGCCTGCTGCGCCTGCCCCTGGGTCAGCACGCGGCCCAGCGCAGCGATATCGGTGCGCAGCTCGGCCATGCTTTCCTGCCGGCCCGCCGACAGTTCTTCGAGGATGCGCAAAAGCTGCACGTCCATCGACCGCAGGCGCATCCGGCTTTCGGCGTCGATGCCACCGCCCATGCCTTCCTTGCTCAGCTGTTCGACCAGCCGTTCCTGGGTGTCGGCGATGCGGCTGAGCGCCGCCGCGCTCTGGTCGTCGCGGTCAAGCTTTTCGGCCATGCGCTCCATCGAGGTGGCCAGCTTGCCCAGTTTCTCGTCCACCATGGACCGGCTGATGTCGGACTGGGTGAACATCATCTGAAGCGCTTCCATCTGCTCGGTCATCTGGTCGAGCACCGCGCCCAGGGCCGAGTTTTCGACGCCGCCCTCGCCCTCGGCCGCGCTGAAGCCCACGCGGGTGATCGAGGACAGCCATTCCTCGAGTTCGCGGTAGAACCGGTTCTGGCCATGGCCCGCGAAAAGCTCCAGCAGGCCCACGACCAGCGATCCTGCAAGACCCAGCAGAGACGAGGCAAAGGCCACGCCCATACCGCCCAGCTGCGCCTCGAGCCCGGTCATCAGGCGGTTGAAGACGGCCAATCCACCTTCGCCCTCTTGCGGGGCGAGGCTGCGGATCGTGTCGACCACGGCGGGCACGGTGGTGGCCAGCCCGTAGAAGGTGCCCAGAAGGCCCAGGAAGATCAGCAGACTGACGATATAGCGTGTGATCTCGCGGGCCTCGTCGATGCGCTGCGCGACCGAGTCGAGGATCGACCGGGTCGAGGAAGCATTGAGCTGCATCCGCGCGCCCCGAGTCCGCAGAAGGCTCGCCAAGGGGGCCAGCAGGCGCGGTGCCTTGACGGCGTGCGCGGGCCGGTCGGGCGAGGCGAAATTCTCGATCCAGCGGACCGATATCACCAGCTGCGCGACCTGCCAGAAACAGGCGAAGACCCCGATGACGAAAACGAAAAGGATGAAGCCGTTCAGGTAGGGGTTGGCCTCGAACACCGGCAGAACGCGCGGCAGTGCCACGAAGGCGCCAAAGCCGGTCAGGCCAAGCGCGATCAGCATCAGCATGATCTGGCGCACGGGCTGGGAGAACTGCGGTTGGGCCTCGCGGTCCGGCTGGTCCATCAGGGACAGCTCCTGACACGTTGTTTTTCTGCGCGAACCTTACGGTCTGGCAGGGCTCAAGCCAAGGATTTATCCGAAATCGCGCGCACGCGGGCCGCCAGCCAGTCCAGGTCTTCGTCCTCGATGCCCAGTTCGGCCAGATGCGCCGCGGTGTTGTAAAGATACTCGGTATTCGGGCCCCGCCCGCCCACGGCCCGGGCGATGATCTGCGCCTGCTCTTCCAGCGGCAGGCCACCGCAATACTGGTCGTGGTCGGGATCGATGACATAGGTCACCGCCTCGACCGTGTCGCGGCCGCCCAGGTCAAGCGGTTGCGTGGTCTCCAGGTAGGCGGAGGAGACCAGTTCGCGTTCGCGCAGATAGGCGAGCGTGCGGTCCTCGGCCCCGGCTTCAACCGCCAGCGCCAGGCCATGGCAGGCCGCGCCCTCCATCGCGTCGAGCGCCAGGACCAGACCCGGAGTGTCGTCGGTGCCCCGGTGGTGGATCGAGCGCATGCAGAAGCTTCGGTGCCAGCCATGCAGTGTGGCCACGGCCCGCTGGGCCACCGGAAAGCCCGGGTTCCACAACAACGATCCGTATCCGAACACCCACATGGTCATGCGTCTCTGGCCCTTTCCTGGCGGCTTCTCTAAACACCATGGCGACGGACAAGGAAACCCCGCCATGAAACGCCTGACCCTTATCGTGATCGTCGCCGCCCTAGCCTGGTCGGCCCATTGGGTCTGGGGCTCTCAGCGGTTCGAGGCGCAGTTGGCAGGCTGGCTCGATGAACGCCGGGCCGAGGGCTGGGTGGCCGAGGCCGCCGATATCTCGATCGCGGGCTTTCCCAACCGCTACGATGCGACGCTTGACCAGCTGATGCTGGCCGATCCGGACCGGGGGCTGGCCTGGGACATGCCGTTCCTGCAGATCTTTCGCCTGTCCTACCACCCGGGGCATCTGATCGCGGTCTGGCCAGACACGCATCGGCTGGCCACGCCCCGGGGCGGGCTGGCGCTGGCCCATGACGACATGCGCGCCAGTCTCGTGGTGGATCGTGGCGCCGTGGCCCGCACGGTCCTCGTGGCCGAGGGGCTCGAGATCGCGGGCGACGGCGGTGGGCGACTGTCGGCCACCCGGGCGCAACTGTCGGCGGAACGTCTGACGATCGATGCCGCGCGCTACCGCATGGCGCTGCAGACCGAGGGCGTGCGCCCGCCCGATCTGCCGGGCCTGCGGGCCGAGGCCGAGGGCATCCTGCCCGAGACGTTCGACCAGCTGCGCGCCGACATGACCGTGGAGTTCGACAGGCCGTGGGACGCAGCATCCCTGAGCGACGCCCGCCCGCAGCCCCTGCGCATCGACCTCGCCCTCGCCGAGGCGCAATGGGGCTCGCTCTTGTTCCAGGCCGCGGGCGTGCTGGATGTGAACGGACGCGGCGTGCCCACGGGCGAGATCGCGCTGAAGCTGCGCAACTGGCAGGACATGATCGCCATGGGCCGGGTCACCGAGGCCGCGCCCGAGGCGCTGCTGGGCTCGCTGGAACAGGCGCTGACGCTGCTGTCGGGCCTGTCAGGGCGGTCCGACACGCTGGACATGACGCTCGATTTCCGCGGCGGCCGGGTGTTCCTCGGCCCCGTGCCGCTGGGGCCTGCCCCGGTGATCCGCCTGCGCTGAACGACGGGCGGCGGGGGTCCTTCGCCACCCGCCCGCACCCGCCCCGGCCACCGCGCCGGGGCCTCCACGTTCGGGGCAAGAGGTCCCGGATCAGGCCCGGGACGGCGGGGGCGAACAGTCCTGCGAGTCAGACACGGCCACCTACCCGCGCCCGCCCCGGCCACCGCGCCGGGGCCTCAACGTTCGGGGCAAGAGGTCCCGGATCAGGTCCGGGACGGCGCATTGCCTGGTTCGGGGTGCATCGCGTCAGTCGCAGATCGCTTGCAAGGCGGCCCATTCGGCATCGTCCAGCACCGGCCGGGTTTCGAGCCCTTCGGGGCTGGCGCGCTCGGCGGCGGTGATCCGCTCGGTCAGTTCCGGGTGGGACATGAAATGCGACAGGATCGCCGGGGGCTCGCCGCCCTCCTCGCGCAGACGCTCGAACATCGTGGCCAGCGCTGCGGGCGGCAGGTCGGCCCGGGTCAGCGCATCATAGGCGAAAGCATCCGCGTCGATTTCGGCCTGCTGGCTGTATTGCGCCTCGATCAGGCGCTCGGCGAGGAACAGCACCACCGTGCCACCTGCGAAATCCCCGAACAAAAGCCCCAGCACCCCGATCGACCCGGCAGAGCGCAGCGCGTGCCGCGTGGGATCGCGGCTGACCACGTGGCCGATCTCGTGCGCGAGAACGGCGGCCACCTCCTCGGGGGTCTCGGCCGTGTCGATCAGCCCCCGGAAAAACACCACGTATCCCCCCGGCAGGGCAAAGGCATTGATCATGGGATGGTCCAGCACCAGTACCGTGAGCGGCTGGTCCGCGGGCATCACCGCGTGGAACCGGGCCGTCATCCTGTCAAGCGCCGCGCGCCCGGCCGGGGCCTCGCATGTGGCGATGGGGTCCATGCCCGTCTCGTCCATGGCCTCGCGGATCTGGGTCAACGTCGTCTCGCCCAGCGCGCGCTCGCCCTCGGGCGGGATGTAGCGGGCCAGCTGGTCGGCCATGGCGGGCACCAGCACCGTGATGATCAGAGCGACCGACGCCACGGCAGCGACCGCCCAACCCGCCAGTTTCCACCGGTTCTGAACCGGCGGGCGGCGGTCGATATGGGGGCAGCGGGCGATCAGCACATGGTCTTCGACGATCAGGCGCGCCACCGGATCGCCGCGCAGCCGGACCACCAACAGATCGCCGCCCGCCTGGTCGGGCACGCGGCGGATCTCGGACAAGGGCCAGCGCTGGGGCGCGCGGCCTTCCGGCGCGATCACCAGCATCTCGGCCTCTTCGTCGATGCTCAGCCGCGCGGGCACCGGCAGGGGCGCATTGCCGTCAAAGAAGGTGGCGGCGCTGTCGTAGCGGGCCGGTTCGCGGCCGATCTCGATCCGGGTCGTCATATGGCCGCCCCCACATCCAGCGCATCGGCAAAGCCCTCGGCCTCGGCAAACTCGTCGCGGGCGCGCTGGTCGATCCGCGACAGCGCATCCGCGTTCTGCACGGTGAAGCGGGTGGCATAGTGGCGCGTCAACGGCAGGGTGACGAAGACATGGGTCAGGGTCGACCACATCAGGAAGATCAGGAAATAAAGCACCGCGGCCGCAGCCGCGAGCGCCCAGCGCGGCACATCCAGCGCGTCGCCGGGCACCATCTGGGAAACCTCGACGAAAACAAGCGCGCCGATCAGCGGCGTGACCGGCAGCGCGATGGCCAAGAGCACAAGGAGATACCCGCTGAGCCCGATCCAGAGCACCCGGCGCGGGTTCGGCTCGGCGGCGAGCGACACGCCGCCCAGGCTCTTGTGCCGGGTCAGGATCTCGAAACTGCGCACGCGGTAATGAACGATCCCGTAGAGCGCCCAGAGGCTCAGCGGGATAAAGAACAGCAGCCGCTGATCCAGCGGCAGGGGCAGATCGACGACCGCGTCGGTGTAGGGATCGTCCAGCGTGGCGGCCGCCGTCGGCATCTCGGCCAGAAGGGCCAGCCCAAGACCGGCGGCGAGCAGGAGCGGGATCCAGACATGCAGCGTCGCACGCCACAGCATCGTCCAGCGCCCGCCCTGGGCAAAGCGCTGCGTGCCGAAATAGCTGCGGTCCGTGCTGTATTTCTCGAGCCAGAAGGTCATGCGCGGCCACAGCAGGCCCAGGGTCAGGATGGTGATCAGCCAATGCAGGATCGCCCGCCAGGCATAACCCCAGGCCCCCGGCGCCAGGCCGAAGCGCACGACACGCCAGCGGGTGCGCGCCAGGATATACCGCCGCGCGCGGTAGCGGGCGAAGATCCACAGCGGGATCACGCCCAGAAAGCTTGCGCCATAGACCACGCTTGCCCCTTCGAAAATCGAAAAGCTCGCGAACATCAAAAGCAGGTTCACGATGCCGATGTAAAAGGCCAGCACCACCACGGCGACCAGGAACCCAAGCAGCTTTTCCAGGGGCGCGCCCACATATTCCAGAGGGTGCCCGCCGGGGCGCACCGCCGACCAGTACAAGCGCCTGAGCCGGGTGCGCATCCAGAACCGGTAGATCCCCAGCGTCAGGATCGTGAACAGCCCGGTCCGGAAGGCCAGCCAGAACAGCCGCCAGCGCCGTCCGGCGAAATCGGTATGAAGCACGGTTTCGGTCATCGCGGGTTTCATGCCCCAGCCGGGGCGACCGGCATAGGGCCGTCTTGGCCCGAGCCCGAAAAAATGGTCCCACGGGATCGGTCACGCTTGCACCATGCAGGCCAGTGTCTAGTCTGCCGCTCGTATTGCGAGTGGAGGGCAGGTCATGCGTGTTCTGAAATGGCTGTTTGGCGGGTTGCTGGCGATCGGTCTTCTGGGGGCGGGCACACTGGCCGTCCTGTCGCGCGACACGCCGCCGTCCCACCCGGCCCTGGCCGAGGCCGATCTGCCGCCCACGATTCCCGTTCGCGACTTCTTTGCCGATCAGCGTTCCGAATGGCGCCACAGGGTCAGCGCCGACGGTCGGTACATCGCCTATCGCGCCGTCCATCTGGGACAAGAGGTCGTGGTGCTGGAACGGCGTGACGGCACCCATCTGGGCCGGCTCCACGATGTTCACTCCCACTATTTCGACGATGCCGGGCGCGGGCTTCTGGCGTTTCGGGACGGGCGGCTGTGGCTGATCGACCCCGAGGCCCCCGACGAAGAAAGCTGGCAGGACGTGACCCCGCGCGGCTTCAACCATTATTTCATCGAGAACCGCCCGACCGATCCAAACGCGCGATGGCTGGTCGCGTCGCGCGACCGCAACCCGGCCTTCGCCGCTCTTTACACCGTCGCCCAGGATGGCAGCGACAAGACGCCTCTGATCGAGAACTAGGGCACCACGCTGGGCTGGCTGATGGGCCCCGACCTGACCGCGCGCATGCGGATCGACAAAGGCGCCCCCGGCGAGATCGTCTATCGCGTGGCCGAAGGCGCGGGCTGGCGCGACCTGCTGACCGTCTCGGTGAACGAGACCTTCGCCCTGTACGAACTCGCATCGGACATGAGCCATGTGCTGGCGATCTCGTCGCGTGGGCGCGATCGCGCGGCCCTGGTGCAAGTGGACCTGTCCGACGGGTCCGAGACGGTGCTGGTCGAAGAACCGGACGAGGACATCTTCGACATCGTGGATTTCACCCGCCATGACGGGCAGATCGACGCGGTCCTGACCCATGTGGGCGACAGCGGCATCATCCCCCTGACCCCGCGCGGCGAGACAGTGGCGCAAATCGTGGCTGACATGCCCGGCCGGGTCGAGGTGGAGGCGCTGAACTGGTCCGGCGACGGGCGCTTTGTTGCCGCAAGCCTGTCGCCCGACGCCAAGGGCTACGAGACCTATGTGCTCGACCTCGACACCGGTACGGCGGATCACCTGGGCACCCACTCGTTCCGGGACCGCTATGGCGACGATCTGGCCGACACGCAGGAGGTGACGATCCCCGCCCGGGACGGGATGGCGCTGCACGCGCTTCTGGTCCGGCCCAAGGGCGTCAGCGGCCCCGTGCCCACGGTGATCGAGGTCCATGGCGGCCCGGCGCAGCACCTGATCTGGCAGTATCACCGGTTCCGCCAGTTCCTGGCCAATCGCGGCTATGCCGTTCTGGCGGTGAATTTCCGCGGCTCCACCGGTTTCGGCAAAGCCTACCAGGCGGCAGGCTTCGGACAGGCGGGGCGCGCCATGCAGGACGATCTGGTGGATGCGGCCAATTGGGCGGTGGCGCAGGGCATCGCGGATCCCGACGCGCTGGCGATCAACGGCGGCAGCTATGGCGGCTATGCGGCGGCCATGGCCATGGTGCGCGACCCGGGGCTGTTCGCGGCGGCGATCGTGGAGCACGCGGTGCTCGACCTGCCTTACCAGATGCGCAACAACCCCAATGCCTGGAACCTGACGCCGGAATACATGGTGCGCTACTTTGGCGATCCCGACGATGCGGAAGATCTGGAGGCGATGCGCGACCGGTCCCCCATCACCCATGTGGACCGGCTGGAGGCACCCGTGCTGATGGTCGCAGGCAAGCGCGACCGCATCGTGGGGTTCGAGCAGACCGAGGCCTTTGTCCGCGCGGCGGAAGATGCGGGCAAGCAGGTCGAGACGCTGATCTTCGAGGACGAGGGGCACGGACTGGACCGCTGGCAGTCGAATATCCGCTACGCGCGGCGGGTCGAGGATTTCCTCGCGACCCACCTGGGCGGACGGTCAGGCGGCTGGGACTGGATCGAGATCGCGGCCGAGACGCTCGACTAGGCCTGCCCCTCGGGAACGAAACGCAGGACACCGGCGCGGTTCGATCCGGCGCCGGGGTCCGAGGGGTGGTTGACCCCGTCATTGACCACCACTTCGGCGAAATCAAAGGGGCTCACCCCGTCGAGACACGCGGCGTTCACCCCGTATTCATTGGGGTTCGACCGGCGCTGATGGTGGGTGTACATGCCGCAGGTCTTGCAGAAATAGTGCTTCGCCGTCTTCGTGTTGAACTGGTAGAGCGTCAGGTTGTCCTCGCCCGCCTCGAACGTGATCCCGTCCAGCGGGGCCGAGACCGCGACCGCGCCCCGCATCCGGCAATAGGAACAGGTGCAGCAGCGGGCCGAGGACAGCCCGCCCCGCAACCGGACGGTAAAGCGGACCGCACCGCAATGGCAGGCAGCGGGCCAGGGATCGGTCAGGTCACTCATAGGCAGCCCCTCAGGTAAAACGATTGTCGCGCGGGAAGCCCCGCGGCGCCATACGGCCCGCGCTTGCGCGCTTGGCGGTCCATTCGGTCAGGTCGGTTTCGGTCCGGGTCCGCCCCGCCGGGTCGAGCCAGGAAAGCCCCTGGGCCAGATCGAAGGTGGTAGCGTCCGACAGACCGCCATCCTTGTATTTCTGAAGCCGCACACCCTTGCCCTTGGCCATCTCGGGCAGTTCGGCCAGGGGAAAGACCAGCACCTTGCGGTTCTCGCCCACCACAGCGACGTGATCGCCCTGCACCGGCCGGCAGACACGGGCCCGCACATCGCCCCGCACGGTCAGCACCTGTTTGCCCGCGCGGGTTTGCGCCACGACTTCATCCTCGGGCACGACAAAGCCGTCGCCCGCCGAAGAGGCCAGAAGCAGCTTGGCCCCGGGCCGGTGGATGAAGAGCGCCACAATCTCTGCCTCGTTGGGCAGGTCGACCATCAGGCGCACGGGCTCGCCCATGCCGCGCCCGCCGGGCAGGTTCGCGGCCGACAGCGTGTAGAAGCGCCCGTTCGAGCCCAGGATCAGCAGCCGGTCCGTGGTCTCGGCATGGAAGATGAAGCGCGGGCCGTCGCCATCCTTGAACTTCAGCTCGCGGGTCAGGTCGATATGGCCGGTCATGGCGCGGATCCAGCCCATCTGCGAACAGACCACGGTGATGGGTTCGCGGTCGATCATCGCCTCGAGCGGCACATCCTCGACCTCGCCCGCCTCGGCGAAACCCGTCAGGCGCGCGCCGCGGGCATAGTCCTTGCCGAATTGCTGCTTGATCTCTTTCAGCTCACTGCCGATGCGGTCCCATTGCAGGGTCTCGCTGTCCAGAAGGTCTTCGAGCCCCGCGCGTTCCTCCATCAGCGCGCCCTGCTCTTTCAACAGCTCCATCTCTTCCAGACGGCGCAGCGAACGCAGGCGCATGTTCAGGATCGCCTCGGCCTGGACCTCGGACAGGCCCTGTTCGGGGTCCGCGGCGGGCGGTGGTGAGACATAATCGGCCTCGGACGTGGCACGCACAAAATCGCGCCCCCAATCCTCGCGCATGAGCGCGGCCTTGGGGTCGTCGTCGTAGCGGATGATGTCGATCACCCGGTCGAGGTTCAGGAAGGCGACGATCAGCCCCTCCAGCACCTCGAGCCGGTGGTCGATCTTCTCCATCCGGTGGCGCGACCGGCGCTGCAGCACGTCGCGGCGATGGTCGAGGAAGGCGCGCAACACCTCCTTGAGCGAACAGACCTTGGGCGTCAGACCGTCGATCAGGACGTTCATGTTCAGACTGAACCGGATTTCCAGGTCCGAGTTGCGGAACATGAGCCCCATCAGCACGTCCGGATCCACGTTCTTGGAGCGCGGCTCCAGCACCATCCGGATGTCATCGGCGCTTTCGTCGCGGATATCGGCGAGGATCGGCACCTTCTTGGTCTGGATCAGCTCGGCGATCTTTTCGATCAGGCGTGATTTCGGCACCTGGAAGGGGATTTCCGTGACCACGATCTGCCATTGCCCGCGGTCGAGCTTTTCGACCTCCCACCGGGCGCGCAGGCGGAAACTGCCACGGCCCGTACGATAGGCCTGCGCGATGTTCTCGCGCGGCTCCACGATCACGCCGCCGGTAGGGAAATCGGGGCCGGGGATGTAGTTCAGCAGCGTATCGTCGCGGGCATCTGGCGTCTTGATCAGGTGCAGGCAGGCATCGACCAGCTCGACCAGGTTATGGGGCGGGATGTTCGTGGCCATGCCCACCGCGATGCCCGACGCGCCATTGGCCAGAAGGTTCGGAAAGGCCGCGGGAAGCACCACAGGCTCTTCCAGCGTGCCGTCGTAGTTGGGCCGGAAATCGACTGCGTTCTCGTTCAGACCCTCAAGCAGCGCCTCGGCGGCCGAGGTCATGCGCGCCTCGGTGTAGCGGCTGGCGGCGGGGTTGTCGCCGTCGATGTTGCCGAAGTTCCCCTGCCCGTCCACGAGCGGGTAGCGCACGTTGAAATCCTGCGCGAGGCGCGCCATCGCGTCATAGATCGCCGCATCGCCGTGGGGGTGATAGTTGCCCATCACGTCGCCCGAGATCTTGGCGGATTTGCGGAAGCCCCCCGAGGAGGACAGCCGCAATTCGCGCATGGCGAACAGGATCCGGCGATGCACCGGCTTCAGCCCGTCGCGCGCATCGGGCAGCGCGCGGTGCATGATCGTGCTCAGCGCATAGGTCAGGTAGCGGTCGCCGATGGCGCGGCGCAGCGGCTCGGACAGGTCGGGCACCGGGCGGTCGGGATCGTCGATCAGATCGTTCATACCTCGCTGATAGCCCCCCCTTGTGGGACCGTAAAGCAACGACAGCGCATGGATGGGAAAAAGCAATGGGCTTTCCCGGACTCCTCCACAAGCGAATCGGTTAGGGTTAACGCGTGTCAAAAGTAGTGGGCCCTGGGGGGAACCATGTTTCGGTTTATCGTTGTAACGCTCGGCTTTCTCGGCTGGGCCTTTTTCGAATTGAGCGGCGGCACAGAGTTCGAGCCGCGCGTGAGGCCCGACGTGGCCCAGGCAGAGGTCCGGGAGGTTGTGCCCGTCGGGCTTGAAACCGACGCGCCGCAGGTCAGCCGCGCCGCATCCGCGCGCGACGGTTTGGAAGCCGACCTGCCCGAACCGCAATCTCCCGCCCTGCAAAACCCCGCCGAGATCGGTGTCAAGCTTGCCGCCCTGGACACTGCCGTGACCCGGGGCGACGCGGACGCGGGCACCCGGACCGATGCGGTCACGCTTCGGATGCCCTACAGCGTGGTGACCGCCGGCGAGCCCGAGGTCGAAGAGCGCCAGCCGGATATCCGCAGCGTGACCGGGAACCGGGTGAACATGCGCAACGGGCCCGGCACGAATTACAGCGTGATTGACCGCCTGACACGGGGCACCGAGGTCGAGGTGCTGCAGGAACCCGGCAACCAGTGGGTCAAGCTGCGCGTGCTCGACACAAACCGGGTCGGCTGGATGGCGGACTGGCTGATCACCGCCGCGGCAGAGTGATTGCCGAGGCCGCGCTGACGGTCTAGGTCCCTGCCGAACGGGATCGGCGGATCGGCGGGGCAGCATGTCAGACAAATCCATCCTCATCACCGGATGTTCGTCGGGCATCGGGTACTACGCGGCCTTCGCGTTGCGCGACCGGGGCTGGCGCGTATTTGCCACCTGCCGCAAGCCCGACGATTGCGCGGTCTTGCGGGCCGAGGGACTGGACTGCGTGCCGCTGGACTACGCGGACCCCGACAGCATCGGCACCGCGTTGGAGCATGTGCTGGACCAGACGGGCGGCACGCTGGGTGCGCTTTTCAACAACGGGGCCTTCGCCCTGCCTGGTGCCGTGGAGGATCTGCCGCGCGACGGGCTGCGCTCGGTCTTCGAGACCAACGTGTTCGGTGTCCATGACCTGACCCGCCGGGTGATCCCGGTGATGCGCGCGCAGGGGCACGGGCGGATCGTCAACTGCTCTTCGGTGCTGGGGTTTGTCGCGATCCCGTGGCGCGGGGCCTATGTGGCGTCGAAATTCGCCCTCGAAGGGCTGACCGACACGCTGCGCCTGGAAATGCGGGACACGCCCATCAAGGTCATCCTGATCGAACCCGGCCCCATCGGCACGAAGATCCGTCAGAACTCCATCCCCCATTTCGAACGCTGGATCGACTGGGAGGCTTCAGCCCGGGCCAATCAGTATCGCGCCACGCTGTTGCGCCGTCTCTACGAGGACCGTGGGCCCGATGCCTTCCAGCTGGAGCCTTCGGCCGTCAGCGCCAAGCTGATTCGCGCGCTCGAGGCGAAAAGCCCCCGCCCGCGCTATTTCGTGACCACGCCCACCTACCTGTCGAACCTGATGCGCCGGGCGCTGCCAAGCGCATGGCTCGACCGGGTGCTGGCCCGCGGCTAGGGCACGGCGATCTTGGCATTCGCTTTTGGCCATGACACGGCTATGTGGGGCGATACAAAAACCGAAAGGGGGCCGTGATGGCCAGTGATCCACTATTTCTTCTGATCGCCGCGGTGATGCTGGGCGTCGTCGTCATCCTGATGATCGGTGTCGGCGGCTTTGCCAAGGGTGGCGATTTCAACAAGAAACACGCCAACAAGGTCATGCGATGGCGGATCGGCGCGCAGTTCGTCGCGGTTCTGCTGATCCTCGCCTTCGTCTATTTCCGCCGACAGACAGGGAACTGAAATGGTCGTTCTGAACAAGATCTACACGAAAACCGGCGATCACGGCGAAACCGCGCTGGGCAATGGCGCCCGGGTCGCCAAGCATTCCATGCGCGTCACCGCCTATGGCACCGTGGACGAGCTGAACGCGGCCCTGGGCGTGGCCCGGCTTCATGCCGAGGGCGAGATGGACGCGCATCTGACTCGTATCCAGAACGACCTGTTCGACCTGGGCGCGGATTTCTGCACGCCCGACATGGAGCGGGACAGCGAGAAAGAGTATCCGCCGCTGCGCATGGCCGCGTCGCAGGTCGACCGGCTCGAATCCGAGATCGACGCGATGAATGACCGGCTGGAACCCCTGCGCAGCTTCATCCTGCCGGGCGGGTCGGTCCTGTCGGCGCATCTGCATGTCTGCCGCACGGTCGCGCGCCGCGCCGAACGCGAGGCGGTGGAACTGGCGACGATGGAAT
This sequence comes from uncultured Paracoccaceae bacterium, assembly GCA_913062865.1. GTDB lineage: Bacteria > Pseudomonadota > Alphaproteobacteria > Rhodobacterales > Rhodobacteraceae > CAJXWO01. Next base: position 15,287 of record CAJXWO010000034.1, on the reverse strand, counting down.
CGGTGAACCCCGACGCGGTGAAATACCTCAACCGTCTGAGCGACTGGTTCTTCGTGGCCGCCCGCATCGCCAATGACGAAGGCCGCGCCGACGTGCTTTGGGTTCCCGGCGCGAACCGGTGAGGCTCGAACCGGCGGGGCGTCCGGTGGGCGGCCCCGCCACGCGCCCGAAAAACGCGGCGTCGGTTGGCGCTAACGTGACGTTTTTGCCCTGTCGCCCGCCCGCACGAGGTTATATCCACGGTCGGGAAATGCGCGCGCCGGGCATTCCGGCGCCCAACAGCTAGGGAGAGTCACGCCAATGAAGGTCCTTGTGCCCGTCAAACGTGTGATCGACTACAACGTGAAGGTCCGTGTGAAGGCGGATGGCTCCGGTGTCGATCTCGCCAACGTCAAGATGTCCATGAACCCGTTCGACGAGATCGCGGTCGAAGAGGCGATCCGCCTGAAAGAGGCCGGCAAGGCCGATGAGATCGTCGCCGTCTCGATCGGCGTCAAGCAGGCCCAGGAAACCCTGCGCACCGCGCTGGCGATGGGCGCCGACCGGGCGATCCTCGTGGTTGCCGCGGACGATGTGCATCAGGATATCGAGCCGCTGGCCGTCGCCAAGATTCTGGCCAAGATCGTCGAGGAAGAGCAGCCCGGCCTCGTGCTGGCGGGCAAGCAGGCGATCGACAACGACATGAACGCCACCGGCCAGATGCTGTCGGCGCTCTTGGGCTGGTCCCAGGCGATGTATGCCAACAAGGTCGATATCGACGGCGATCATGCTGTCGTCACCCGCGAGGTCGATGGCGGGCTGCAGACCGTGAAGGTCAAGATGCCCACGATCATCTCGACCGACCTGCGCCTGAACGAGCCGCGCTATGCGTCGCTGCCAAACATCATGAAGGCAAAGAAGAAGCCGCTGGATGAAAAGACCGCCGCCGATTACGGCGTCGATGTCGCGCCGCGGCTTGAGATCGTGAAGACCAGCGAGCCTGCAGAACGCGCTGCGGGCATCAAGGTCGGCTCGGTCGATGAACTTGTGTCGAAACTGAAAGAAGCGGGGGCTGTGTGAGATGGCTGTACTGCTGATTGCCGAAATCAATGACGGCGCGCTGGCCGTCGACGCCACCGCCAAGGCCGCAACGGCTGCCGCCCAACTGGGCGACGTGACCGTTCTGGCCTGTGGCGCCAAGGCTGCGGATGCCGCCGCCGAGGCTGCCAAGATCGACGGCGTGTCCAAGGTTCTGGTGGCAGAGGATGACCTTTACGGTCACCGCCTGGCCGAACCGGTGGCGGTGCTGATCGCCTCGCTCGCGGACGATTACAGCCATATCGTGGCGCCCGCCACGACGGATGCCAAGAACATCCTGCCGCGCGTCGCGGCCCTTCTGGACGTGATGATCCTGACCGATGTGACCGCCGTGGTGGATGCCGACACGTTCGAGCGCCCGATCTACGCGGGCAACGCGGTGCAGACGGTGAAATCGTCCGATGCGAAAAAGGTCATCACCTTCCGCACCTCGACCTTCGATGCCGCTGGCATGGGCGGGTCGGCCGCGGTCGAAACCATCGCCGCAGCCGACAATCCCGGCCTGTCGGAATGGGTCGAGGACAAGGTCGCCGAAAGCGACCGCCCCGAGCTGACCTCGGCCGGTGTGGTCGTGTCGGGCGGTCGTGGCGTGGGCTCGGAAGAGGATTTCGCGCTGATCGAAAAGCTCGCCGACAAGCTGGGGGCGGCCGTGGGCGCCTCGCGCGCGGCGGTGGACAGCGGGTTCGCGCCCAACGACTGGCAGGTGGGCCAGACCGGCAAGGTCGTCGCACCCGAACTGTACCTGGCCGTGGGCATTTCCGGCGCGATCCAGCACCTGGCCGGCATGAAGGATTCGAAGATCATCGTCGCGATCAACAAGGATGAAGAGGCGCCGATCTTCCAGGTGGCCGATTATGGCCTCGTGGCCGATCTGTTCGACGCGGTGCCCGAACTGCTCGAGAAGTTGTAACCGAAGGTGGGTTGAAAACCCACCCTACGCCGGATTGCGGGGCCCGTCAGCGATGGCGGGCCCCTTTTCTGTCGCCCCGCGTCAAGCGGGGTCCGTACCGGTCGCGGGCCCCGTCTTTTCGTCACCGGTTTCGCCCAACAGCTCGGTCATTGCCGGTGCCAGCGCCTTGGCGATCCGGGCATGGGCATCCGGTGTCAGGCTCTGCCGGGCGGCAACCAGATCACCAGCGGCAAAGATCATGCCCCGCGTCGGCGGGTTTTCGGCCACGATGCCAAGGCGCACCGTGGCGCTGGCCTGCCGACTGAGCGCCACGCGATCCTCGGGCCGCAGGATCTGGGGCGTGGGCCCGTCGGGCCGATCGATCCACAACAGTACCGTTGCGCCCCGTGCCCGCGCCAGCAGCGTCGACACCTCGGCCTGCCAGGCCCGGCGCAGGGCACGCGCGACGATCTGAAACCGCTGCGGGTCTGTGTCACGCAACCGGCGCACCAGGTGGCCCGTGAAATGCACGCTGACCAGGTCCACCTCGGGGAACAGCCGCGTGAGCTGATCGGTGGCGGCGAGAAACCGGTCATTGCGGCGCGGGTGAACGCGGTAGAACGGGTTCGACAGGGCATGGGGCGGCGGTGGCTGCACGACGCACAGCGCCGCCGCATCCAGTGCATGGGCCACGGCCGGATCACCAGCGATGACCGGAAGCCCGGCCTGCTGGAGGCCCAGATTGATCACCGGTAGGCCCACCCGCTCTTCCAGAAGCGCGGGAAAGGGGCGCGGCACGAAAGGACCAAAGGTCTCGGCCCCGCCGATCGCCGCCACGAACCGGCCCGACATCTCGCGGCCCGGGCCACGGAAGCTCTGCACCGAGCCCGCATGTCGGCACGGAAAATAGGACAGGGGTTCGATCCCCGTTGCGTCACCCATGGTGTCACCCACTCATTTTTCTTTCACCCAATCGCCAGGGTCGCAGAGCCGGGTTGGCATTTCCCTAACACCCGCGATTTTCCCCGCAGCGGCCTTGCGGCGGGGCCGGTCGCGGCCCTATGGTCGCGCCGAATGCAGACAGGAGTGCGCCCCATGGACATCAAGACGATCGGCGTGGTCGGTGCAGGCCAGATGGGCAACGGCATCGCCCATGTGATGGCGCTTGCGGGCTACGAGGTCCTGCTCAACGACATCGACGCCGATGCGCTGGAGAAGGCCGTGGCCCTGATCGACAAGAACCTGGAACGCCAGGTGTCGCGCGACAAGATCTCGGCCGAGGACAAGGCCGCGGCGCTGGCGCGCATCTCCACCACGCTGGAGCTGACCGAGCTGGGCGCGACCGACCTGGTGATCGAGGCCGCGACCGAGCGTGAAGAGATCAAGCAGAAGATCTTCGACACGCTCCTGCCGCATCTGCAGCCGCACACGATCCTGACCTCGAACACCTCGTCGATCTCGATCACGCGGCTGGCCAGCCGCACGGACCGGCCCGAAAAGTTCATGGGCTTCCACTTCATGAACCCGGTGCCAGTGATGCAGCTCGTCGAGCTGATCCGCGGCATCGCCACGGACCGCGAGACCTACGACGCCTGCCTTGCCGTGGTGGAAAAGCTGGGAAAGACCGCCGCCTCGGCCGAGGATTTCCCGGCCTTCATCGTCAACCGCATCCTGATGCCGATGATCAACGAGGCGGTCTATACGCTCTACGAGGGCGTGGGCAGTGTGCAATCCATCGACCAGTCGATGAAACTGGGCGCGAACCACCCGATGGGGCCGCTGGAACTGGCCGATTTCATCGGTCTGGACACCTGCCTTGCGATCATGAACGTGTTGCATGACGGGCTGGCGGACACGAAATATCGCCCCTGCCCGCTGCTGACCAAATATGTCGAGGCCGGATGGCTGGGCCGCAAGGCCGGACGCGGGTTCTACGATTACCGCGGCGAAACACCGGTGCCGACGCGGTAGGGCTCAGCCCTGGTCTGTGAAAAACCGGTCATAGCCGAAGCGGGCCAGAACGATCCACGCGAGGCTGGGCATGTACCAGTCGATCCCCTGGAAGGACGCCCAGTAGATCCAGCCGGCCCCTGTTGCCATCCCCAGAACGAACACGACCTGCGCAATCGGGCGGGTATCGACCGGCGGCTGATGCGCGTCTTCACTTTTCGTCGTCATTGTCGCCCTTTCCGCCACTTTGGGATGCAACCATCAGCGCAATGCCCGCGGTGAAGAACTGGGCTGCGGTGGCGAATGCAAACGGGTTCACCGCTCCATCAACGACACCCAATCCCAAGAGCCCCACACCGGCCCAGAAATTACACTCCGTATATTCATATGGCACCCGCCCACGAAAATCAAAATCGCGGTCAAAGAGCCGATAGTATGATTAAGAATGAGTTAACCGGGCCGGAGGTTCAGCCCTTCTGCCCCAGCGACAGGGTCTGGTCGCGCAGCCAGGTCATGAAACCCCGCGGGTTAGAGGCCCAGCCAGAGATCACGTCGCGGTCGATGACCTCGCCCACGACGGGGGCTTGGGGTTTGTTCAGGGCGTGGACCACTTCGTAGAGCAGCAGGCCCTGGCGCAGGGTGGCCGAGACGCGGTTGGCCATCTGGTACCAGCGTGAATTGCGGCCCGGGAAATAGATCGGCAGCACGCGTGCCCCCGACCGCTGGATCATCTTCGAGGTGAAGGGGTTCCACTCGGCCTCGATCGCGGGGCCGAACATGGTTTCCGACGACGCCACCACGCCCGACGGGAACAGAACGATCGCGCCCCCGTCCTTCAGATGCTCCATCGCGCGGCGGCGCATCTCGAGATTCTGCTGCAGCGCGTCCTGTTCATGGGCAAAGGGCACGGGGATCATGAACTGTTCGATCTCGCCCACGCCGGTCAGAAGCGACCGGGTCAGGATCTTGTAATCGGTGCGTACACGGCCGATGAGTTCCGCCAAGACCATGCCGTCGACCAGCCCATGGGGGTGGTTGGCGGTGATGATGAGCGGGCCGTCCTTGGGAATGCGGGCGATCTGTTCGCCCGGGGTCGTCAGGTCGATGCCCATCACGTCCAGCGCCTGTTTCCAGAACGCCTGCCCGTGCGGCACGCCCATGGCCTCGAATTTCCGGATCAGGCGCAAGAGCCGCATCTTGCCCGTCAGCAGCTCCATCGTCTGGATGGTCTTCACCTGGAACGGGTTGGTAAAGGTGTTGGCATAGGACAGGCGGCGGCGGTCATAGGGCTGGTCGGACAGGTTGCCGCCATCGCCCTGCTTGACAGGCCCGCCCGGTGCACGGTGCATCAACACGCCTCTGGGCTGTGTGCTGTCGACCAATCGCGTCGCCCCCTCAACCGCGTCGTTACATCTCTTCGCCGAAGCGGTCCGCGACCAGTGCTTCGACCGCCTGGGCCAGGGCCTCGGCATCGGGCCCGGAGGTTTGAACCTCAATAGTGGTTCCTTTGGACGCTGCCAACATCAAAAGCCCCATGATGCTGTCGCCCGAGGCGGACATGCCGTCGCGGCTGACCTCTGCCGTTGCGTCAAATCCTTCGACCACCTCGACGAGCTTGGCCGAGGCGCGGGCATGGAGCCCCTTTTCGTTGACGATCTTCAAATGGCGTTGGGCAGTGTCGGACATGGGCTGCGTTACTCGGCGCTGACGTTCTGGCTGTCAATATATTTCCGCCCCGCCTCGAGCGCCTTGCGCACCGCATCGCCCACGGGCATGTGGCGCGATTTCGCCAGCTTGATCAGCATCGGTAGGTTCGCCCCATAGAGGATCCGGCGGTCGTCGGGCTGGCAGGCGCGCAGGCTCAGGTTCGACGGGCTGCCGCCGAACATGTCGGTGACGATGACAACGCCTTCGCCCTTGTCGACCGCATCGGCGGCTGCGCAAATCTCGGATTGCTTGCCGGGACGGTCATGCTCGGCCTCGATGGCGATGGCGCGGATGCCGGTCTGGTGGCCCACCACATGCTCGACCGCCGCAAGATATTCCCGCGCCAGTCCGCCATGGGCCACGATCACGATGCCGATCACCTGCCTGTCTCTCCGCTTGCCGTCTTGCGCGCCGGATCCGGACGGTCGAGCCCCCGCCGTTCCAGCTCGCGATGTCTAATTGACACCCGCCAGCCAGCCTGCGCAAGGGCCTCGCGCAGCGCTTCGGCCATCGCGACCGACCGGTGCTGTCCGCCGGTACACCCAAAGGCGAGTGAGAAATGCGCCTTTCCCTCAGAAACATAGGCGGGCAGCAGAAACAGCGTCAGATCGCGCACATGGTCGAAGAACGGGGCATAGCGCGGATCGGTCGCGATATAGGCCGCCACCTCGGACGCCCGGCCATCCGCGGCGCGCAACGAAGGCTCCCAATAGGGGTTCTTCAGGAACCGGCAGTCGAAGACCATGTCAACGCCGCGCGGCAGCCCGCGCTTGTAGGAAAACGACTGGACCGAGACCGCAAGGCCGGTGCCGTCGGCAGGCGCGAACCAGCGCTCCATCTCGGCGCGCAGGTCATGCGGGGTCAGGTCCGAGGTGTCGATCAGCACGTCGGCGCGCGCCCGGATCGGGCCCAGCAGGTCGAAATCCCGCGCGATGCCGATCTCGGGCGTCTCGGCCGGGGCCATGGGGTGACGGCGGCGGGTTTCCGAATAGCGACGCAACAGCGTCTCGGCCCGGGCATCCAGATACAGCAGTTCGATACCCGGCTCTCGGTCCAGAAGCTCGATCAGCGCGTTGGTGGAAAAATCCCGGTTGCGCGTGTCGATGCCCAGGGCCAGCGGACGGTCCTGGCCGGGTGCCTCCAGAAGGCGCGGGATCAGGCTGAGCGGCAGATTGTCGATCGCCTCGTAGCCCAGATCCTCGAGCGCGTTGATCGCAGTGGACCTCCCTGCCCCCGAGGGGCCGGTGACCAACAGCGTTCGGGCGGTCGGCAGGGGCGCGGTCGTCATGGCTCAGTCACTCCGTCCATGCTGCAGATAGAGAAGGATAGCGGAAGGGAAATGGGGGCCGTCGACCTTGTGAACAAGCGGCAGGTCATGGCCAAGCACACGGGTCATCCGTCGTGGCGGCAGGCGGTCGGTCTCTGGCAAGCTCAGATCGACGGCCAGCGTGACCGCGGCCTCGGGCAGGCGGGGCAGGTCGATCAGGCCCAGGCCACGCGCCTCGATCCGGCCCGAGATGGCGGCGGGGGCGCTGGCGATCAGGCTGGCACCGTCCGGCCGCAGCAGGGTCCGGTCGTCGGCCACCAGGCGTGCGCCCAGCGCGATCAGCTGCAGGGCAAGGGCCGATTTGCCGCTGCCCGATGGCCCGAGGATCAGGACCGCGCGACGCGCGTCCATCGCCACGCAGCTTGCATGCAGGATCGGGGGGGCGCCGCCCGCAGGGGCGGGTTTGGACGACGCAGAGGTCACGGCAGGGCCTTAGACCGGCAGGCCGACCACGAACCGCGCGCCCAGCGGGTCCGAGGTGATATCGGCCTCGGTCGGGCGGATGTTCTCGGCCCAGATGACGCCGCCATGGGCCTCCACGATCTGCTTGGAAATCGCCAGTCCCAGTCCGGAATTGTTGCCGAACTGGCCCTCGGGGCGTTCGGAATAGAACCGCTTGAAGATCTTCGACAGCGCCTGGTCGGGGATGCCGGGGCCCGTATCCTCGACCACGACCAGCACGCGGTTGTCGCGGCGGCGCGCCCAGACGCGGATCGCGTCACCCTCTTCGCAGAACGAGATCGCGTTGGTGATCAGGTTGACCACCACCTGCGCCAGGCGCGGCTCCAGCCCGTGGATCACGACCTTGTCCTGGGGCAGATCAGCGATGAAGTCGATGCCCTTTTCGCGGGCCTGTTCGCCCAGATAGGTGCAGAGGTTGTCCAGCATCTTGAGCAGGTCAAAGGGCGTCTCTTCTTCCTTGACCAGCTCGCTGTCGAGCCGCGAGGCGTTGCAGATATCGCTCACCAGCCGGTCAAGGCGGCGCACGTCGTGGTCGATCACATCGAGAAGCTTGTCGCGCTGGTCGGGGCGTTTGGCCACGCGGAGGGTGCCCACGGCCGATCGCAGGCTGGCCAGCGGGTTGTTGATCTCGTGGGCGACGTCGGCGGCAAATTGCTCGTTGCTGTCGATGCGTTCATAGAGCGCCGAGACCATCCCCCTGAGCGCGCCGGACAATCGCCCGATCTTGTCGGGCCGTGCGGTCAGGTCGGGGATGCGCACGCGCGACGCGCCCACGTGGCGGCGGTCGCGGTCGCGGCCGATTTCGGCGGCGGCGGCCAGGTCCGACAGCGGGTTCGAGATGGTCGAGGCCAGCACGATGCTCAGCCCGATGGAGACCAGCGTGGCCACGACGAACATCTGCAACACACGCTCGCGTTCAGCACTGACCAGCGCGTCGATCTCACCCGCGGCCGAGGCCACTGCGACGACCCCCACGGGGCTGCCATCCTGCAGGATCGGCGTTGCGACGGCGAAGGTGCTGCCCCCGGCACTGTCGACGCCGGTTTCGATCTGCACGCGCGTGCCCGTCACCCGGGCCGCAAGCGCGCGCACCTGCGCCTCGACGCTGGGCAGTTCGGCCTGTGTCTCGGTGGCGAACGGGGCCGAGATCCTGTCCCACAACCGGGTCAGGAAATCGGTGATGACGGTGCTTTGCGGCTCGCCCTCCATTGCGCGCAGCACCGGGTGGCTGTCGTCGCCCATGGTGCTGTCGATCAGCGTCTGGTTGCGGTCGAAGACGAAGACGGCGACGCCGTTGCGCAGGTCGAGCCCGTCCAGCGTCTCGCGCACCTTGAGCCCGTCGCCCGCGGCCAGGTTCACCGGCGCGCCGGAGGGCAGCTGGGCCTCGAACACGTCAGCGATCAGCTCAGCCTCGCCCACGAGGCCCGTGGCCCGCTGGAACACGAGACTGTCGCGCGACGAGTTCAGATAGAGCACCCCCGCGACCAGAAGGTTCAGGGCGATCAGGTTGAAGGTGATGATCTTGCGCGTCAGCGGCGAGCGCTTGAGCGACAGGAGTCCGCGGCGCTCCCGGCGGGCCCGGAGCTCCTGTTCGACGGCGCTGTCCGGGGCGACCCAATCATCGCCCAGAACAACGTCCGCGTTTCGTTGAGGACCCGCGTCGCGCACGCCTATCCCCTCGGCCAACGCCATGATTTAATCTTCGTTGTAGCGGTACCCGATACCGTAGAGCGTCTCAATCGCCGAGAACTCGTCATCCGCCATGCGCATCTTCTTGCGCAGCCGCTTGATGTGGCTGTCGATGGTGCGGTCGTCCACATAGACTTGGTCGTCATAGGCCACATCCATCAGCTGGTCGCGGCTTTTCACGAAGCCGGGACGCTGGGCCAGCGCCTGCAAGAGCAGGAATTCGGTCACCGTCAGCGACACGTCCTTTCCCTTCCAGGTCACCGCGTGGCGCAGAGGATCCATGCTCAGATGGCCGCGAACCATAACCTTGGTCTCTTCGGTCGTGCCGGTTTCACCGGTGGCGACGGCATCCTGGCGGCGCAGAAGCGCGCGGATGCGTTCGACCAGAAGACGCTGGGAAAACGGCTTTTTGACGTAATCGTCGGCACCCATGCACAGGCCCAGGACCTCGTCGATCTCTTCATCCTTGGAAGTGAGGAAGATCACCGGCATCGCGCTTTTCTGGCGCAGCCGCTGCAACAGGTCCATGCCGTCCATGCGGGGCATCTTGATGTCCAGCACGGCCATGTCCGGCATTTTCTTGTTGAACGCGTCCAGCGCCGACTGGCCTTCGTTATAGGTGTCCACTTCGAAGCCTTCCGCTTCGAGGGTCATGGAGACCGATGTCAGAATATTCCTGTCATCGTCCACAAGGGCGATCTTCGACATGCTCGGTTTTCCTTGTTCTGCCTGTGCTGCCTGCGTCGTACTTGTATTTTTTGGACATTATGCTCCCTTTTCCGCTTTACAATCAATCCAAATCTGCGAATCGCCGGGCAAGACTGTGGCAGAATGGCCAAAGAGGTTCTAATCCGGGCCTAATGGCCACGCGCAGGCGACACCGGCGCCCACCGCCAAGCGCGGTAAGCAGGCTATGGGAAACCTGGTTGCGCTAAACTGCGCTTGGTTGCGCTAACTGCGCGCTTGCGTCCTGTTCAATCGTTTCATCGTCATGTTAAGAGACCGGCACTGCGGGTCCGGCTTTCCATGAATATGCGTTCCGCCCCGCCCAGACGTAACAATGTGCTGAAAGCGCGTTCACAGGAGCAAGAAAATGACATTTGGACGGGTCAACCCGCAGTTCCAGCTGGAAGATCAGGGCATCTCTGGGCTGGGCAATGTCTATTACAACCTGATCGAGCCTGCGCTCATCGAGGCGGCCGTGAAACGCGGCGAAGGCCAGATCGGCAACGGCGGCACGTTCCTCGTCTCCACGGGCAAGTTCACCGGCCGGTCCCCCAAGGACAAGCATATCGTCAAGACGCCCTCGGTCGCCGACACGATCTGGTGGGACAACAATGCCGAGATGTCGCCCGAGGGGTTCGATGCGCTTTACGCGGACATGCTCGAGCACATGAAGGGCCGCGATTTCTTTGTGCAGGATCTGGTGGCCGGGGCCGACCCGGCCTATTCCATCGACGTGCGCGTGGTGACCGAACTGGCTTGGCACGGCCTTTTCATCCGCCACATGCTCCGCCGCCCCGAGCGCGAGGCGCTGGACAGCTTCGCGGCCGATTACACCGTTATCAACTGCCCCAGCTTTCAAGCCGATCCGGCCAAGCACGGCTGCCGGTCGGAAACCGTGATCGCGATGAATTTCGACCGCAAGCTGATCCTGATCGGCGGCACGGAATACGCGGGCGAGAACAAGAAGTCGGTGTTCACGCTGCTGAACTACCTGCTGCCGGAAAAGGGCATCATGCCGATGCATTGCTCGGCCAACCATGCCGATGGCAACCCGGTCGACACGGCGGTGTTCTTTGGCCTGTCGGGCACCGGCAAGACCACGCTGTCGGCCGACCCCGAGCGCACGCTGATCGGCGATGACGAACACGGCTGGTCGGATCGCGGCACCTTCAACTTCGAGGGCGGTTGCTATGCCAAGACCATCAACCTGAGCGAAGAGGCCGAGCCCGAGATCTACGCTACCACGTCGAAATTCGGCACCGTGATCGAGAACATGGTCTATGACGCCGACACGCGCGCGCTGGATTTCGAGGATGACAGCCTGACCGCGAACATGCGCTGCGCCTACCCGCTGCATTACATCTCGAACGCGTCGGACACCGCGCTTGGCGGGCATCCGAAGAACGTGATCATGCTGACCTGCGACGCCTTCGGCGTCCTGCCCCCGATCGCGCGGCTGACGCCCGCCCAGGCGATGTATCACTTCCTGTCGGGCTTCACCTCCAAGGTCGCGGGCACCGAGCGTGGGGTGACCGAACCCGAGCCCACCTTTTCGACCTGTTTCGGCGCGCCCTTCATGCCGCGCCGCCCCGAGGTCTATGGCAATCTTCTGCGCGACAAGATCGCCCGCCACGGCGCAACCTGCTGGCTGGTGAACACCGGCTGGACCGGCGGCGCCTACGGCACCGGGTCGCGCATGCCGATCAAGGCGACCCGCGCGCTGCTGACTGCCGCGCTCGATGGATCCCTGGCCGAGGCCGAGTTCCGCAAGGACCCGAATTTCGGCTTCGACGTGCCCGTGCATGTGCATGACGTGGCCGAAGTCCTGCTGGACCCGCGCCGCACCTGGGAAGACCAGGACGCCTACGATGCCCAGGCGGCCAAGCTCGTGGCGATGTTTGCCGAGAATTTCGAGCAATACGTGCCCTTCATCGACGCCGACGTGAAGGCCGCCGCGCTGGGATGACCGATCCCGCGAGGGAGGAGGAGAAACGCCCCGGGCCTGCGTGGCCGGGGCGTTTTTCGTCGCATGGGACTGGACCGTCGCACCGCTGGCCGGGGCGTGGCGGCGCAAAGCGCCACCAACCCGACGCGGACGTGACCCTTATCCTTGAGCCCGCCCCGGGCTTGACCCGGCAGCCGCCCCGGGCTTGACCCGGGGCCTCCCCTCCAACCAACCGGACACGCCCGATTGACGGACGTGCCGCGGCAGCCCATCTCTGGGGCAGACCGGCACCGCAACACCCCGCCCGCCATGCGCCTTACTGTTCTTTTCCTGTTCTGCCTGCTCGCCCTGCCCGCCCGGGCCGAGGATTTCCTGCGCGCCCCCGTGCTCATGGAGCAGGCCGGGGTGATTTGCGGCATCGACAGCGCCGGCCATGCGCCCGCGCCCGAGACAGAGGCGGGCGAGATCCTTCTGGTCGACCAATCCGCCGATATCGACGTGGAAACCCGCCTTGTGCCGGCGCGGCTCGGGCTGAGTTTCGGGTGGCGCCTGCGCCTGCAGGAGGGCGCGTCGCTGTCCGGCCTCACGATTGTCGTCCGTCACCCGCCCCTCGGGCTGCGCGGCCTCACAGAGCAGCGCTGGCCGACCGAGCTGAGCGACCGGGCGCAATCGCTCGACCTGTTCAAGTTCGAATATCCCCACGAGCTGGAACTGGGCACCTGGATCCTCGAACTGCGTCAGGGCGATGCGGTTCTGGCCCGCCAGAGCTTTGAGGTGGTGCCGGAATGGGCGGCCATCGACGTGATCGAGGCCTGTTTCGGTCTCGTGGTCAGCTGAGCCTGCGGCGCTGCGCCGCGCGCGCCTGTCACCGGGGTGTCGCGAAGGCCGGTCACCAAGGGGCTGTCCGATCCCGGTCCTTGTTGCGGAGCCCCCAGATGCGCGCGCCCTTGATCCTCTCGCTCGGCCTTGCCCTCGGGGCCATCCCCGTTCTCGCCCAAGAGCCTGCCACTCCGCCCGACCCGGCGCTGGTCGATGCGGGCCACGCAACCTACCGGACCAAGTGCCAAAGCTGCCATGGCCCGTCCGCCACATCCGATCCGGGCGGCGACATCCGCGGCAAGACCTTTCGCCAGATCCGCAGCGCCACGGCGGGGTTCGACCAGATGCCCGAGATCCCGCTGACCGAGGATCAGATGACGGCGCTCGCGGCTTTCCTCGCCCAGCTCTCGGACGCGGAGTGACGCCCCGACATCACCCCGCCTAGCCCAGCAGCGCGCGGCGGATCAGGTTCAGACCGGCGATCAACAGAACGGCAAGCGTCGCGCGGCGGAACGCCCTCTGGTCGATCCGGTCCTGCGCAAGGCCGCCCAGCCACATGCCAAGTCCCGCGGGCACAACCAGCGCAAGCGAGAACCACACCGTCTGCGCGTTCAGCACGCCCGATCCTACATGGGCCAGGAAAAGCGCGATGGCCCCCAGCCCGTAGATCACGCCCTGCACGCGCATCTGCTCGGTCTTCTCGGTGCCAAGCGCGGTCAGATAGGCCACCGTCGGCGGCCCCCAGACCCCGGACAGCCCGCCGATGAACCCGGCGAAGGACCCGATCCCAAGCTCGGCGGCCCGGCTGGGTCCATTGGGCATACGGAGCGGGACACCCGCCAGCTGAAGCGCCGCGAAGAGCGTGATCGGCACCCCGATCAGAAGCAGGATGATCGACGGGTCCAGCACCCGGAACAGCTGGGCCGAGATCAAAAGAAACACAAGCCCCGCCCCGAGGAACAGCCCAAAGCGCCGGACCGAGGCCAGCGCCGCCGCCGGGCCCTGCCGCAGCGCCTGAACACCGTTCGTGACCAGCGTGGGCAAGATCAGCCCGGCCAGGGCCAGTTCCGGCCCCATCACCGAGCTCAGGCCCGAGACCAGGATCATGGGCATCGCGAATCCCACGAGTCCCTTGATCACACCGGCCAGCAACGCGACCCCGAAGGCGATGGCAAGAACGGCGGGTCCGAGTGTCAGAAAGATATCCATGCCGCCTGTTTACCAGCCTGCTAGCGCCGCGCAGCAGAAAAACAACCGCGCAACAAACGATCATTTAGCCGCATCCGTTGGTATTTTTGTTGCGCTGCACGTGCAAAGGCCCTATGTCCCAAACCCAGCAAAAGAAGGATGTGACCGATGGCCCATGATGGACAGGATCTGACCCTTGGCAGCATTGTTCTGCCCGACCTGCTGACGCTGACCGGCGCAGCCATTGCCCCCGCCGAGGCGGTGCTGGAAACCGCCAAGACCCGCGTGCGCGTGATGGTCGAACAGGATGGCCGCGTCTCGGGCGGTCTGATCGAACAGAACCAGACCGCGGCCCACGGGCTGGCGTGGCTGGCGACCTATGTGGAAAGCCTGCGCCAGATGCAAGGCTGGGCCACGCGCCTGAATGACGCGGGCAAGTTCGGCGAGGTCGAACAGCTGATCCACCAGATCGCCTTTGGCGAATACCTTTGGCAGATCTACGGCGGCATCCAGATGAACCAGGCGGAAATCGTGCGCCTGCAGGACCTGGGCCTGAGCCAGGACGACATGCGCGCCATGATGACGCCCGAGGTCATGACCCTGACCCAGGAGGGCAACACCCAGGCCGCCCGCCTGCGCCTTGTGGAGCTGATGCAGGAACGCGCCGCCGAGATCACCGTGGGCGCCTCGGGCCTCGACGAAGAGCTCGAGATGATCCGCGAGCAGTTCCGCCGCTACGCCGTCGACAAGATCGAGCCCCATGCCCATGAATGGCACCTCAAGGACGAGCTGATCCCCATGGAGGTGATCGAAGAGCTGGCCGAGATGGGTGTCTTCGGCCTGACCATCCCCGAGGAATACGGCGGTTTCGGCCTGTCCAAGGCCTCCATGTGCGTCGTCTCGGAAGAGCTGTCGCGCGGCTATATCGGCGTGGGCTCCCTCGGCACACGGTCCGAGATCGCGGCCGAGCTGATCATCGCCGGCGGCACCGAGGAGCAGAAACAGAAATGGCTGCCCGCGCTGGCCTCGGCCGAGAAGCTGCCGACGGCGGTCTTTACCGAGCCCAACACCGGGTCCGATCTGGGCGCCCTGCGCACCCGCGCGGTCAAGGACGAGAACGGCGATTACAAGATCACCGGCAACAAGACCTGGATTACCCATGCCTCGCGCACCCATGTGATGACGCTGCTCGCGCGGACCGACCCCGAGACCAGCGATTACAAGGGCCTGTCGATGTTTCTGGCCGAAAAGACGCCGGGCGACGATGATCACCCCTTCCCGACCGAGGGCATGACCGGCGGCGAGATCGAGGTGCTGGGCTATCGCGGCATGAAGGAATACGAGCTGGGCTTCGACAATTTCCACGTCAAGGGCGAGAACCTGTTGGGCGGGGAAGAGGGCAAGGGCTTCAAGCAGCTGATGGAGACATTTGAAAGCGCCCGCATCCAGACCGCCGCCCGCGCCATCGGCGTGGCGCAGTCCGCGCTCGACGTGTCGATGCGCTATGC
>CAJXWO010000033.1 GCA_913062865.1 uncultured Paracoccaceae bacterium | reverse complement strand
GGCTCAAACCGCGTGAAGTTCAAAAAGGCAGGATGGAGCAATGACTTCCTGCAAACACTCATCGAAGGCTTCTGAAGTGCGATTGCCCTGTGTCAACGGCAGAAACCCTTGCAGGGGCGCGGCCAAGCGTCTATACGCCCCCGGTGGCCAAAGGGCCACGATTCACAACACCAAGAAAAGCCGTGGTTGGCCCAATACGCTTCGGGGGTCACATCCGGCACTGGAGAAGCGACATGAAACTGAATGAACTCCGGGACAACCCCGGTGCCACCAAGAAACGCATGCGCGTCGGCCGCGGCCCCGGTTCGGGCAAAGGCAAGATGGGCGGCCGTGGTATCAAGGGTCAGAAATCCCGTTCGGGTGTGGCCATCAACGGCTACGAAGGCGGCCAGATGCCGCTTTACCAGCGCTTGCCCAAGCGCGGCTTCAACAAGCCCAACCGCAAGAAATTCGCCGTCGTGAACCTGGGCCTCGTCCAGAAATTCATCGACGAAGGCAAGCTGGACGCAGGCCAGACCATCACCGAGGACGCCCTGGTGGCGTCGGGCCTCGTGCGCCGCAAGCTCGATGGCGTGCGCGTTCTGGCCAAGGGCGATTTCAGCGCCAAGGCCACGATCGAAGTGACCGGTGCCTCGAAATCGGCGGTTGCCACGGTCGAAAAGGCCGGTGGCGCGCTCAAGGTCACAACGGCGCAAGCGGCCGAATAAGAGGTTGTGGGCGGCCCGCGTGCCGCTTACATCACCTCTAGTTTTCCTGAAACGCCGCCTGTGCCGGGAAACGGCCGGGCGGCGTTCGACATAGAGAGACCCGCGCATGGTATCTGCAGCAGAGCAAATGGCGGCGAACACGAGCTGGGCCGCCCTTGGCAAAGCGACCGATCTTCGCAACCGCATTCTGTTCACCCTCGGCCTTCTGATCGTCTACCGGCTGGGCACCTTCATCCCGGTGCCCGGGATCGACGGAACCGCCCTGCGCGAGTTCATGGAAGAGGCCGCCACCGGCTTGGGCGGCATCCTGTCGATGTTCACCGGCGGCGCGCTGGGGCGGATGGGCATCTTTGCCCTGGGCATCATGCCCTATATCTCGGCCTCGATCATCGTGCAGCTTCTGACCTCTATGGTGCCCTCGCTCGAACAGCTCAAGAAAGAGGGCGAGCAGGGCCGCAAGAAGATCAACCAGTATACCCGCTACGGCACGGTGCTTCTGGCGACCTTCCAGGCCTACGGTCTGGCCGTCAGCCTCGAGGCGGGCGATCTGGTGACCGATCCGGGCCTGTTCTTCCGCGCCGCCTGCGTCATCACGCTGGTGGGCGGCACGATGTTCCTGATGTGGCTGGGCGAACAGATCACCGCGCGCGGCATCGGCAACGGCATCTCGCTCATCATCTTCGTGGGCATCATCGCCGAAGTGCCGGCCGCACTGGCGCAGTTCCTGAGCCAGGGCCGGTCGGGCGCCATCAGCCCCGCCGTGATCATCGGTGTGATCCTGATGGTGGTGGTGACCATCGCATTCGTGGTGTTCATGGAACGCGCGTTGCGCAAGATCCACATCCAGTACCCGCGCCGCCAGGTCGGCATGAAGATGCAGGAGGGCCAGACAAGCCACCTTCCGGTCAAGGTCAACCCGTCGGGCGTAATCCCCGCGATCTTTGCAAGCTCCATGCTGCTGCTGCCCACGACCATCGGCACCTTCTCGGGTCAGCAGACAGGGCCGATCATGTCCACGATCCTGGCCTATTTCGGCCCGGGGCAGCCGCTGTACCTGGCGTTCTTCGCGGTGATGATCGTGTTCTTCGCCTATTTCTACACGTTCAACGTGGCCTTCAAACCCGATGACGTGGCCGAGAACCTGAAGAACCAGAACGGCTTCGTCCCCGGCATCCGCCCGGGCAAGAAGACCTCGGAATACCTCGAATACGTTGTGAACCGCGTGCTGGTCCTGGGGTCGGGCTACCTGGCGCTGGTCTGCCTCATGCCCGAGATCCTGCGCGCGGAACTGTCCATTCCGTTCTACTTCGGCGGCACATCCGTTCTCATCGTGGTGTCGGTGACCATGGACACGATCCAGCAGGTGCAATCGCATCTTCTGGCGCACCAGTACGAAGGCCTGATCCAGAAGTCGCAGCTGCGCGGCAAAGGCAAGAAACGAACCAAGCGGGGGCCCGCACGGCGATGAACATCATTCTTCTCGGACCGCCGGGCGCGGGCAAGGGCACCCAGGCCAAGATCCTGCAGGATGCGCGGGGCATGGTGCAGCTGTCGACCGGTGACATGCTGCGCGCCGCCAAGGACAGCGGCACGGAGATGGGCAAGATCGTCGCCGACGTGATGGCGCGCGGTGACCTCGTGACCGACGAGATCGTGATCGGACTCATCCGCGAAAAGCTGCAAGAGGGCTCCGAGGGCGGGTTCATCTTCGACGGTTTCCCGCGCACGCTGGCCCAGGCCGATGCGCTGGGGCAGCTTCTGGACGAAATGGGTCAAACCCTTGACCATGTGATCGAGCTTCAGGTCGATGACGAAACGCTTGTCGCCCGCATCGTCAACCGCGCCAAAGAGGCCGCGGCCGCAGGCCAGCCCGTACGCGCGGACGACAATGCCGAAAGCGTCAAGGTCCGGCTGATGGCCTATTACAAGCAGACTGCCCCGCTGATCGGTTATTACCACGCCAAGTGTCTGCTTGAGCGGGTGGATGGCCTGGCCGAGATCGACGATGTGAAAGACGCCATTGCGAAAGTTCTTGACAAGGGGTGAACGCCCCCTTGACGCCTTTCGCAAAACACCCTACCCGTCACCATCTCTGATGAGAATCGCAAGTGGTGTCCGGCGTTGTGCGGGGCATCACGATCACCTGGATCAGCACTGGCCCGGTGGCATCAACGCCTCGGGCCTCATGTTGTGAAAAAAGGTTCTGGAGCTACGGAACCGCAACGAAAAGGATTAGCTACGTGGCACGTATCGCCGGCGTGAACATCCCGACCCACAAACGGGTCCCGATCGCCCTGACTTACATCACCGGAATTGGCCCGTCCTCGGCCAAGGACATCTGCGCGGCCGTCAATATCGACGAGGCCCGCCGGGTCAACGAACTCTCGGATGCCGAGGTTCTGGCCGTCCGCGAACATATCGACGCCAACTACACCGTCGAAGGCGACCTGCGCCGTGAAGTGCAGATGAACATCAAGCGCCTGATGGACCTGGGCTGCTACCGCGGTCTGCGCCATCGTCGCAACCTCCCCGTGCGCGGTCAGCGCACCCACACCAATGCCCGCACCCGCAAGGGCCCGGCAAAGCCGATCGCCGGCAAGAAGAAGTAAGGGAGGCTCCGACCAATGGCACGTGATCCCCGCCGCGGCGGTAAGAAAAAGGTTTCGAAGAACATCGCAACGGGCGTTGCGCATGTGAATTCGTCGTTCAACAACACCAAGATCCTGATCTCGGATGTGCAGGGCAACGCGATCTCGTGGTCGTCGGCCGGCACCATGGGCTTCAAAGGGTCGCGGAAATCGACCCCCTATGCTGCGCAGATGGCCGCCGAAGACGCGGGCCGCAAGGCACAGGAGCATGGCATGCGCACCCTCGAGGTCGAGGTGCAGGGCCCCGGCTCGGGCCGTGAATCGGCACTGCGCGCCCTGGCCGCGATCGGGTTCAACATCACCTCGATCCGCGACGTGACCCCGATCGCCCATAACGGCTGCCGCCCGCCAAAGCGCCGCCGGGTCTGATCCTGGATTTTTCATTGGGGCCGCGCGCATCGCACGGCCCCAATCCGTCATTTTAACCTCGGGCGTCGGTGCCTTCGGACATGGGGCACACGGCAGGTATGGAGGGACGCATGATCCACAAGAACTGGGCCGAACTGATCAAACCCACCCAGCTGGACGTGAAGCCGGGCAATGACCCCGCACGTCAGGCCACGATCGTGGCCGAACCGCTGGAGCGGGGTTTCGGTCTGACGCTCGGCAACGCGCTGCGCCGCGTTCTGCTGTCGAGCCTTCAGGGCGCGGCCATCACCAGCGTTCAGATCGACAACGTCCTGCACGAGTTCTCCTCGGTCGCGGGCGTACGTGAAGACGTGACCGATATCATTCTGAACCTCAAGCAGGTCTCGATCCGCATGGAAGTCGAAGGGCCCAAGCGCCTGTCGATCCAGGCGAAGGGCCCGGGCGTCGTCACCGCCGGTGACATCTCGGACAGCGCGGGCATCGAGATCCTGAATCGCGACCATGTGATCTGCCACCTCGACGAGGGCGCGGATGTGTTCATGGAACTCACCGTGAATACCGGCAAGGGCTATGTCGCCGCCGACAAGAACAAGCCTGAGGACGCGCCCATCGGCCTGATCCCGATCGACGCGATCTATTCGCCGGTCAAGCGGGTCAGCTACGATGTGCAGCCCACCCGCGAAGGCCAGGTGCTGGACTATGACAAGCTGACCATGAAGGTCGAAACCGATGGCTCGATCACGCCGGACGACGCCGTGGCCTTTGCCGCGCGCATCGTGCAGGACCAGCTGTCGATCTTCGTGAATTTCGAAGAGCCGGAATCGGCCACCCGCCAGGACGACGACGACGGGCTCGAGTTCAACCCGCTTCTGCTCAAGAAGGTGGACGAGCTGGAACTGTCGGTGCGCTCGGCCAACTGCCTGAAGAACGACAACATCGTCTATATCGGCGACCTGATCCAGAAGACCGAAGCCGAGATGCTGCGCACTCCGAACTTTGGCCGCAAGTCGCTGAACGAGATCAAGGAAGTGCTGTCGGGGATGGGTCTGCACCTTGGCATGGATGTCGAGGACTGGCCGCCGGACAATATCGAGGATCTGGCCAAGAAATTCGAAGACGCCTTCTAAGAACGGTGGGTCACAGACCCACCCTACGCCAATCCCGTAGGGTGGGTTTCGAACCCACCGACCGCACCAAGGCCCCTTCGCAGGGTGGGTGTCCAACCCACCCAACCGGGCATCTGCCCCAAGGTGAGCGGTTCGCACGCATGGACCGCCGGACAAAGCAAAACCGCCCGTAGAGGGCACAGACTGGAGAAAAGACATGCGTCACGCAAAAGGCTACCGCCGCCTGAACCGGACCCACGAGCACCGCAAGGCGCTGTGGGCGAACATGGCCGGCTCGCTCATCGAACATGAGCAGATCAAGACCACGCTGCCCAAGGCAAAGGAACTCAAGCGCGTCGTCGACAAGCTGATCACCCTGGGCAAGCGCGGCGACCTGCACGCCCGCCGCCAGGCCCGTGCCCAGCTGAAGGAAGACCAGTACGTCGCGAAGCTGTTCGACATTCTCGGCCCGCGCTATGCCGAGCGTTCGGGCGGCTACACCCGCGTTCTCAAGGCCGGCTTCCGCTATGGCGACATGGCGCCGATGGCGATCATCGAGCTGGTCGACCGCGACGAAGCCGCCAAGGGTGCGGCCGACAAGGCCCGCGTCGCCGCGGAAGAAACCGCAGACGAATAATCGCGCCGCATCGCGCACGGATCCTGAGGCCCCTGCATCACGCGGGGGCCTTTTTCGTTCGGACCGGCGGTGCCCGACAGGGCTTGTGCGCCTTTCCCCGCGGGCACATATTCGGCCCGTCATGCGACACGTGCTGATCCTTCTTTGCCTTCTTGCCGCGCCGGTCACGGCCGAAACGCGTGTGCCGGAGAGCCAGGCCGAAATCTCGCTCAGCTTCGTGCCGCTGGTGAAAGAGGCCGCGCCGGCGGTGGTCAACATCTACGCCACCCGCGTCGTCGAAAGCCGGCCAAGCCCGTTCCAGCAGGACCCGTTCTTTCGCGACTTCTTCCGGGACTTCGCGCCCTCTCGTCCCCGGGTGCAGAACTCGCTCGGGTCGGGCGTGATCCTGTCCGAGGACGGGATCGCCGTGACCAACTACCATGTGGTCGGACAGGCCAGCGATATCCGTGTCGTGCTGAACGACCGTCGCGAATACTCGGCAAGCGTGCTTTTGTCGGACGAAGAGTCCGACCTCGCGGTGCTGAAGCTGGACGGGGCCCGCGACATGCCCCATCTGCCCTTGCGCGACAGCGACACGGTCGAGGTGGGCGAACTGGTGCTGGCCATCGGCAACCCCTTCGGCGTGGGCCAGACCGTGTCAAGCGGGATCGTCTCGGGGCTTGCCCGCTCGGGCACGGCGAATGGCAGCGGGCGGGGCTATTTCATCCAAACCGACGCACCGATCAATCCGGGCAATTCGGGCGGTGCGCTGGTGGACACCGTCGGGCGGCTTGTCGGGATCAACACCTCGATCCTGACCCGCTCGGGCGGGTCGAACGGGATCGGCTTTGCCATCCCCGCGAGCCTCGTGGCGCAATTCGTGGATCAGGCGCGCGCGGGACAAACCCGGTTTCAGCGCCCCTGGGCGGGGCTGAGCGGTCAGCCCGTCGATGCCGACCTTGCGCAGTCCTTCGGGCTGGACGTTCCGGGCGGCGTGGTCATCACCCGCATCCATCCGGCCAGCCCCTTTGCCGCAGCGGGCCTTGCCGTGGGTGATGTGATCACCGCGGTCGACGGCCAGCCCGTGAACACCCCGCCCGAGATGATCTACCGCATGTCGGTGCGCGGCCTCGGGGCAAAGGCGCGGGTCACCGTAGCGCGCGACGGCGCGATGCGCGACCTGACCGTGCCGCTGATCGCGCCGCCGGACGACCCGCCCCGCGACACGCTCGACTGGGGCGATCGCGGTCCGATCCCGGGGCTTGTTGCCGCCAACGCCAACCCCGCGGTGGCCGATGAATATGGCCTGCCCGACGGGCTGAACGGTGTTGTCGTGCTGGACCCCGGACCCTTTGGCGGGCGGATCGACCTGCGCCGGGGCGATGTGCTGCGCAGTGTGAACGGGGTGCGTATCGATACAACGGAGGATCTGCGCCGGATCCTGCCGCGCCTGTCGGGCGGTGTCGCGCTCGAGCTGCAGAGGGGCAACCGCCGCCTGTTCCTGCAGTTCCGGGTCTAGGCCATGGCCGACCTCTTTGACACCGCGCCCGAGGGCGCGCCGCCCGCGGGGCCGCGCCCGCTGGCCGACCGGCTTCGCCCCAAGACGCTGGACGAGGTGATCGGCCAGCAGCACCTTCTGTCGCCCGAGGGGCCTTTGGGCGCGATGCTGGCCTCTGGCAATCTCAGCTCGCTTGTCTTCTGGGGCCCGCCGGGCGTGGGCAAGACCACGCTGGCGCGGCTTCTGGCCCACGAGACCGATCTGCATTTCGTCCAGATCAGCGCGATTTTCACCGGCGTCGCGGACCTGAAAAAGGTCTTTGAAGCGGCCAAGCATCGCCGGTCGAACGGGCAGGGGACGCTCCTTTTCGTCGACGAAATCCACCGCTTCAACAAGGCGCAGCAGGACGGGTTCCTGCCGCATATGGAGGACGGGACGGTCCTGCTGGTGGGCGCCACGACCGAAAACCCGAGCTTCGAGCTGAACGCGGCGCTTCTGAGCCGGTCGCAGGTGATGGTTCTGGAACGGCTCACGCTCGCCGATCTGGAACTGCTCACCCAACGGGCCGAGCACGAACTGGGCCGCGCCCTGCCGCTCGACGGCCCCGCGCGCGAGGCGCTTCTGGAGATGGCCGATGGCGACGGGCGCGCCTGCCTGAACCTTGTCGAACAGGTTGCTGGCTGGACGGTCGAGGGCAAGCGCGACACCCAGGCGCTGACCCAGCGGCTGCAACGGCGCGCGGCGCAATATGACAAATCTGGCGATGCCCATTACAACCTGATCTCGGCGCTGCACAAATCCGTGCGCGGATCGGACCCGGACGCGGCGCTTTATTGGTTTGCGAGGATGCTGGAGGGCGGCGAGGACCCGCGGTTCCTCGCCCGCCGCATCACCCGCATGGCGGTCGAGGATATCGGCCTGGCCGACCCGCAGGCGCAGGCGGTCTGCCTGCAAAGCTGGGAAACCTACGAACGCTTGGGCAGCCCCGAGGGCGAATTGGCCCTGGCCCAGGCGCTGGTCTATATCGCGCTCGCCCCCAAATCGAACGCGGTCTACACCGCCTACAAGGCCTCCCGCTCCGAGGCCCGGCGCACCGGGTCCGAACCCCCGCCCAAGCATATCCTGAACGCGCCCACATCGCTGATGAAGGATCAGGGCTATTGCGATGGCTATGCCTATGACCACGACGCGCCCGACGGGTTTTCCGGCCAGAACTACTTTCCAGACGGCATGGCGCGGCCGGTCTATTACACCCCCGTCGAACGCGGCTTCGAACGCGAGCTGAAAAAGCGTGTGACCTATTTCGCGCGGCTGCGGTCGGAGCGGCAATAGCCGCCTTGCTTGACAATGCGCCGTGCCCGCGCGACAGACCGGCCATGTTGGCATCCCTGATACAAGTGGCCCTGGGCGGCGCGATCGGCGCATCGGCCCGCTATCTGACCTCGGTCGCGGCGATGCGGCTGATGGGCCCGGGCTTTCCCTGGGCCACGCTCGTGGTGAACGTGCTGGGCTCGTTCCTGATGGGGGTGCTCGTGGCGGCGCTGGCGCAGTACAGCGCAACCCGGCTGGGCCCCTTTCTGATGACCGGCGTGCTGGGCGGGTTCACCACCTTTTCGGCCTTTTCGCTCGATGCCGTGACGCTTTACGAACGCGGCCAGCTGGGCGCGGCGGCGGGCTATGTTGGCGCGTCGGTGGGCCTCTCCATTGCGGCGCTGTTCCTGGGGCTGGCCCTGGCGCGGGGGGTGCTACAATGAGCGGCGTGCAGACCGTGACCGTGGGTCCCGGCGAGGGCGATCAGCGGCTGGACCGTTGGCTCAAGCGGCGCTTTCCGCAGCTGACCCAGGGCCGCATCGAAAAGGGCTGCCGCAAAGGCGAGATCCGCGTCGATGGCGGGCGGGTCAAATCCTCGACCCGGCTGGAAGAGGGGCAGAGCGTCCGCATCCCGCCCCTGCCCGACGACAGCGCACCGCCCCCGCCACCGCAGCCCAAGGTGTCGGCCGCGGATGCGAAGCTGATCCGCGACGCGGTGATCTGGAAGGATGACCATATCATCGCGCTGAACAAGCCGCCGGGCCTGGCGACCCAGGGCGGCAGCGGGCAGACACGGCATGTGGACGGGCTGGCCGAGGCGCTGCGCTTTGGCGCGGAGGAAAAGCCGCGACTCGTGCACCGGCTGGACAAGGATACCTCGGGCGTGCTGCTTCTCGCGCGCTCGCGCAGCATCGCCGCCGCACTGACGGCGGCCATCCGGCACAAGGCCACGCGCAAGATCTACTGGGCGCTCGTTGCCGGTGTGCCCACGCCCTATCTGGGCGAGATCCGCTATGGCCTGGTCAAGGCGCCGGGCCATGGCCGCCATGGCGAGGGCGAAAAGATGATCGCCGTGCACCCGCGCGACGTGGACCGGACCGACGGGGCCAAGCGCGCGCATACGCTCTATGCCACACTCTACCGGGTGGCCAGCCGCGCGAGCTGGGTCGCGATGGAGCCCATCACGGGGCGCACCCACCAGCTGCGCGCCCATATGGCCGAGATCGGGCATCCCATCGTCGGAGACGGCAAATATGGCGGGTCCGGACAAGAGAACCTGGGCGACGGGTGGGGCGCGCAACTGGGCGGCATCATCTCCAAAAAGCTGCATCTGCATGCGCGCAGCATGGCGTTCAAACATCCCGTGACGGGCAAAGAGATCACTGTGACCGCGCCCTTGCCCGAGCATATGGCCCAGACCTGGGAGACCTTCGGCTGGACCGAGGATCTGGCCGAGGGCGACCCGTTCGAGGGGCTGGTATGACCCGCCCGCTGCGCCTGATCGTCTTCGACGTGGACGGCACGCTGGTGGACAGCCAGGGCGATATCCTGGCCTCCATGGGGGCGGCCTTTGCCGTAGCCGAAAGGCCCGCACCCGACCGGGCCACGATCCTGTCCATCGTGGGTCTGTCGCTGCCGGTGGCGATGGCGACCCTTGCGCCCGACCTTGGACCCGACACGCAGGCCCGCATGGTCGAGACCTACAAGGACAGCTATGCCAGCCTGCGGCGGGCGGGCGGCGCGGCGTCCTCCCCGCTTTATCCCGGCGCGCTCGAGGTGCTGGATCAGCTGTCGGCGGTGCCGGAAAACCTGATCGGCCTTGCCACGGGCAAATCGCGCCGGGGGCTCGACGCGCTGTTGGAAAGCCATGGCCTGACCGGACGCTTCGTGACCGAACAGGTGGCCGACCACCACCCGTCCAAGCCGCATCCAGCGATGCTGCACGCGGCGCTGGCCGAGACCGGGGTCTACCCGGGCGCGGCGGTGATGATCGGCGACACCGGCTTTGACATGGAAATGGCGCGCGCCGCCGGGATCGCGGCGATCGGCGTCAGCTGGAGCTATCACCCGCGCGCCCGGCTGGCGGCGGCCGACCTGGTGATCGACCGTTTCGACGCGCTACCTGCCGCCATCGACACCGTTCTGGAGACGACTGCATGACCGAATGGAAAGCGCGCCGGTTCTGGAAAGAGGCCCAGGTGGCCGAGACCGACACCGGCTATACCGTGCATCTCGATGGCCGCCCTGTGCGCACGCCGGCCAAACGGGCGATGGACCTGCCGACCCGCGCCATGGCCGAGGCCATGGCCGCCGAATGGGACGCGCAGGAGGACGAGATCGCGCCGCTCACCATGCCGGTCACACGCTCGGCCAATGCCGCGCTCGACAAGGTGGCGCATCAACATGACGAGGTCGTCGCCATGCTGGCCGCCTACGGCGAGACGGATCTTTTGTGCTACCGCGCGGAAAGCCCCGAGGCGCTGGCCGCGCGACAGGCGGCACGCTGGGATCCGATGCTTGACTGGGCGGCGGAAACGCTGGGCGCGCGGCTTGTCCTGACCCGGGGCGTGATGCCCAGCCCGCAGCCGCAGGACAGCCTGGACCGGCTGCACGCGACCCTGAACCGACAATCCAATTTCGAACTCGCGGCCTCCCATGACCTGATCGCGATTTCGGGCTCGCTCGTGCTTGGGCTGGCCGCCGGGGCCGACGTGGCACCGCCCGACGAGATCTGGGAGCTGTCGCGCCTCGACGAGCGCTGGCAGGAAGAACAGTGGGGCGTCGATGACGAGGCCCGCGAGGTCGAGGCCGTCAAACGCGATGCGTTCCTGCACGCTCATCGGTTCCTGAAGCTTGCCCGTGGTTGATCGCCCCGTGGGCACACGCCCAAAACTTGCGCAAAACCGTCGGAAAACCGGGCCGAAACGGACCTGTTAGGCTTGACCTTCATCGTTGAATCCGCCCACAGTTAGGGCGCTGAGGGGGGAATGCCCTTCTTTGGTGCAGTCCAACGGTCCTGACAGGGACCGTCCGAACCGCCCCTCGCCGGGCGGAAAAATCAGGAAGAGGTAAACATGAAAAAATCCGTATTTCTTGGCACCCTAACCGTGGCCGGCATCGCCGCCGGCGTCGCAGGGGCTGCCACGCTGGACGACGTCAAGGCGCGCGGCACGCTCAACTGCGGCGTGACCACCGGCCTCGTCGGCTTTGCCGCTCCGAACGCCAATGGCGAATGGGAAGGCTTCGACGTGGCCGTGTGCCGTGCCGTCGCCGCCGCTGTCCTGGGCGACGCATCCGCCGTCGAGTTCGTGCCGACCACCGGCAAGACCCGTTTCACCGCGCTTGCCTCGGGCGAGATCGACATGCTGGCCCGGAACACCACCTGGACCTTCTCGCGCGATGTCGACCTGAAGTTCGAATTCACCGGTATCAACTACTATGACGGCCAGGGCTTCATGATCCCGCGCGAACTGGGCGTGAGCTCGGCGCTCGAGCTGGCCGGTGCCACCGTCTGCATCCAGACCGGCACCACCACCGAGCTCAACCTGGCGGACTTCTTCCGCTCCAACAACATGGAGTACGAGCCGGTTCCGATCGAGACCAATGCCGAGGCGCAGCAGCAGTACCTGGCTGGTGCCTGCGACGTCTACACCACCGACGCGTCCGGCCTCGCCGCGACCCGCGCAACCTTTGAAGATCCGGGTGCCCATGTGATCCTGCCCGAGATCATCTCGAAAGAGCCGCTGGGCCCGCTCGTGCGCCATGGTGACAACGACTGGGGTGATATTGTGCGTTGGACCCTGAACGCCCTGATCGCGGCCGAAGAATACGGCATCACCTCGGCCAATATCGGTGAGCTGACCGCCGGCACCGACAACCCGGAAATCAACCGTATCCTCGGCACCGAGGGCAACCTTGGCGAGATGCTGGGCCTGGATGCCGAATGGGCCGTGCGCGCCATCAGCGCCAACGGCAACTACGGCGAGATCTTCGCCAAGAACATCGGTGAAAGCACGCCGATCGGCCTGGCGCGTGGTCTGAACGCCCAGTGGACCGATGGCGGGCTGCTCTACTCGCCGCCGTTCCGCTAATCTGACCTCACGGAAGGGCGCGGTCCCGTACCGCGCCCTTTTGCCTTTTCCAACACAACAAAAATCGCCCAGGCCGCAAGAGCGGGAGTACCTCGCCAGGGACCGGCCAAAGGCAGCACAGGGATGCCTGACATGGCAACGATCACCGACCCTCCCAAGGGTGCGTTCCGTCTGTCGATGCTGATCAACGACACTCGGTACCGTTCCCTCACCTTCCAGTTCATCGCGCTGTTCTTGCTGATCGCCTTGTTCGCCTATCTTGGCTCGAACCTGGTGGCGAACCTGCGCGCTGCCGGACTGAACATCAGCTACGAGTTCCTGGGAGAACCCGCAGGTTACGACATCAACCAGACCCTGATCGAGTATGACAGCCAGTCGAGCCATTGGCGCGCCGCCGTCGCGGGCGTTCTGAACACGCTTCTTGTCGCGTTCCTGGCCTGTCTGACCGCCACGATCCTCGGCACCATCGCGGGCGTGCTGCGCCTGTCCAACAACTGGCTCGTGCGCAAACTGATGGCGATCTACGTCGAGGCGTTCCGCAACGTGCCCGTCCTGATCTGGATCATCATCATCTTCACGATCATGACCGCTGTCCTGCCTGCGCCGCGCGCGTTCCGGGGCGACGAGCCCGAAGCGTCGATGCTGTTCGGGGCCTTTGCGTTTACCAACCGGGGTGTCTATACGCCGCTGCCCATCTTCGGGCCCGGGTCGAGCGTGGTTATCGCGGTTTTCATTGCGTCCATCGTGGGCGTGTTCGCCTATCGGCGCTACGCCACGAAGCTTTTGTATGACACCGGGCGGCTTCTGCCGATGGGCTGGCCGTCGCTGGCCATCCTCTTCGTGCCGACGCTTCTGATCTATTTCATCCTGGGCCGCCCCATCGGGCTAGAATATCCCGAACTCAGGGGCTTCAACTTTTCCGGGGGTATCCAGATCCGCGGCTCGCTCATCGCGCTGTGGTTCGCGCTCGCGATCTATACCGGTGCCTTCATCGCGGAAAACGTCCGGGCGGGCATTCAGGCGATTTCCAAGGGCCAGACCGAGGCCGCCGCGTCGCTGGGCCTGCGCCCGGGCCGGATCATGAATCTCGTGATCCTGCCCCAGGCGCTGCGGGTCATCATCCCGCCCCTGATCTCGAACTACCTCAACATCACCAAGAACAGCTCGCTCGCCATTGCGGTGGGCTACATGGACATCACCGGCACGCTGGGCGGCATCACGCTGAACCAGACGGGGCGCGCGATTGAAACCATCCTGCTCTTGATGCTGTTCTACCTCGTGATCTCGCTGGGCATCTCGGCGCTGATGAACGTCTACAACAACGCCGTGAAGCTGAAGGAGCGCTGAGATGTCGGACACACACCAGAACTCCATCGTCTATGTGCGTGAAACCATGCTGCCCGAGGCACCGCCCCCGGCGACCGAGACGGGCATCGTCAAATGGATGCGCGAGAACCTGTTCTCGAACGTGACCAACGGGATCCTGACGCTGGTCTCGATCTGGGCGATCTACCAGCTTGTTATGGCGATGGGCCCGTGGCTCATGAACGGGATCTGGGACGCGCCCAGCCTGTCGGCCTGCCGCGAGATCCTGCAAGGCGAGGTGGGCGGCTGTTTTGCCGTTCTGACCGAGCGCTGGAACCAGCTTCTGTTCGGCTTCCAGTATCCCGACGACCAGTATTGGCGGCCCACGCTGGCCTTTGTGCTGTTGTTCGCCGCCGCCGCGCCGATCATGTTCCCCAAGCATGTACCGACCGTGGGGTTGTATTTCACGGCGGTCTACCCGTTCCTGGCCTATTGGCTGATCTGGGGCGGCACGATCCTGGCGCCGCTTGTGGCCATGGCGGGTTTCATCGTGGGCTACCTGGTCTACAGCCGCTTCGTTGCGCAATCCTTTGCCGCGGGGTTCTTTGGTGCCATCGTTGCAGCCTTTGCCACCTGGTGGATTGGCGGCATGATCGTCGATCTGGTTGCGCCGGAAACGACCGTGCTGAGCGCGGTGGAAAGCCGGAACATGGGCGGCTTCATGCTGAACATGATCCTGGGCACGGTCTGCGTGTCGCTATCGCTGCCCTTTGGCATCGCGCTGGCGCTGGGCCGGCAAAGCTCCATGCCGATCATCAAGTGGATCTGCGTGGTTTTCATCGAGTTCATCCGCGGCGTGCCGCTGATCACGCTGCTGTTCGTGGCGAACGTGGTGCTGGCCTATTTCCTGCCACCGGGCACCACCTTTGACCTGATCCTGCGGGTGATCATCATGATCACCATGTTCGCCTCGGCCTATATCGCCGAGGTGATCCGGGGCGGGCTCGCGGCGCTGCCGCGCGGGCAATACGAAGCGGCGGACAGCCTTGGCCTCGATTACGCGCAGTCCATGCGGCTGATAATCCTGCCCCAGGCGCTCAAGATCTCGATCCCCGGCATCGTGAACGTGGCGGTGGGCCTGTTCAAGGACACCACGCTGGTCTCGGTCATCTCGATGTTCGACCTCGTGGGCATGATCCGCGGGCCGATCCTGGCCTCGACCGAATGGAACGGCGTCTACTGGGAGCTTTTGGGCTTTGCCGCCGTGCTCTTCTTCGTCGTCTGCTACGGCATTTCGCAATACTCGCAGTGGCTTGAACGCCAACTGCAGACAGATCACCGTTGAGAAAGGACTGACCCATGTCTGAAGCGGTACAAATGGAAGTCAGCGACGAGGTCGCGATCTCTATCGAGAACATGAACAAGTGGTACGGCACCTTCCATGTGCTGCGCGATATCGACCTGACCGTCTACAAGGGCGAGCGGATCGTGATCGCGGGCCCGTCGGGATCGGGCAAGTCGACGCTCATCCGCTGCATCAACGCATTGGAAGAGCATCAGAAGGGCCGGATCACCGTCGACGGCACGCTTCTGTCCTCGGATCTCAAGAATATCGACAAGATCCGGTCCGAGGTCGGCATGGTGTTCCAGCACTTCAACCTCTTCCCGCATCTCACGATCCTGGAGAACTGCACGCTGGCGCCGATTTGGGTGCGCAAGACGCCCAAGCGCGAGGCCGAAGAAACTGCGATGCATTTCCTGGAAAAGGTGAAGATCCCCGAACAGGCCGACAAGTATCCCGGCCAGCTTTCGGGCGGCCAGCAGCAGCGCGTGGCCATCGCCCGCTCGCTCTGCATGCGGCCACGCATCATGCTCTTTGACGAGCCGACCTCGGCGCTTGACCCCGAAATGATCAAGGAAGTGCTCGACACCATGGTCAGCCTCGCCGAGGAAGGCATGACCATGCTCTGCGTCACTCACGAGATGGGTTTTGCCCGCCAGGTCGCGAACCGGGTGATTTTCATGGATCAGGGCCAGATCGTCGAACAGAACGAACCCGAAGAGTTCTTCAACAACCCGCAGAATGACCGGACCAAGCTGTTCCTCAGCCAGATCCTGGGGCACTGACCCTTTTGGCCCGCGTAGGGTGCGCCTTTACGGCGCACCTTTCCCAATACCAAGATCCGCCGGGACGGTGAAATCGGCGGTACGGCCCGTGCGCCAATCGACGCTATCCCAGCCGGGGGCGTCGAAATCGGCCACCAGCGTGGCACCGGTCGGATAATCGTCAAAGCGTGCATGTCGGGGTCGGGCGTGCAGCAAAAGGTGCGCGAACGCCGCGATGCCCGGATTGTGGCCCAGCATCAGAACCGAGAGGCCAGTCGCCCCGTTCAGCACATGCAGCATCGCGTCAGGGCCGGCGTGGTAAAGCGCGGACAGATGGTCGACCGCAGCCGCGTCCAGCCGCAAGCCGTCCAGCGTTTCTTGCGTCCGCACCGCGCTGGAACACAGCACCTGGTCCGGCAGGTAGCCTTTGGCCCGCAGCCAATCGCCGAGGGCCGCGGCCGATCGGCGTCCCCGGTCGTTCAGCGGGCGGGCATGGTCGTCCAGACCGGGGCTGTCCCAGCTGGATTTCGCGTGCCGCATCAGGATCAGGCGAAAGGTCATGTCGCGTGGAACGCTTTCATGTGAAAGGCCGATTGCGCGTCAAGCCTGCCATGGCTTTGGCTTACCGGGCAAGCGCGACGCACGGCGCAGCCACGGGTCATGCAATCCTGTCCCGGTACAGTGTCGAGATAGGCGCGGCAGGCGGGGATGTCATAGCCCCCGGGGCCAAGCGCGCCCACCGGGCAGGCGGTTTCGCACGGGCGGGTGGCGCAGCTGTTGCACGGGGTCTCGGGCACGTCCGGCAGGTCAAGCCGCCGGGGCAGGGCGATCGCACCGCGAAAACTGATGAACAGCCCCGTGCGATCATGGACGAGCAGGCCAACAGGCGCGATATGGCAACGCCCGCTGGCCAGGGCCCAGGCGATGAAGGGCGGGTAGGGCGGCCCGTCAGAGGGAAAGACCGCAGCGCCACCCGCATCCTGCGCCAGCCCGCCGATGACCCGTTTCGACCAGCGATCGAGCGGATCGGCGGCACCATCGCCGTATTCGGGCGATGCGGTGAAAACGGACCAGAATTCCGGCTCGTCCGGCCCCAGCAGCAGAACGGTTCCCGTCCCCTCGGGCAGGACCGCATCGGGCTCTGGGTGACACGCGCCACGGATGGTGAGCGCATGGGCTCCGGCGGCGCGGTCAAGCTCAGCGAGGGTCATGCACGGCCGTTCAGCGGCGCGCGATGGGCGGCCCGGATCAGCGAGCCGGACCCGTGTTCGGTGAAAAGCTCGAGCAGGCAGGCATTGGGCACCCGCCCGTCCACGATCACCACGCCGCGCACCCCCTGTTCGATCGCGGCCAGCGCGGTTTCGGTCTTGGGAATCATGCCTCCGGCGATCACGCCTTCCTGGGTCATGCGCCGCACATCCTCGGGCGTCAGCTCGGTCACGACCTCGCCCGCGGCATTCTTGACGCCCGACACATCCGTGAGCAGCAAGAGCCGGTCGGCACGCAACGCACCCGCGATGGCACCCGCGGCGGTGTCACCGTTGACGTTGAAGGTCTCGTTCGGGTTCATGCCCGTGCCCACCGGGGCCACCACGGGAATGATCCCGGCCTTGAAGAGGTCATGCAGAACCTGCACATTCATCCGGGCCGGGCGGCCGACAAAACCCAGTTCGGGGTCGTCGGGTTCGCAGACCATGAGGGCGTCATCCTTGCCCGACAGGCCCACGGCGCGCCCGCCCTGGTCCATGATCGCCTGTACGATGCGCTTGTTCACAAGCCCGGTCAGCACCATCTCGACCACCTCGACCGTGGCCTTGTCGGTCACCCGCTTGCCGCGCACGAACTCGGACTGGATGCCCAGTCGGCCCAGCAGGTCGTTGATCATCGGCCCGCCGCCATGCACCACGACCGGGTTCAGCCCCACCTGGCGCATCAGCACGATGTCGCGGGCAAACTCTGCCATGGCGTCATCGTCGCCCATCGCGTTGCCGCCGAATTTCACCACCACGATAGCGCCGGTATAGCGTTGCAGATAGGGCAGCGCCTCGGACAGGGTCCGGGCGGTGGCGATCCAGTCTCGGTTCATCTCTCTTGCCTTCATGATCCGTGCTCCGCCCCCAGTCTGGCCCGTCGCCGCGCGCTAGGCCAGCCCCGCGATGATCGCGCGCAGGACGGCGATGCCATCGCCCGTCTCGGACGAGGTCAGCACGATCTCGGGGTAGGCCGCGGGGTGTTTCGCCAGCGCGCCACGTACCTGGGTCAGAACCTTGTCCATATCCTTGGCCTTGACCTTGTCGGCCTTGGTCAGGACGCATTGGAACGTGACCGCCGAGGCATCGAGCAGCGACAGGATCTCTTCGTCCACGGCTTTGACCCCGTGGCGCGCGTCGATCAGCACGAAGGCGCGGCGCAGCGACACCCGGCCCGCGAGGTAGGCCTTGAGCAGCGCCTGCCATTTCTGCACCACGGGCAACGGCGCGTTGGCATAGCCATAGCCGGGCAGGTCCACGAGATAACCGTGATCGCCCAGAGTGAAATAGTTGATTTCCTGCGTGCGGCCCGGCGTGTTCGACGCGCGCGCCAGCCCCTTGCGATTCGTGAGCGCATTGATCAGGCTGGATTTTCCCACATTCGAGCGCCCGGCAAAGCAGACCTCGGGCCGGTCGGCGGGGGGCAGGCCGTCCATGGCCACCACGCCCTTTAGGAAATCGACAGGGCCCGCGAAGAGCTTGCGGCCGGTTTCCAGCATGGCCGGGTCCGACGCCTCGGCGAGGGGAAAGGGCAGGGTGGTCATAGCCGCACCACCGCGTCGCCCGGCGCCACGCGGCCGCCCCGGATCACCTCGGCGCGGACGCTGAAATCCTGATGCTCCCAGCCCTCGAGCGTGCCCAGCACATCCGCATCGCGGCGGCTGGTGTCGGGGTTGTTGTGGGTCGCAAGGCAGCGGTCGGTGCGTTCGCGCACGGCCAGCACGGCCTCGCCCACCTGCACCTCGCGGTCGATCCAGTCGAACTCTTCCCAGGGCGCGGCGCCGTCGAACCAGATATTGCCGCGCCAGCGGTGGATCGACAGCGGTCGGCCGAACCGCTGCTCCACGGCCCTGTGAGAGGACATGTTGCACAGGGTGACCGACGGGAAATCGCTGTCGGTGAAGCCGCGCGTCAGGCCCCGCACCACGCGGGCCGAGCGGGCGCGGGTCTCGGGGACGAACCCGCCCGCCCAGTCGATGAGCGCGGGGCCATCGCTGTCGGGGTCGATGGTCAGATCCTCGCGCTCGGGGTGCGACAGGGTGACGGTGCCTGCCGCCTCGTCCACCTGCGCGGTGATCGCGCCCAGGCCCGGTGCCTTGGACCCGCGCGAAAAGTGCTGACAGGGCACCCAGTCGCGGCCATCGGCATCGGACTGCTCATGGGCCACGGCCCAGACACGGTCCCAGGGCATGGTCTGACCGGGGGCAAGCGTGACCGCGGCGACCTGTTCGCGCCCGTGGCTCTTGATCGGAAAGCGCCAGAGCTCGGTGACGCGCGCGGTCATTTCTTGCCCGGTTTCGACGATTTGTTCGCCGCGCCGTCCCCCTTGTCGCCGTCGCCCGAGCCGGTGCCGCGTTTGAAGCCCTCGCGGATATTGCCCAGGATGTCGGGCTTGTAGCCCTGGCTGCGCATGATCAGGTACTGCTGGGTGAAGGTGATCGTGTTGTTCGCGATCCAGTAAAGCACCAGGCCGCTCGCGAACCCGCCCAGCATGAACATGAAGACCCAGGGCATCCAGGCAAAGATCATCTTTTGCGTCGGATCGGTCGGCGCCGGGTTCAATTTCTGCTGCAGGAACATCGAGATGCCCAGGAACAGCGGCAGGATCCCGATGAAGATCAGCGCCATGATCGAGTTGGGATCGGGCGCGTCCCAGGGCAGAAGCCCGTAGAAATTGAAGATCGAGGTCGGGTCAGGGGCCGACAGGTCCTGGAACGGGCCCAGCCACGGTGCATGGCGCAGCTCCAGCGTGACAAAGATCACCTTGTAGAGCGAAAAGAAGATCGGGATCTGCAGAAGGATCGGCAGACAGCCCGAGGCGGGGTTCACCTTTTCCTTCTTGTACAGCTCCATCATCTCCTGCTGAAGCTTCTGGCGGTCGTCGCCCGCGCGCTCCTTGATCTTTTCCATCTCGGGCTGAAGCTCTTTCATCTTGGCCATCGAGACGTAGGACTTGTAGGCCAGAGGGAAGAGCACTGCCTTGATCAGCAGCGTCAGGCCGATGATCGCCCAGCCCATGTTGCCGATCCAGGCGTTCAGGTAGTGCAAGACGGCAAAGATCGGCTTGGTCAGGAAGAAGAACCAGCCCCAGTCGATCGCGTCCAGGAACCGGTCGATCCCGTCGCGGTTCTGGTAGGTGCGGATGGTTTCCCATTCCTTGGCACCTGCGAACAGCTGCATCTGCGCGGTCGCGGTCTCGCCCGGGGCAAGGGTGCGCGTGGGCAGCACCGCCTCGGACTGGTAGATGTCGCGCCGGTCGTCATATTTGGCCACGGACTTGAAGGCGGTGCCCGGTTCAGGGATGAGCGTCGCCATCCAGTAATGGTCTGTGAACCCGACCCAGCCGTTTTCCTGTACCTGCACCACTTCGGCACGGGCCCCCTCGGACGGGTTGATCTCGAAATCGGGCATGTCGCCGTAATCGGTCTCGGTCAACTCGCCATCGGCCATGGCGATCAGGCCCTCGTGCAGGATGAAGAAGTTCTTGAGATCCTGGGGCTCACCGTGACGGGCGAGGATGCCATAAGGCGCCATGGCGGCGGTGCCGCTGCCGGTGTTCTCGACCGATTGGGTGACGGTGAACATGTAGTCCTCGTCGATCGCCACTTCGCGGCGGAAGGTCAGACCGGCCGGGCTGTCCCAACGCAGGGTGACGGGGCTGTCCACGCCCAGAGTGTCCCCTCTTTCGACGGACCAGAGCGTGTTGGCACCCGGCACATCCTCGAGCCCGAGCCCGGCACCCGGTGCCCAGCCGAACAGCGCGTAATAGGCCGCGTTGCTGCCGACAGGTTGCAGCATCGTCACGATCTCCGAGGCCGGATCGTTGGTTTCGCGGTAATCGCGCAGGGACAGGTCGTCGATCCGCCCGCCATTGAGCGAGATGGAGCCGATCACGCGCGGCGTGTCGATCTCGATCCGGGGGGCATCGGCGGTCTGGGTTTCGGGCGTCGCGGTGTCGGCCGTGGTGGCCCCGGGCGCTGCGGCCGGGGCCCGCGCCACCCCGTCGCCGGTCGCGGCCTGGCTTTCGGTCGCGGCGGTCTCGTCGGTCAGCGATGCCTCCGGTTCAGGCGGTGGAAAAAGGATGAACCAGCCGAGGATCACCACAAAGCTGAGCGCAGTTGCGAGGATGAGGTTCTTGTTCTGATCGTCCATCTGAGACGGCCACCTGTCCTTGGAAAGTCACCGGAGGGTTCAACAGGTCCGCCCCCCAAAGGTCAAGCGGATTATCCCAGGTTGGGCGGCTGTGTCCCGATGCGCGCAAGGGCCCAAAGGGCCGGGCGCGAAGGTCGGTTGCAGGCTGTCGCGCGGCGTGTCCAGAAGCTGCATCCGCGGGCGGGATCGCGGAGTCATTGGGTCCGGGCGGGTTGCACCCGCGGCGGATCCCGGTGCCAGGGCGCCGCGGTCGCAGGCAGCGCCAGCGCCCGGATGGCGGGGCGGGTCCGTCAGGCCGGGCGGTCGCCGATACGCGGCACGGGGGCCAGTTTCGACCGGTGGGCACGGATCCAGTCCAGCGTCTGGTCGTAGGGCATGGGCCGGGCGATGCCGAAGCCCTGCACATGACCGCAGCCGAGTTGCGCCAAGGTGGTGTGTTCGCCCACGGTCTCCACCCCCTCGGCCACGGTATCGAGATCGAGCTGTTCGGCCATGGTGACGATGGCGGCGACGACGCGGCGCTGTTCTGCATCCTGGTCGAGCCGGGTGACGAAACTGCGGTCGATCTTGAGCCGCGAGATGGCGAAGCGCCGGATCGATGCGATCGAGGCGGAGCCCGTACCGAAATCGTCGAGGTCGATCAGGCACCCCAGGCGCGACAGGCCGTTGATGTTGCGGGTGACCACGTCGTCCTCAGTGCCGGCGACCACGGTCTCGAGCACCTCTATGCCCGACGCGCCGGCGCGATGGCAAAGCGGTCCAGCTCCCATGCGATCTTGTCGCACAGCTTGGGATTGCGCAGATCTTCGGGGGCCAGGTTGACCGAGACCCGGGGGATGTCGAGCCCGGCCTTGTCCCACGCCCCGAGCGCGGTGAGCGCCTGATAGAGCATCACTTCGCCCAGCCGTTCGATGCGGCCCCGGGCCGCCAGCGCGGGCAGGAAACGGTCGGGCGGAATGACCCCCTGGCTTGGATGGGCCCAACGGGCGAGCGATTCCATCCCCGAGATCTGGCCGGTATCGGTGCTGATCTGCGGTTGGAACCAGGCGACGATCTGGCCCTGCGCAAGGGCCGTTTCAGCCGCGTCCGCAAGCTCGTCCGGAGCAACTGCCGCCGGGGGCATCGCCGGGCTGAAGGCCCGGATTGCCGAGGTTCCCGCCGAAAGCGCCTCTTGCAGCGCGGCCTCGGCCGCGGCGATCCAGGCCGCGGGTCCGGGCTTGGGCGCATGTCCGCTCAGGCACAGGCCCACGGCGCAATCGAGATACAGGGTCGTCTGGTCCAGCGCGACGGGTTCTTCGACGGCGGTTTGCAGGCGCGAGGCGATCTGGATGGCTCCTTCGAGATCCATGCGCCTGGGGCTTGCGGGGAGCACGGCGTAGCGCAGCCCCGCGCCCTGGCGCAGAACGCGGTCTCCCTCGCGCAGCACGTCGCGCAGCGCGGTTTCCATCGCCCGGGCCACCTCTCCGGTGCCACGCGGACCCAGCCGCGCCACGAGATCCTGCGCCTTTCCAGGCTCCAGCAGGAACAGGGCCTGGGACCGGTCCGTGCCCGCGCTGGCGGCAAGCGCCGCCGTGGCGGCCTGGTCAAGCGTGTCCGCCGGCGTCGTCGGCCTGACAGGTTCCGCCCCGGGACGCGCCAGTAATGCGTAGAGCACCGGCACCCCGAGAGCGGTCAGGATCAGCGGCACCTCGCCGCCGATCCAAAATGCGGCCAGTGCCATGGCCGGCACGAATGCCATGATCTGTGGCCCCACAAGGGCCAGGCGCAGCCCGTTGCGAAGGGCGGATACGCGCATGCGCAAGCCGTAGGCCATGTCGTTCCCCATACCGGTCCAAAGTCGGGGACACGCTAGGGGGCGGGCCGTGAAACGGGGCTTAACGCAGGCTGGGGATTTCCGGCGGATTTTCTTCAATTTCCGCCGTCGCGCGGAGAAGGCCCGCGAAATCGAAGAGCTTGGGGTCGAGCATGTGGGAGGGCCGGATATTGGTCAGCGCGCGGAACATCACCTGGCGGCGGCCGGGGCTGTTCTTTTCCCACTGGTCGAGGATTGCCTTGACCTGCTGACGCTGCAGCCCGTCCTGCGATCCGCAGAGGTCACACGGAATGATCGGGTAGCCCATGGCGCGCGCGAATTTCTCGCAATCGGCCTCGGCCACATGGGCCAGCGGGCGATAGACGAAAAGATCGCCCTCTTCGTTGACGAGCTTCGGCGGCATCGTGGCCAGCCGCCCGCCGTGGAAGAGGTTCATGAAGAAGGTCTCGAGGATATCGTCTCGGTGATGGCCCAGCACGACCGCCGAACAGCCCTCTTCCCGCGCGATGCGGTAAAGATGCCCCCGGCGCAGGCGAGAACAGAGCGCACAGTAGGTCCGGCCCTGGGGCACCTTGTCGACCACGACCGAATAGGTGTCCTGGTACTCGATCCGGTGGGGCACGCCCATCTTTTCAAGGAAGGCGGGCAGAACGGTGGCCGGAAAGCCCGGCTGCCCCTGATCGAGGTTGCAGGCCAACAGGTCAACCGGCAGAAGGCCCCGCCATTGCAGCTCGTAAAGGATCGCCAGCAGGGTGTAGCTGTCCTTGCCGCCCGACAGGCAGACAAGCCAGCGGGCGCCGGGCTCGACCATGCCGTAGTGCTCGACCGCTTCGCGCATGTTCTGCACGATGCGTTTGCGGAGCTTCTTGAACTCCGTCGTCTTGGGGGCGCCGTGGAACAGCGGGTGGATATCGTCGGCCTCGTCGAGCATGGGCGGGGTGTAGAGCATGGCAGGGCACCGGGCAAGCGTGGAGCGGGAAAGGGCTTTCGAAAGCCCTTGTTTGCCGCGATTTCGAAATCGCGGAGAGAAGCGGCGTCGACGCCGCTTGAAGAAAGGCGCGTCGACGCGCCTTGCCGCTCAGTCCGGGACGTTGTCGATGCCCGACCCGCCCAAGGGGTGGCAGCGGCCGATGCGGCGGACCGTGAGCCATGTACCCTTGACCGCGCCGTGCTTTTCCAATGCCTCGAGCGCATAGGCCGAACAGGTCGGCTGATAGCGGCAGCCATGGCCGACCCAGGGGCTGAAGATCAGCCGATAGGCCCGCACGGGCAGGGCCACGATATGGGCGAGCGGGCTCATCCCTCAGTGGGGTGCAGTTTGCGCAGGGCGCGGTGCAGATCCGCCTGCAAGGCGTCGAACGGACGGGTGCCCGTGACCTCTGGCCGGCCGATCAGGACGTAATCCCAGCCCGGCCGGCCCTCGGTCGGCAGGATCAGGCGGGCAATCTCGCGCAGGCGGCGTTTGGCGCGGTTGCGCGCGACGGCGTTGCCCACCTTTTTCGAGCAGGTATAGCCCACGCGGATGCGCGGATCATCATCGCGACGGTCTCGGGCCTGGACCAGCATGCCCTCCACGGCCTGCTTGCGTGCCCGGGCGGCGCGCAGGAAATCGGCGCGGGCCTTCAGCACGGTCAGCTTGGCAGGCGTGTCGGCAGGCTTTGGACAAACGGAAATCGCCGGGGGCCTTGTGTCCCGGCTGGCGGTGCCAGTCTCGGGGGCCTCCGGCGGTGTCATCTCCGTCAAGACGCCGGGGCTTACGCGCTCAGCGACTTCCGGCCGCGCGCGCGGCGGGCGTTCAGGATCTTGCGGCCGGCCTTGGTGGCCATGCGCGAACGAAACCCGTGGCGCCGCTTGCGGACCAGGTTCGAGGGTTGGTAGGTGCGTTTCATCGCTCCGTCTCCAGATCTCTTGCGGGCGGCATCGGATGACTCGCGCCCGGTGGCGTTCGAAGCCTGTGCTATAGGCAGGCGGCCCGCCTGTGTCAAACGCTGAAACAGGCTTTGTTGCAATATGCGGGCGGAAATCCGGCTGCAAATGTTACAGAACCGGGGCCATCTGTCGGTTTCGGCCCCGGTCCGGTCACCGGGCATCAAGCGGGCGTGATAGGGCTGTCACGTCCTTTCGCCCAAGCGCATGTTCTGGTCCAACGAAAACAGCGCGGGGCCAACTCAATGAGCGACATGACCGAAGAAACACGGAAATCAGGCTGGACACGGCGCCTGCCGCTGATCGCGATCCTCGCAGTGGCGGGCATCGGCGCATTCACGCTACGCGATTACCTGAGCTTTCAGACCCTGGCCGACAATCGCGAGGCACTTTTGGCCTTCCGCGATGCGAATTACATGGCGACGGCGGGGCTGTTCATGCTGGCCTATGTGCTGATCGTGGTGTTCTCGCTGCCCGGCGCAACCATTGCGACGCTGACGGGTGGGTTCCTGTTCGGGGTGTTTCCCGGGGCGCTTTACAACGTGGTTGCGGCCACGATCGGGGCCACTGGCATCTTCCTCGCCGCGCGCTGGGGGCTCGGTCAGCGGCTGGCCGAGCGGATGGAAGCCTCGGAGGGCACGATCAAGTGGATCAAGGACGGCATCGACGAAAACCAATGGTCGATGCTGTTCCTCATGCGTCTTGTCCCTGCGGTGCCGTTCTTTGTCGCCAACCTGCTGCCCGCGCTCGTGGGGGTGACCACGGCACGCTACGTCATTTCGACCTTCCTGGGCATCCTGCCGGGCGGGGTGGTCTATACCTCGGTGGGCGCTGGCCTGGGCGAGGTGTTCGAACGGGGCGAGACGCCGAACCTGGGCATCATCTTCGAGCCCCAGGTGCTCTTGCCGATCCTGGGCCTGGCGGCACTGGCGGCGCTGCCCATCGTGCTCAAGCAATTCAAGCGCAAGCCGGAGGTCTGAGGCCATGGAGCGGATCAAGACCGATATCCTTGTCATCGGCGCGGGCTCCGGCGGGCTTTCGGTGGCGGCGGGCGCAGTCCAGATGGGGGCCGAGGTGGTCCTTCTGGAAGGCCACAAGATGGGCGGCGATTGCCTGAATTTCGGCTGCGTGCCGTCGAAGGCGCTGATCGCCAGTGGCAAGGCGGCCCACGGCATGGCCCATGCCCAGGTCTACGGCGTGGCCGATGCCGTGCCGCAGGTGGATTATGCCGCGGCCAAGGATCATGTGCATGACGTGATCGGCCAGATCGAACCCGTGGACAGCCAGGAACGCTTCGAAGGGCTGGGCGTGAAGGTCATCCGCGCCTACGGCCGATTCATCTCGGAGACCGAGGTGCAGGCCGGCGATACGGTCATCTCGGCCCGGAGGATCGTCATCGCCACGGGCTCTTCGCCCTTTGTCCCGCCGATCCCGGGGCTCGACACGGTGCCCTACGAGACGAACGAGACAGTATTCGATCTGCGCGAGCGGCCAAGGCACCTGCTGATCATCGGCGGCGGGCCCATCGGCATGGAAATGGCGCAGGCGCATCGGCGGCTGGGTTCGGACGTGACGGTGATCGAAGGCGCCAAGGCGCTGGGCAAGGATGACCCGGAGCTTGCCCAGATCGTGCTGGACAGCCTGCGCGGCGAAGGCGTGGTCATCGAAGAGGACGCGCTTGCCGAAAAGATCACCGGCGGCCCCGGCGCGATCGAGGTCCATGCCAAGGACGGGCGCGTGTTCAAGGGCACGCATCTGCTGATGGCCGTGGGCCGCAAGTCGAACACCGACAGCCTCGATCTGGACAAGGCCGGGATCGCCACGACTAAGACCGGCATCAAGGTCGATGAGCGCCTGCGCACCACCAATCGCCGCGTCTATGCCATCGGCGATGTGGCGGGTGGGCTGCAATTCACCCATGTGGCGGGGTATCATGCGGGCATCGTGATCCGGCAGGCGGTCTTTGGCCTGCCCGCCAAGGCGAAAACCGACCATCTGCCCTGGGCCACCTACACCGATCCGGAACTGGCGCAGGTGGGCATGACCGAGGCCGAGGCCCGCAAGGCGCATGGCGACAAGCTGGAGGTGGCCCGTTTCGACTATCATCACAACGACCGCGCCATCGCCGAACGCAAGACCAAGGGCTTTATCAAGGTCATGGTGGTCAAGGGCAAGCCGGTGGGCGCGTCCATCGTGGGCCACCAGGCGGGCGAGCTGATCAATCTCTGGGCCTTCGTGCTGGCCAATGGGCTGAAGATGACACACGTCACCAACATGGTCTCGCCCTATCCGACGATCGGTGAAATCAACAAGCGGGCCGCAGGGGCCTATTTCTCTCCGCGGTTGTTTGATAATCCAACGGTCAAACGGGTGGTCGGGCTGGTGCAGCGCTGGCTGCCCTAGGGAGACCCTGACAGACGCCCATGCTCAACTCGCTTTCCGGCCGCTTCCTGATCCTGACCGTCGTCTTCGTGATGCTGGCGGAGGTCCTGATCTTCGTGCCGTCGATCGCGCGGTTTCGCGAGGATGTGCTGTTGTCCCGGCTGGAACGGGCGCAGATTGCGTCCCTGGCACTCTTGGCCACGGAGATGATCGACGCGGATCTGGAAGACGAGCTGTTGCGCAATGCGGGCGTCTACAACGTGGTGCTGCGGCGCGATGCGGCGCGGCAGCTCGTGCTGTCCTCGCCCATTCCGGCCCCGATCCATGCCACCTATGATTTGCGCGATGCGACCGGTCTGACGCTGATCCGCGATGCCATCGCGCGGCTGGCCGACCCGGAGCCACGCATCATCCGGGTGATCGGAAGTCCGGTTCAGGATGCGGGTCTGCTGATCGAGATCACGCTGGACACCAGCGATCTGCGCGCGTCGATGCTGGACTACGGCCTGCGCATCCTGATCCTGTCGGCGGTGATCTCGATCTTCACGGCCACGCTGCTGTTCATAGTGGTGCGCCGCTTTCTGGTGTTGCCGATCAAGGGCGTGGTGCGGCACATGAAAAGCTATGCCGAAGCCCCCGAGGACACGCGCCGCATCATCACGCCCGGCGCCGGCGTCACCGAACTGCGAGAGGCGGAAGAGGCGTTGCAGGGGCTTCAGACCCAGCTGACCGGCGCGCTGCGCCAGAAGGAGCGTCTTGCGCAGCTGGGGGGTGCGGTCGCCAAGATCAGCCACGATTTGCGCAATATCCTGACCTCGGCCCAGCTGTTCGTGGACCGCATCGAGACAAGCGAGGACCCCACCGTTCAGCGCATGGCCCCCAAGCTCGTCAATTCGATCACCCGTGCGGTCAATCTGTGCGAGGGCACGCTGGCCTTTGGCAAGGCCGAAGAGCCGCCGCCCTCGCTCAGCGTGGTCTACCTTGCCGACATCGTGGCCGACGTGATCGACAGCGAGCGGCTCGCGGCCGGCGACCATGACCTGAGCTTTGCCGAGGACGTGCCCGGCACCATGACCCTTCGCGCCGACAGCGAACAGCTGTTCCGGGTCATCTCGAACTTGGTGCGTAACGCGCGCCAGGCCATCATGGCCCATGGCACGCCCGGCGAGATCAGCGTCCATGCCCGCGAGGACGACACGGGCTGGACCATCATCGTGCGCGACACCGGGCCGGGCCTGCCACCCAAGGCGCAGGAGCATCTGTTTACCGCCTTCCAGGGCGGCGCGCGCCGGGGGGGGGCCGGACTGGGCCTTGCGATTTCAGCGGAACTGGTGCGCGGGCATGGCGGATCGCTGCGTCTTCTGGACACCGGACCCGATGGTACGGCCTTCGAAATCCGCATTCCGAAGGGAGAGATGTTGAACGCGTGAAAAATCCTCGGGTTTCCGCTTGCAAAGCCAAATCCTTGGGGCTATTCCACGCCTCCACGCACCGG
Source organism: uncultured Paracoccaceae bacterium (assembly GCA_913062865.1). Taxonomy (GTDB): domain Bacteria; phylum Pseudomonadota; class Alphaproteobacteria; order Rhodobacterales; family Rhodobacteraceae; genus CAJXWO01. Next base: position 4,584 of record CAJXWO010000033.1, on the reverse strand, counting down.
TAGCTCAGCTGGATAGAGTACTTGACTACGAATCAAGGGGTCGGGGGTTCGAATCCTCCCCGGTGCGCCATTCTGTTTTCACACCCTGAAAAACCCTCTAAGGCCTTGAACGGAAAGGTCAAAATTGGGGTTCGAACACCCTCATTTCGAGAGTAGGAAACAGGGGTGGCAAAGGCCAGTCTAAGCACCGTTTTCTTCCAGGCCAGATCGGCATTTTCCCATATTTTCCAAGGACTTGATAGAAACGTCAGGGCGAGTTCGAACGACTCCTCCATAGTATGCTTCGGACGGGCGATTTGCTGCTCCTGCTCACGGCATAGAGCCCGCTCCTGCTCCAGCTTCGTGATCCGGCCTTCGTAGGCCTTGATCAGGGAGTCGCTGGTAGCATCGACGATCCTGTCCATGAGTTGCTCGATCTTTGCTTCAGCGTCCTTCGCCCGCTTTTGGAAGGACTTGGCGGCTTCGCTGGCTTGCGTCAGACGCATCTCCCATGCGTCGTGGAACATCGCCTTAGCGACTTTGAAGAGACCCTTGGTGGGCTGTAGGCCCTTCAGGAGCGCCTCGAAGTCGGCTTCGAGCACATCACGCCGGATCGACTTCCTGTAGCTCACACAGGCCTTGTTCGGACAGAGATAGTAGGGGTGCTTTGTGCCCGTCTTGCTCTTCGACCAACAGGCTGTCAGCGGCTTCTGGCAATCATCGCAGAGGATGAAGCCTCGAAGAGGGAAGTCAGCATTGATGTCTTTACGAGCGGGGGCTTTGGCCGTGCCGGTCAGCCGGTCCTGAATCTTCTGGAAGGTCGTGTAGCTGATCAATCCTTCATGCTTGCCTTCGCGCAGGGGTACGTTCCAGTTGGGAACCTCGATATAGCCAGCGTAGAGAACGCGCGTCAGCAGCTCATAGATGCGCTGATTACGAATCTCCCCGTTCGGCAGGTCTTTGGGATAGGCCTCCTGCGCTTCAAGGAAGCGCTTGACCTCAACCTGCGTTTGAAAGCGCCCCGAGGCATAGCCTTCGAGCGCTTCCTGAATGATCGAGGCAATCGGTTCGTCGCGAACGAGCAGTTTGCCGTGGCCGGGCACACGCTCAAAGCGATAGCCGATCACAGCCTTGAAGACGTAGTAGCCGTTCATCGCGCGACCGCGCATCCGGTTGATGGTCTGTTCGCCGTTCTTCTGTGCCTGATGTTGCGACACCGAGGCGAGCAGGTTCTCGACCAGAATGGCGTCTGAATCTTCTCCGAATTCAATAGAGGGGCTTTCGAGTTTCGCGCCGACCTGCTTAAGCGTTTTTCGGAGCTGGAAATGCGTTTCAATATTGCGGGCCAAGCGCGAAATATCATCGATAATGACAATATAGCCTTCACCCTTTTTCTTTCTGAGGAATTCCAGCATTGCTTTCATTCCAGGGCGATCCATAACCTGCCCGGTCGTGTCGTCCTGAAATACCTCGACAATCTCGTAGCCCTTATACCGGGCGTACTCTCGGCAGCGCGACTCCTGTGAGTTCAGGCCGTCACCTTGCGTACGTTGCTTGGTGCTGGAAACCCGCCCGTAGGCCACTGCTTTCAGGTGAGCTTCGAACGCTTGGTCAAGAGTTTGGCGTGCCATGGACTCATTCTCCCGGACGCGGCTCATTCAGTGCCGCCTCCTTCTTACATTGTTGTTTTTCCTTGATGTTCTTGCAGTTTAGCGCATCGCCGACTCCGGGAGAAGCCTTTTGTGCTTCCTGCACCGGGTGAACTTCAAAGCCGAGGTCAACGCTGATGCAAATGATACTCCAGAGAGCCTCGATGATCGCCGCTCTGTCGGCATCACTCAAGCTTGGATCATCGATCATGCCGTCATATTTCGCGACATCGACTTCGATACGCTTTGCCTGCTTGCTCACATCTTGCGAGCCATTTTTCCTTTCCATTACTGCCTCCTGTTTTGACAATTGGTCAAAAACAAAAAAGCGGATGCGGCGCTCAAGGCGCTCTCACATCCGCTTTCTCTGTCTTCAGTATAACACAGAACCGCTCAAACCCGCAGAAACACTTGTGCTGCAGCGCATTGAAGAGAGTTTGGGCGGCATGGGTCATGACACCGTTTTAGCATTCGGCTGGCGTGTCCCCGGTCCGTCCTGGGGACCCAAGCGGGCGCTTCTCGGGTCCTCGAATGAGGAAAGGGGGCCGAAGCCCCCTTTCCCCCCGCGTTGCTCACGCTGCGGTTACCGGCGACGCCGCTTGTCGGAGAGCTTGCGCGGCTCCTGCCAGGGGCCGGAGGAGTGGCGTTCGCGCACGTCCTCGATATCCTCCTCGCTTTGAAGGGCCTCAGCGTGCTGGTCCTCGCGGCTCTTCAGATGGACTGAGAACACCATTAGGAGAAGCAGGAGGAAGTTGAGGCTGTCCACGGCCACCGCGACGGCCCAGGCGAACGGAACACGGTCTGCATAGACCCAGACGGCCTTGGCCCGATCAATCGGCTCATACTCTGGCACCTGCGGCAGAGCCGTGAGGACAGACGGCCCAGAGAGACTGCCCTGAAGCCCGCGCAAGATGTCCTGAACCTCAGGGATGCTGGAGAAGCTGCCCAGGTTTCCCAGGGACACATCACTGGACACGCCCCCAACAGCGCGAAGGTTGGCGCTGATCCGGGCGGCAAGCTGTTCGAACACAGCATGATCGCCCTCCCTCGCTGCATGCCTAGCGGCATCGATCATCATCATGATCTCCCCGATCATCTCAGGACCAGCAGACTGGATGCTTGCCGCCCCGCGCTGCTGACCGCCAAAGAGGCGGAGAGCCCGCCTAATCTGATCGGCAACGGGCCCGTCACCGGCGGTTCCTGAGACACACCCGCCCCCGACTTCACAGTCCAAAAGGTCCTGAATCTGTCGCTCAGCTTGCGAGAACCGGTCCAGGTTGGGAGCCTGAGAGGCATGGACGGCGCTCATGGCACCAGCGACCACCTGAACTTCCGTAAGGTAGAGGTATTGATGTTCTTGAAGCGCGTGATGGCCACCGAGGCTCGTCGAAAGGAACCAGACCGAAGTGGCTAGATGCACCTTTGTCAGAAGAGCGCCGCCAAAAAGGGTCAACGGGATTGTGCTCTTCTCCGAAACCGGCCTTGAGGCAAGCTCCAGCAGCTTGTGCCAGGCCCCGCCCAGCAGGGCGGAAAGCGTTCCGGCGAGCGCCAGCGGGATCAGCCAGGCGGCAAAGCCGCCGCTGTCAGCCAGTATCTCGCGTAACCCAAAGAACGATGCGAACCCAATCAGAAGTGCGCCGATAAGGGCGAGGTTCTGCAGGAACGCCAGATGATCTCGCCCGTCCCCTGGCGGTTGCTCCGGTTCATTATGTTGCGCATGGAAGAAATGTGCTGTCATTCTCTGCTCCGATCTTGGTTGATCCTCTCTTCGGCGACGTCGGTCACCTGAGCAGAGCATGCCGGATGAGCAGCAAGGTTGAGGGGCAGGCACGGGAGAGGGCCGGGCATGGCATGGGCACGTTGCGGGTCGCAACGTGGCAGTCGCTCGAATTGCCCCTTGTAAATGTCAAAGACCCTCTGGCGAGAGGCGGGGCTTGACCGGGGTATTGGCGGGCTGCGACCGGGCAGCTAGCGGGAACATCTATAGCCGTTTCAGCGACATAAGTGACCAGAGCTGAACTTTCCCCCTTGCGCCGAATCACCCAGATCGAGTAATCCAGTTAAGGTTGCGCCCACGATACGGGGTCCAACCACAAGCAAGAGGAGCTAACTCGCCCCTATCGCAGGCCGAACATCCGGCCCTGCCAACCGAGCAGGAGAACGCCTATGGCAAACACGTTCATCCCGACTATCGGTACGACCGCATACCCGTATGTGGTCATGGCAGAGGAACCCGTAGCAGTCGCTGCGGTGTCCGCATGGGCCGCGCGGCGGAGCTGCTAGTCGGAGTAACTTCCACAACCTTGCAGACGCTGGTGCGCCGCCCGTCAGAAACTGACGTGACGGCCTGATCACCCCTGCGCGAATGCTCCTGATCCCGCCCGGACCTCCCTCGGGCGCACGGGATAGCTGTGCCGGACTGGTCGTCATGTCCTCCTGAAACAACAGAAGGACCGAGACGATGAAGCATTTTCGCGGCGGCCCTCATGATGAGAGGCCAGAGTTCCTAATTCCCCCAGCACGGTACTTTCGGCATAAGAAATTCTACATTGAGGAAGTGTGGTTGCCCGCCCGGCGGCATAGCGAACATGTCGGTGGAAGACGGCAATGGGCAGAAGCCTTTTCGCTGATCTTCTTATATGACGATTGCATCCGCTACCACGATGGTCATCCCTATGACGTCCCTGACATCCACGAGGTCTGCGGAGAGTGCCTAGAGATGAGATGGGTCAGCACCTTCCTCGCTGCAGATGAGAAGACAGGCGAGCCGAAAAAAATAACGAAACGCATCGACCGCTTGGAGTTCTTCTTTCTATTCTGCAGAATTCACGACTGGGAAATCTCCCAATGGGAACGACGGCAATGATGCCCGGACGCATGGTAATCCCCCCGTTTTTGCGGGGGCTCGGTCGTAGAATTTACGCGGCCATCGTCAGTTTCTGGACGGGTGTCATCC
>CAJXWO010000032.1 GCA_913062865.1 uncultured Paracoccaceae bacterium | reverse complement strand
TGCCGGCATCTCGAAGCTCCATCTGATGATGAAACCTCAAGAATCCAGTTCTGCACAACTGTCAAAGCTCAAGTGCGTTTCACCTGGCACCGAGCGGGGTCATCATCACGCTGCGTCGTGTGCGTTCGATCAGCTGTGTGCCCAGGCGGTCTTCGAGTTCCTTGATCCCCGCACTCAGGGTGGGCTGGGTGACGAAACAGGTTTCCGCCGCCCTCGAGAAATTCAGCGTATCCGCCACCGCCACCAGAAACCGCAATTGGCGCAACGTGATCATTGATTGATGACCTCTATTACGGAGACAATTATATTCAATTTCCTCTATATTTAGCAAGCGCGTATCCAAGGGTCATCGCAACGACAGACCGAAAGGATATTTCGATGACCGACAAGACCACGCCCAACGGGCCCCGCCTGAACGAAGCTGCCCCCGCCTTCGATGCGCCCACCACCCATGGACGCAAGACCCTGGAGGATTACCGCGGAAAGTGGCTGATCCTGTTCTCGCATCCGGCAGACTTCACTCCGGTCTGCACCACGGAATTCATCGCTTTCGCCAAGCGGCAGGCCGAGTTCGATGCGCGCAACACGGAATTGCTGGGCCTGTCCATCGACAGCCACTACAGCCACATCGCGTGGGTGCTGAACATCAAGGAGAAATTCGGTGTCGATGTGCGCTTTCCCATCATCGCCGATCTGAACATGGCGGTGGCGCAGGCCTATGGCATGATCCAACCCGGGGCCTCTGACACCGCAGCAGTGCGGGCGACCTTCATCATCGACCCCGAGGGTGTGCTGCGCGCCATGGTCTACTACCCGATGAATGCGGGTCGTTCGGTGGACGAAATCCATCGGCTACTGGTCGCCTTGCAGACCGCGGATGAGAACGCCTGCGCAATGCCGGAAAACTGGAAGCCCGGCGACGAGGTCATCGTGCCCACCCCTGCCACGCCCGAAGCCGCCCTGGCCCGCGCCAGCGAAGGCTACAACACGGTCGATTGGTACTTCTCGACCCGCGCGCTCTGACGCCTTTGGGTGGGCCTTCTGGCCCATCCATCACCCCCCTCTGTTCCGTTTTGCAGGAGATGATCCGATGACCACCGCCAACCAAGCCGATATCGACGCTCTGAACACCGTGCTCGGCCAGACCTTTCGTCTTTATGTCCAGACCCATGGCTACCATTGGAACGTGGAAGGCCCGAGCTTTCGCCAGCTGCACGACCTGTTCGAGGCGCAGTATCGGAACCTTTGGTCCGCGCTGGACGATATCGCCGAACGGATCCGCGTAAAGGGCGCCTATGCCCCGCGTACCGTTGTCGAGCTCATGGCCAATGCCGGGCCAGAGGCCGATCCGGCAAAATCCGCCGAAGACATGATCGCCAAGCTGATCGCCGAGCATCGCGCGATCTCGGGCACGCTTCGGGACGCGATCTCTAGCGCAGGCGAGGCCGGAGACGAAGTTACCGCAGGCCTACTGACCGACCGGTTGGAATGGCACGAGACGGAAATCTGGATGATGACGGCCAGCCAGGGCTGATCCCGGTGTCGCGGTCGATGATCCTGACCGCGGCCCATTTGCCAAGCGCGCCCACGCCCGAGGCCTGATACGCAGGTCTTGTGCATGGCGTCAAAGCTTTGGAAGGCCACCGGCCGGTGCGACGCGACGGTTGCGCCGGACACCGGACGCAATTGACGCGGGCGGGGGGCGTGGTACGACTTGCCCATGCTGGCGATCTTTCTGAAGACACTGCCGTTTTTCGCACTGATCGGCCTGGGGTACTGGGCCGGGCGCACGCGGTTCTTCACCGAAGAGGCCACGGCCTACCTGACCAAGTTCGTCTTCTACTTCGCCCTGTCGGCCATGCTGTTCCGGTTTTCGGCCAACCTGTCCTTTGGCGAGGTCTTCGATGGGCAGCTCGTGATGGCCTATCTTTGGGGAACGGCCTTTGTCTATGGCATCGCCACGCTGGTCGCACTGCTCCGCAAGCTCGACATCGAGACGACCGCGGTCGAGGCGCAATGCGCGGTCATCGGCAATACCGGCTTTCTCGGTGTGCCGATGCTGGTCCTTCTGTTGGGTGAGGCCGCCATCGGCCCGGTGATGCTGGTTTTGGCAGTCGATCTGATCGTGTTTTCGAGCCTGATCGTTATCCTGATCACCGGCTCACGGGACGGGCGGATGTCACTGGGCATCCTGCGCCCCGTGGGGGTGGGGCTTTTGAAGAACCCGATGATCGTCTCGATCACGCTGGGGTTCCTTTGGTCGGCCACGACCCTTCCGATCCCGGCGCCGATGAACGAATTCCTGTCGATCCTGGGGGGCGCGGCCACGCCCGGCGCACTGTTCGCCATCGGAGCCTCTCTGGCGTCGAAATCCGCTGAGCGGATCGAGATCGCGGGCTGGCTCACCTTTTGCAAGTTGATCCTGCATCCGCTGTTCGTGGCGCTGGCGGTGCTGTTCCTGTTCCCGGTCGAGCCCTACGCAGCGGGGGTCGCGATTTCCGCCGCTGCCCTGCCCGTGGCGGGCAATGTCTACATCCTTGCCCAGCATTATGGCGTTGCCCCCCAGCGTGTGTCTGCGGCGATCCTGATATCGACCGCGTTCAGTATTCTGACCGTGTCCGTCGTGATCGGCTGGGTGACCGGCGCCTGAATGCTAGCCGGAACGCTTGCCTGCACGGGCCCGCTTGTTTAGCCGTTGGACCGACGCAAACGAGGGATCCCATGGATACGATTTCGGAAAACCGCTGCTTCGGTGGCACGCAGGGCGTCTATCGCCACCGCTCCACCGCCTGCGACTGCGACATGACATTTGGACTGTTCCTGCCCCAAGAGGCACGCGAAGGCCCGGTGCCGGTGCTCTGGTATCTCTCGGGCCTGACCTGCACGCATGAAAACGCCATGGTCAAGGCAGGCGCTCAGGGCTGGGCGGCCGAACAGGGCATCGCGCTTGTCTTTCCCGACACCTCGCCGCGGGGCGCGGGCGTGGCGGATGACGACGCCTATGACCTGGGCCAGGGCGCAGGGTTCTACGTCAACGCGACCGAAACACCCTGGGCGCCCCATTTCCGCATGTGGGACTACGTGGCCGAGGAACTGCCCGCGCTTCTGGGGGCGCGGTTCGCTTTGGACCTCGACCGCCAGGCGATCACCGGGCATTCCATGGGCGGACACGGCGCGCTGACGCTGGCGATGGGCCTGCCGGGGCGCTACCGCTCGGTTTCGGCCTTTGCACCCATCTGCAATCCGACCCAATCGGAGTGGGGGCAAAAACAGCTTAGGGCCTATCTGGGCGCCGATACAGGGCAATGGTCGGCCCATGACGCAACTCTTTTGATGGAGGCGCAGGGCTTTGACGGCCCCGTCCTCATCGACACCGGCACCGACGACCAGTTCTTCGACCTGCTTGGCACGGCCGCCTTTGCCGGCGCCGCCGCCGACCGCCGCCAGCCCGCGCAGATCCGCCTGCAAGCGGGCTACGACCACAGCTATTTCTTCGTCTCCACCTTCATGGAGGATCACATCGCCTTCCATGCCCAGGCGCTCTACGCCTGACCCATGGCGCGTGTGATCGTCGATGCCGATGCCTGCCCCGTCCGGGCCGAGGCCGAGCGGGTCGCCACCCGCAACCGCGTGCCGCTCCTGCTGGTCTGCAACGGCGGCATCCGCCCACCTGCGAACCCGCTGGTCGAGGTGGTGATCGTCGACGAAGGGCCGGACGTGGCCGACAAGTGGATTGCTGAAAACTGTGAGACCGGCGACGTGGTCGTGACCTCTGACATGCCGCTGGCCGCGGCTTGCGTTGCGGCCGGGGCCCGCGTGCTGCGCCACAATGGCGAGGCGCTGACCCAGGCCAATATCGGCAGCCAACTGGCCATGCGCGATCTGATGAGCGATCTGCGCGCCGCAGACCCCTTTCGCCAGGGCGGGGGCAAAGGCTTTACAAAGGCCGACCGCGCGCGTTTTCTGGACGCGCTGGAACGCGAATTGCGCTCCGCCATCCGGGCAGAAAAGGACACGCGCACATGACGCCAGAGGCGGTGATTTTCGACATCGGCAACGTGCTGATCGAGTGGCAACCGGAACGGTTCTACGATGCAGAGATCGGGCCCGAGAGACGCCGCGCGCTGTTCGAAACGGTCGATCTGCATGCCATGAACGACCGCGTCGACCGGGGTGAGAATTGGCGCGACATGGTCTACCAGACTGCCGCGGCCCATCCCGACCATGCCGACGCGATCCGGCTGTGGCACGACCGCTGGATCGAGATGGCAAGCCCTGCGATCGACCGCTCTGTCGCGCTTCTTCGGGCGCTGCGGGCGCGGAGCGTGCCGGTCTTTGCGCTGACGAATTTCGGTATCGAAAGCTTTGCCTATGCCGAAACCCAGTATGATTTCCTGGCCGAGTTCGACCGCCGCTATGTCTCGGGCCACATGCGCGTGACGAAACCGGACCCCGAGATCTACCGCATGGTCGAGGCCGACTGCGGAATCGCGCCCGAACGTCTGCTCTTTGCCGATGACCGGCCAGACAATATCGAGGCCGCCGCCGCGCGCGGCTGGCAGACACACCTGTTCGACGGACCCGAGGGCTGGGCCGCGCGGCTGGTGGCCAAGGGGCTTCTGACCGAAGCGGAGGCGGCATGAGCGTTCCCGTGATCGGTTTTGATGAAGGCGAGCGACTGCTTGACTGGATCGGTCTGACCGATGCACTGGCCGCCGGGCACGATCTGCCCAAGGCGGAAATCGGCGATACCTTCCTCTATCGCGGGGATGACACGCTGCTGTCTCGCGCGGCCTGGATCGACGGGCTGGGCATCGCGGTCAAATCGGCCACGATCTTTCCGGGCAACGCCGCGCAGGGCAAACCGGCGGTCAACGGGGGCATGAGCCTGTATGACGACATCGACGGAACACTGGCGGCCATTGTCGATTTCCACCTGGTGACCAAGTGGAAGACCGCCGGCGACAGCCTGTTGGCCGCCCGGCGCCTAGCCCGGCCCGACAGCCGCGAGATCCTGATCGTGGGCGCGGGCACTGTCGCGTCCTCGCTGCGCGAAGCGTATGGCGCGGCGTTCCCCGAGGCGCGGTTCACGGTCTGGAACCGCACCGCGGCGAAAGCCCGGGCACTGGCCGCCCAATGGCCCGGCATGAGTGTGGCAGAGGATCTGGAACAGGCCGTACAGACCGCCGATATCGTCACCTGTGCCACCATGTCGACCGACCCGGTGCTGCGCGGCGACTGGCTGCGCCCCGGCCAGCATATCGACCTGATCGGGGCTTTCCGCGCCGACATGCGCGAGGCCGACGATACCGCGCTGAAACGCGCGCGGCTGTTCGTGGACAGCTATGACACCACGATGGGCCATATCGGCGAGATCAAGGACCCGCTGGAGCGCGGCGTGATCGCCCTCGATGACCTCGTGGCAGATTACTATGACCTCTCGGCTTTCCGGCGTGGATCGGATGACGAGATCACGCTGTTCAAGAATGGCGGCGGCGCGCATCTGGACCTGATGACCGGGCGCTACATCCTCGACCGCTGGCAGGCCGCATGACGCTTTGGCCCTGGTTTGTGCTGGCTTGTCTCGCCGTTGTCCCGGTGGTCCGGGAACGGCTGCGCAAACCAATGGACGGGGTCGCGCGCAACGCGGCGCCGGGTGATTTCGTGGGGCTGTCGCGTGGCGTCACCCATTACCGCTGGATCGGACCGGTGCGCGGTCCCATCGCCGTTTGTATCCACGGCTTGACCACCCCCAGCCAGGTCTGGGAGCCGCTGGCGGATCACCTGGCCGGGTTGGGATATCGCGTTCTGGTCTACGATCTTTACGGGCGCGGCTACTCGGACCATGTCGGCGGACGGCAGGACCTTGATTTGTTCTCGGACCAGTTGTCGGAGTTGTTGGCGGCCTTGGGGCTCGAGGAAGACCTGACCCTCTTGGGCTACTCCATGGGAGGCTCAATCGCGGCCCGGTTCGCCGCCTCCCATCCGGGCAAGCTGCGCCGCCTGATCCTGATCGCGCCTGCGGGCATGATCCACGATCCGGGCGGGGTGGGCCGCTTTGCCATCCAGGCTCCGTTCCTGGGCGATTGGCTGTTTCACATGGTCTTTCCCTATTCCCACCGCCGGGTGAGCCGGTTGGGCCCGGACCGGCGCATGGCCAAGGTACAGGCGGCCGAACTGGCCCGCCGCGGGTTCGTTCCCTCGGTGCTGGGGTCCTTGCGCGCAGCGCTCAGTCGCTCGCTCGAGACCGAGCACCGCGAGATCGCGCGCCAAGGGGTGCCGGTGCTTGCGATCTGGGGGCAGGCCGACACGGTCATTCCGCTGACGGCCATGGGGCAGCTTGCGGAATGGAACCGCGCGGCGCGGCAGGAGCAGATTCCCGGCGCCGATCATGCCGTGGCCTTTTCCCATGCAGACCGGATCGCCGCGTTGCTGCGCGACACCCTGCGCCGCGAGGACGGGCCGCTCTGATCCTGTCCCGCGCCGAGCCGGGATGCGTGCTATCGGTCAGACCCGGCAGCCTTACGACACGGGCCCCTCAGGCCCCGGCGTCGATGATCGCCTGTGCCAGAACCGGAACGGTATTCTTGTTCAGCCCCGCGATGTTCATCCGGCTGTCGCCGACCATGTAGACGCCATGATCGGCACGCAGTTTCTCGACAATCTCGGGGCTCACGCCCAAGCGCGAGAACATGCCCCGGTGCTGGGCGAGAAAGCCGAACCGGTCCGAGCCGGACAGGTTCCGCAACTCCGTCGCGAGCTGTTCGCGCAGATCGAGCATGCCCAGCCGCACCTCTTCCAGTTCCGCCATCCAGTCGGCCCGAAGCGCATCGTCGGTCAGGATCATGCCCACCAGCCGCGCGCCGTGATCGGGCGGGAAGGAATAGGTCTGCCGGTTCAGATAGGCGAGCGAGCCCTGCGTCACGCCCTGCTGCGCTGGCGTTTCCGAAATCGCCATCAACAGGCCCGTGCGTTCGCGGTAGATGCCGAAATTCTTCGAACAGCTCGCGGCGATGATCACCTCGGGGCAGTTCTTTACCACCAGGCGTGTGCCCGCGGCATCGGCGTCCAGTCCGTCGCCGAAGCCCTGGTAGGCGATGTCGATCATCGGGATCAGGCCTTTGGCGTTGATCAGGTCGATGACCGCCTGCCATTGCGTCAGGTTCAGGTTGGCACCGGTCGGATTGTGGCAGCAGCCGTGTAGCAGCACCACATCACCCGCCTGCGCGCCGCCCAGGTCGGCGATCATGCCGTCGAAGTCCACGCCGCCTGTGTCATTGTCGAAATAGCGGTAGGTGACGGTCTCCTGGTCCAGGTATTTCAGGATCGACAGGTGGTTGGGCCAGGTCGGATCGGACACGAAGACGCGCATGCCGGGATTGGCCATCCGTGCCAGGTCAAAGCCCAGGCGGACCGCGCCGGTACCGCCGGGGGTGGCGACAGCGGCCAGCCGGTCGGCGGGCTTGTCGTCGCCCAGGATCAGCGTGCTGAGCGCATCGGCAAAGACCGGGTCGCCCGCAAGGCCCGTGTAGGTCTTGGTCGTCTCAGATTCCCAAAGATGTCTTTCGGCGGCCTTGACCGCGCGCATGATCGGGGTCACGCCTTCGGCGTTCTTGTAGACGCCCACACCCAGGTCGATCTTGGTGTCGCGCGGATCCTCCTTGTAGGCCTGCATCAGGGCCAGGATCTTGTCGGCGGGTTGCGGCTTCAGGCTCTCGAACATCAGGCGTCTCCTTTGGCGACGGGCAGGGTGGGCGACAGGCCCCATTCGGACCAGGACCCGTCGTATAGCGAATGGTCGGACTTGCCCATGCGCTCCATGGCCAGGGACAGGATCGCGGCGGTGACACCGGATCCGCAGGTGGTGATGGCAGGCTTCGACAGATCGACGCCCCCGGTCTCGAAAACGGTGCGCAGGGCATCGGGCTCTTTCAGCGTGCCATCTTCGTTCAGGAGATCCTGAAAAAACACGTTCTTCGAGCCCGGAATATGCCCCGAGGACAGGCCCGGGCGCGGTTCCGGCTCGTCGCCCCGAAAGCGTCCGGGCGACCGGGCGTCGATGATTTCGGCCGAGCCCAGCTTGGACGCGGCGGCGACCTCGGTCACGTCGCGCACAAGGTGGTTCTGGCGGCGCACGGTCATGTGGCGGTCGCGGACCATGGGCGGCAGATCCTCTACCTCGTGGCCCTCGACCTCCCATTTCGGGAACCCGCCATCCAGTACCGCCACATCCATGTGGCCCATCAGGCGGAAAAGCCACCAGACCCGCGCCGCTGACAGCAGGCCTGCGCCGTCATACACCACGACCTGGTGCCCATCACCGACGCCCATGGCGCGCATCCGGCTCATGAATTTCTCGACGGGCGGCACCATATGCGGCAGGTCCGAGCGCAGGTCGGAAATCTCGTCGATGTCGAAAAAGCGCGCGCCGGGGATATGGCCCGTATCATACTCGGCTTTCGGGTCCCGGCCCATGTCGGGCAGATACCACGAGGCATCGAGGATCCGCAGATCGGGATCGTTCAGATGACGGGCCAGCCAGCCCGTGGAAACAAGGGTTCTCGGATCGTCCTCGGCCATGACAGCCCCCCGGTGCGTCGGTTTGGCATGACATACGCGTGGGGCCGGGGCGAGGCAAGGCCGGGCGCCCGCATCCGCGCACCCGGCCCGGCGGGTCCTGTTCTTCGTCCGGTTACTTGCCCATCGCGTTGCGCACGACACCGACGATCGCCAGAAGCACACCGCCGCCGACCCCACCGCCGGCCACCTGGCCGACGATCGCGCCGATATCCATACCGCCCGCGGCCGCATCGGCGGCCATGCCGCCTGCGCCCAGCATGCCCAGGATCTGCGCCCCAAGCCCGCCGCCGACGATGCCCGCGAGCGAATTGATCAGCGTGCCCTGGTTGAGGTTCTTGAGTGCCATGCCCGCGACGTTGCCGCCAACCGCGCCGGACAGAAGACCGATGATGAGTTCCATTGCATGTCCTTCCCTGTCGGGCCCTTAGATGAACCGAAAGGGGGCAGGCCCGGCATCCCCCGGGCGAAACTCTAGACGCGGTTCATGACCGGGGATGACGGGAAAAACGGCAATGCGTTCCCGCCCGGCAGCTCAGCCGTGCTCCTTGAGCAGGCGCTGTTTCTGGCGGTTCCAGTCACGCTTGGCCTGGGTTTCGCGCTTGTCGACGGTCTTTTTGCCCTTGGCGATGCCGATCTTGATCTTCGCCAGCCCGCGATGATTTAAATACAGGACCAGCGGCACAAGCGTCATGCCCTTGCGCTGGGTGTCGTTCCACATGCGTGCCAGTTCCTTGCGGCTGACCAGGAGTTTTCGCTTGCGGCGTTCCTCGTGGCCGAACGTCTTGGCCTGCTCGTAGGGCGCGATGTAGCTGTTGATCAGCCACAATTCGCCGTCTTCGACGCTGGCATAGCTTTCGGCGATATTGGCAGAGCCCTGGCGCAGCGACTTCACTTCGGACCCAACGAGCACAATACCGCATTCCACGTCATCCTCGATGGCGTAGTCGAACCGGGCACGCCGGTTTTCCGCGATCACCTTGTAGTTGGGATTGTCTTGTTTCTTGGCCATGGTGCGCCGCTTTACATGGGCCGGCGCGTGGTGTCCATCAAGGCTGCATCGTCTCGAGACAGTGGCGGCGGAAGGCGCGCTTGAGCATGTCGAGCTCTTCGCGCAACAGCTGCATCTCGGTCAGGATGTCATCGGCCAGCGCCTCGCCCCCGGACAGGGCGAAATGGCCCAGCGTTTCGTCGGTGCGCCCGTCCTGGATCAGGAACGTCTGCACGCCGTCACCAATCCGGTCTGCGGGCACGGGAATGCGCAAGGCCCATTGCCCGCGCTCGGGCCCGTCGGACAGCTGCACATCGCTCAGCCTGTCCTGCTGGTGGGTAACCACGATCTCGGGCTGGGGCGCATCCGGGCCCTTGCCGGACACGAGCCCCTCCCAGATGCCTTGCTGGAAACCTGTCTTGGTCAGGCTGTAGTTACTCATCTTGTGTCTCCGGCACTCAGAATTCGGCACGGGGGCGACGGCTGAAGGTCAGGTCGCGAATGGTGACCTGGTTCATTTCGGGCCCTTCGAAGATCAGGTCCAGCCAAGCCCGCTCGACCCGTTTTTCGTTGATCTTGGAATAGCCAAGGTCAAACTCGACCGCGACCTCCTGTTCGTTGAGTGGCAGCTCGCGCACGATGTTGTCCGTGTTGGGACCGTGCTTGATGTTGAGCCGGGCAAAAATTTCAAGCGGTTTTTCCATCTCCACGATGGTTTCGACCCGGATCAGGTGCCGTCGCAACAGCCCTTGCACCGCGGTTTCGGGCAGATCGATCACAAGCGACAGGAAAGAGCCGTCGAACCGGAACACGTCCATACGCAGACCGTAGGGGGCCAGATCCTCGGCGCGGCGATTGCGCAGCTGCCGCAGGGTCAATTCGGAAAAGGCGCAGTCGTGGAACAGCGTCACCTCCGAGCCCAGCATCGACTTGGTCGGTACGGACGACATGCCGGGCGTGGGCAGGGGGCCGCGCCACAGCTCGGGCCGCCAGGCCCAGTCCGCATCGGCAGGCACCGGAAAGGCATTCGATCCGACCATGGGCAGCGCCAACCGCCCCTCTGCCACGTGCAAGAGCCGGTTCAGATGACCAGACAATTGCCGGGCCTCGTTGCGCTGGGCGCGCAGGGTCTTGAGATCGGAACGCTCTGCAAGACGCGCGGCACGGGACCAGCGGCGCAGGGCCCTGCGCGTGTTCAGTCTGTCCAGAATGCCCGTGCCGGCCATGCCTGCCCCCGCGTTTCGATTTTAGAAACAGTTTGTGCCATATCACCGGGGGTTTAACAAACCGCGAAACAGACCGCCGAGGGTCGCGGGCCGTGGTTGCGGGGCCTCTGCGGTCCCGGTTCCCTGATCCGCCGTCTCGACCGCCCCGTCCGTGGCCGGTGCCGCGGGTCGTATGCCGGCCGCCAGCCTTGCCATAAGGTCCGACCCGCCGCTTTCCGCCAGCGATCCGCCCTCGGGTGCATAGAGCGCAAGGCCAACGATCCGCGCACCGACCCGTTTCATTCCGCGCCAGTAGCGCGCATCGCTACCGTCGAATGCCGCCTCGCCGCCCTGGTCCAGCTGGACCATGACCAGCGTGTCGGTCTCGACCGTGTCCAGGACGTTGGCTGGGGCCACCGTGGCCTGCAGATCGGCCAGCGTGGGCGCGTCCTGTCCGGGCACGGGCCGCGACACGGTCACGGTCATCACCGCCGGCAGGCCCGCCGATGGGCCCTCGGACCCAAGGGCCGCGCAGCTGGCCAGAAGCGCAAATCCCCCTGCCGTGTCTGCGCGCAGGGACGCCGGGTCGATGCAATAGCCCGGAGGGCCCGACACAAGGATCTCGCCCCCGGCCAGGCGGGCGTCGGTGAGCGCAGGCGCATTGCCACCCATCGGCACCGCATCGCACCCGGCCACCAGAAACAGGATGGCCGGGATCAGACGCCCCGGCCGAGCCCGATCAGAGATCCATGTAGACATGCTTTTCAGCCGCGCCGCCGGGATGGGTGACCGCGCCCTTGTAGGTCGCGCCGACCAGCTGGGCATACTTCCAGAGCGCGCCGGTGGCATAGATCGTGTCACGCGGGCCAGCCCAGGCCTCTTTCCGCTTGGCCAGTTCATCATCGGACAGATCGACCGACAGGGAGCCCTGCACCGCGTCGATGGTGATCATGTCGCCGTTCTGCAGCAGCGCGATTGGCCCGCCCTGGGCGGCCTCGGGGCCCACATGGCCCACGCAAAAGCCCCGCGTCGCACCGGAAAAACGGCCATCGGTGATCAGCGCCACTTTCTTGCCCATGCCCTGACCGGACAGCGCGGCGGTGGTCGCCAGCATCTCGCGCATGCCGGGGCCGCCTGCGGGGCCTTCGTTGCGGATGACGATCACCTCGCCTTCCTTGTAGCCGCGCGCCTTCACAGCGGCAAAGGCATCCTCTTCGCACTCGAAAACACGCGCCGGGCCGGTGAACACCTGATCCTCGGCGGCGATGCCCGCGACCTTCACGATAGCACCTTCGGGGGCAAGGTTGCCCTTGAGCCCCACGACCCCGCCGGTCTTGGTGATCGGTTTGTCGATGGGGTAGATCACGCGGCCATCGGCCTCGCGCTCGATCAGGTCGAGCTCTTCACCGATGCTGCGGCCCGTGGCGGTCATGCAATCCTCGTGGATGAGGCCCGCCTTGCGCAGCTCTTTCATCACCACGGGGATGCCGCCGGCATCATAGAGATCTTTGGCCACGAACTGGCCGCCGGGCTTGAGGTCGACGAAATAGGGCGTGTCGCGGAAGATCTCGCACACATCTTCGAGGAAGAACTCGATCCCCGCCTCGTGGGCGATGGCGGGCAAGTGCAAGCCCGCATTGGTCGACCCGCCGGTACAGGCCACCACCCGCGCTGCGTTCTCGAGGCTTTGGCGCGTGACCACGTCGCGGGCACGGATGTTCTTTTCCAGAAGCTGCATGACCGCGCGGCCCGAGGCCTCGCCATATTGGTCACGGCTTTCATATGGTGCGGGCATGCCCGAGGAGTTCATCAGCGCCAGCCCGATCGCCTCGGACACGCAGGCCATTGTGTTTGCGGTGAACTGGCCGCCGCAGGCACCGGCCGACGGGCAGGCCACGCGTTCCAGCATGTCGAGCGCCTTGTCCGACATCTCGTTGTTCTGGTGGCGGCCCACCGCCTCGAACATGTCCTGCACGGTCAGATCGCGGGTGCGGAAATCCTCGGGGATCTCGTCGACCTGGGGGGCTTTGCCCGGCAGGATCGAACCGCCGTAGATGAAGACCGACGGCACGTTGAGACGCACCATGGCCATCATCATGCCCGGCAGCGACTTGTCGCAGCCCGCAAGGCCCACGATGGCGTCATAGCAATGGCCGCGCATGGTGAGCTCGACCGTGTCGGCAATGGCCTCGCGGCTGGCCAGCGACGAGCGCATGCCCTCGTGCCCCATCGCAATGCCGTCGGTGACGGTGATGGTGGTGAATTCGCGGGGGGAGCCATGCGCTTCTTTCACGCCCATCTTGACCGCCTGGGCCTGACGATTGAGCGCGATGTTGCACGGCGCAGCTTCGTTCCAGCAGGTGGCGACACCGACGAGGGGCTGGTGAATTTCCGCCTCGGTCATGCCCATCGCGTAATAATAGGACCGATGCGGCGCGCGCTCGGGCCCCTCGGTCACGTGACGGCTGGGCAGTCTGGATTTGTCGATCTTGGTCATCTGGGCCTCCCCCGAATTTTTCCAAATCGGTCTAGGCCAGCGATCCGGGCGGGGCAAGAGCGATTGCCCCGGCGGGACAATGCGCCTACCTCACCCTCATGTCCTATGCGCCCCACGAAAGCCTTGCAGATCCCGCCCGCAAAAGCGCCGAGCTTTGGCGGCTGGGCCTGGGGCTGTTCGCGGGCGTCCTGATCTGGATGGGGCTGACCAGTGCGGTCTTCGCCGTGGTGGGTTTCGTGGGTGGCGACGCTGGCGCAGTCGCCTTTCGCGATGCGGTGATCGACCCGTCGACGCCGGGCGGCACGCTGTATCAGCTGTTTATGATCGGGATGATGCTTATCTCGGTCGCCGTGGTGGCCGACCAGCTGCACGGTCGCAGCTTCTGGAGCGTGACAGGCCCGCTACGCGCCGCCGCGCGCGATTTCCTGCGCGTGCTGGGCGCGATGGCGTTGCTTTACCTCGTTATCGGGCTTCTTCCGCCGTGGGAGATGGCCGCACCGGTCGAGCCGAATCTGACCCCACAGGCGTGGCTGGGTCTCTTGCCTCTGTCACTTCTGGCGCTGTTCCTGCAGGTGTCGGCCGAAGAGGTGGTGTTTCGCGGCTATCTGCAACAGCAACTGGCCGCTCGGCTCAGATCGCCGGTGCTCTGGCTGGGCCTGCCCTCGGTCCTGTTTGCGCTGGGGCATTACGCGCCCTCGGATTTTCCAGGCAACGCCGCGCTGATCGCGCTCTGGGCGGGGTGTTTCGGGCTGGCCGCCGCGGATCTGACGGCGCGAACGGGCAACCTGGGCGCGGCGGTGGGCCTGCACTTCGCCTCGAACTTCTCGGCGGTGCTGGTCACGGCGCTTCCGGGGCCGCTGTCGGGGCTGGCGCTTTACACCCTGGGGATCGAGCCTGCGGACACCGATGCGATCCGCGCGGTTCTGCCGGTGGATCTCTTGCTGCTGTTCTGCGGATGGCTGACGGCCCGTATCGCGCTGCGCCGTTGATTGCATTTCCCGCACGCGGGGCTTATTTCGCGGAGCATCACCGCAGAGGCCGCGCATGAACTGGATCAGCAACTACGTCCGCCCCCGGATCAACTCCATCTTCTCGCGCCGCGAGGTGCCCGAGAACCTGTGGACCAAGTGCGACAGCTGCGGGACGATGCTGTTTCACCGCGAATTGTCCGAGAACCTGAATGTCTGCACCTCTTGCGGGCATCACATGGCGATCACCCCGCGCGACCGGTTCCGGGCCCTGTTCGACGGTGGTGTCTTTGCCGAGGTGGCCGTGCCCGAGCCCGTGGCCGACCCGCTGCAGTTCCGCGATCAGAAAAAGTACCCCGACCGGATGAAGGCCGCGCAAAAGGCCACCGGAGAGAAAGAGGCGATGCTGGTCGCCGAAGGCGAAATCGGGCGCACGGCGATCGTTGCCACGGCGCAGGATTTTTCTTTCATGGGCGGGTCCATGGGCATGTATGTGGGCAACGCGATCATCGCCGCCGCCGAGCGTGCAGTGGAACGCAAGCGCCCGCTTGTGCTGTTCTCGGCCGCCGGGGGCGCGCGCATGCAGGAGGGTATCCTGAGCCTGATGCAGATGCCGCGCACCACCGTGGCCGTGCAGATGCTGAAAGAGGCGGGGCTGCCCTATATTGTCGTGCTGACCAACCCGACCACTGGTGGCGTGACCGCCTCTTATGCCATGCTGGGCGACGTCCAGATTGCCGAGCCCGGGGCGCTGATCTGTTTTGCGGGTCCCCGCGTGATCGAACAGACCATCCGCGAAAAACTGCCCGAGGGCTTCCAGCGGGCCGAGTACCTTCTGGATCACGGCATGCTGGACCGGGTGACCCCACGGACCAAGATGCGCGACGAACTAATCACAATCCTTCGCATGCTCCTGCGTGAACCGCCGGCGGTAAAGGGCGATCTGCCCGCGCCCGAGCCCGCAGTGCTTGAGCCCGCCACACCACCCGGCGACACGCCGGAAGATGGAGCCGACAAGACGTGACCCAAGGCTCTGACGCCATCCTGGAACGGATGATGGCGCTGCACCCGAAAATCATCGACCTGACGCTGGATCGCGTGTGGCGGCTGTTGAATGCGCTGGGCAACCCGCAAGACCAGTTACCCCCGGTGATCCATATCGCGGGCACGAACGGCAAGGGCTCGACCCTCGCGATGCTGCGCGCGGGCTTCGAGGCGCGCGGCGATACGGTCCATGCTTATACCTCCCCCCACCTTGTGCGGTTCCACGAACGCATCTACCTCGCCGGGCGGTCGATCCCGGAGAACCAGCTGACCCAGATCCTCGATGAATGCTACGCCGCCAACAACGGCGAAGAGATCACTTATTTCGAAATCACGACCTCCGCTGCGCTTCTGGCCTTTGCCCGCACGCCCGCGCAGCACACGCTGCTCGAGGTCGGGCTGGGCGGGCGTCTGGACGCGACGAACGTGGTGGCGCGGCCCGCGCTCACGATCATCACGCCCGTTTCGATGGACCACCAAAGCTACCTAGGCGATACGCTGGCAAAGATCGCCGAGGAAAAGGCCGGGATCCTCAAGCGCGGGGTGCCCTGTGTGGTCGGCCCGCAAGAGGACGACGCGCTGGAGGTGATCGAGGCCAAGGCGGAACGCATCGGTGCGCCGCTGTATGTGCATGGTCAGCACTGGCATGCGTTCGAAGAGGCTGGGCGCCTGGTTCACCAGGACGAGCACGGTCTGATCGACCTGCCCCTGCCGGTGTTGCCTGGGGCGCACCAGATCCAGAACGCCGGTGCCGCCCTGGCCGCGCTGCGGCTGCTCGAGGCGGGCGAAGCCGCCTATGACGGCGCGATGACCGATGCGGTCTGGCCCGCGCGGATGCAGCGCATGACCGACGGCCCCGTGGCCCGTATGGCGCCGTCCTGCGAGCTGTGGCTGGATGGCGGGCATAACCCGGCAGCGGGCGTGGCCCTGGCCGAGCATTTGAAACGCCTGCCCATGCGGCCGATCCATGTGATCTGCGGGATGCTCAACACCAAGGACGTGCGCGGCTACCTCGCCCCTCTGGCGCAGACCGCGCACAGCCTCACTGCGATTTCGATCCCCGGAGAGGCCAATACGCTGGATGCCGGGGACACGGCTCAGGCCGCGAGAGATGCCGGGTTCGGCCAGGTGGAGACCGCCGAGGGCGTGGCCCAAGCGCTGTCGCGTCTCGAGGCCGACCAGCCCGGATCGCGCGTGCTGATCTGCGGGTCGCTTTACCTGGCGGGCCATGTGCTGCGTCTGAACGAAACGCCCTAGCGCCATAAGCCTTTGATCCGAATCGCCTTTTCGAATCACCGGATTAAATGCGGCTACCCGAATCACTTTATATTGACTGATTCGGTGTTTTTTCCCTATATTTGGGGCCTTCATACGAATGCGGGTCGCCTGCCAGCACATTTTCTTGGGCCCGTATTCATTGGGGGATGTCACATGTTGCACCGTATCAGTGCCGCGGTCGTCGAGGCTGCCAGTATCCTTGTGTCCGCCGCCTGGGCCGATGAGGTCCGCCTCACACCGGAAGATGCGACCCGAAGCGTGACCATCGCCGGAGAAACGCTCACCATCGCGCGGAACCAGGATCCGAACCATGTGATCGACCCGGAATTCGCGCGCACCTCGCGGCCCTGTCCGCCTTTCTGCATCCAGCCGATCAGCGTCAGCGCCGGCGTGGAAACCCTGGGCGAGCTCGAACTGATCTCGTTCCTCGAAGATTATGTCGCCCCGGGGCGCGGGCTTCTCATCGACAGCCGGGTGCCCGCCTGGTTTGCCAAGGGCACCATTCCCGGCGCGGTCAACGTCCCGTTCAATACGCTTGACCCGGAGAACCCCTATCGCGACGAAATCCTCAAGGCGCTGGGCGCGCGCGGCAGCGGATCGGGCTGGGATTTCTCGGATGCGCTTCATCTTCTGATGTTCTGCAATGGTCCGTGGTGTGAGCAGTCGCCCACAGCCATCCGCAATCTGGTGGCGGTCGGATATCCGCCCGAAAAGCTGCACTACTATCGGGGCGGCATGCAGAATTGGCTTTTGCTGGGCCTCACGGTCAAGAACCCGAACCCGGCCTGATGCGCGCCGGACCGATGCAGGGGACAACCGCCATGATCCGCACCTTCATTGTCGCCGCCGGCTTCCTGAGCATTGCTCTGGTGCTCTATCTGCAACAGCCCGGAGCCGAGGATGCCGCCCCCGCGGTCACCCGCTCCGGTGCCGGTCTCGACCGAACGGTGCTACCCGACGCGACCGAACCGGCGGCGGATACGTCGGTTGATCTGGCCGGGCTCGACGCCGCGGTGTCGTCGGCGACCGAAGCCTTGAGCAGCGCGCCGAGGCCCGCCGCCGCCGAGGATCCCCTGCGCGACATGACCGCCAGCGTGCTGGCCGACCTCGGTATCACCAACACCCCCGGATCGGGCGGGTCCGACCCCGACCAGATGGCCGATCTGACACAGGGCATCCTGGCCGGGATCAACGCGGCCCGTGCGCCGTCGGCCTCGCAAGCGCCCCAGCCGGGCCTCGCCGACCTGGTCAGCCAGGCCCTGCGCCAGGGACAGTCGGATGCCTATATCGACGCGCTGCTGAACGGGGCCGCGCGCTCGGGTCGGATCGCTGTTCCCGGCGCGCTGGTCACCGCCGAGGGCCGCGTGGACACGCGCATCCTGCTTCAGCAGCTGGTGTCCCAGGCCGCGTCCGCGACCGAGGCGCCGACCGTCCTGACCGCGGCGGCCGTGGCCCCAAGCCCCGTGACACGCCCGGCATCCAGGACCGACTCGCCCGAGTTCTATACCGTCGCCGCAGGCGACAGCCTTGGATCCATCGCGATCCGCTTCTACGGAAATTTCGATCTCTACCAGACCATCTTCGAGGCCAATCGCGGCGTCCTGAGCAGCCCTGACCAGATCAGAGCCGGTCAGCGCCTGGTCATTCCCGCGATCTGACCTCGGGGCCATACAGGCAACGAGCAGCAACAAGTCTGGGGGCCGGCAAACGGCCCCCCCTTTTTTGCAGGGCTTAGCGCCCCCAATCCTCGGCCTGCATCTCGCGCAGTCGGCTGGCGGTGCGCTCGAACTCGAAACTGCCTTCGCCTTCCAGGTACAGCATTTCCGGGCGGGCAGCGGCGCTCGCGATCAGGCGCACCCGCGCTTCGTAGAGCGCGTCGATCAGGGTGACAAAGCGCTTGGCCTCGTTGAAGTTCGACCGGGACAGGCTGGGGATGTCTTCGAGGATCAGCACGCGCACGGCCTGCGACAGGGCAAGGTAATCCGCAGGCCCCAGCGGCCGACCGCAGAGATCGTAGAACGACGCGCGCGCCACACCGTTGCGAAAGGCGGGCAGTTCGACCTCGCGGCCCTGAACATGCAGGATCAGCGGGTCCGACACGCCGCCCGTCAGGTCGTGCCAAATTTCGGCAATGGCCTGGCGTGCAGACGCATCGTTGGGTGTGAAGTAGACTGGGCTGCCCTCCAGCCGGTCCTGACGGTAGTCGCGCGGGCCGGCCAGTTCGTGAATGACCAGCCGCTCCTTCAGAAGGTCAATGAACGGCAGGAAAAGCTGGCGGTTCAGCCCGTCCTTGTACAAGTCATCGGGCACGCGGTTCGAGGTGGTGACCACGACGACCCCTGCCTTGAAGAGCTGCTCGAACAGGCGGCCCACGATCATCGCATCGGTGATATCGGTGATCTGCATCTCGTCGAGCGCCAGAAGCCGCAGATCGCGCGCCACCTCCTTGGCCACGGGCAGGATCGCATCATCGACGCCTTGCTGGCGGGCGGCGTGCAGCCCTGCATGGATTTCCTGCATGAAAGCGTGGAAATGGACCCGCCGCACCGGCGCGTCTAGGTGGTGCACGAACAGATCCATCAGCATCGACTTGCCGCGCCCGACACCACCCCAAAGGTAAAGCCCCTTGGGCGGTTCCGGGGCCTTGCGAAACAGGCCCTTTTTCACAGGCTGGGATAGCGCGTCGGCGATGCGGTCGAACTCGGGCAGGGCTGCCTCTTGCGCGGGGTCCGGGGTGATTTCCCCGCTCGCGATCTTGGTCGCATAGATGTCGGACAGGCGCGCCATGGCCCCGCATAGCGCGGGCGCGCGGGCTTGTGTAGGGGCCTCGGGGGCGATTGACGCGCGCGGCGGTGAGCGTACTGTGCCCGCGCGCGACAGGAGAGCCCGATGGACAGCCGTACCCCCCTTTTCACGCCGGTGCTGGTCGTCGGTTGCCTGATCATCCTTGTCAGCTTTGCCATCCGCGCCAGTTTTGGCGTCTTCCAGATCCCTATCGCGGACGAGTTCGGCTGGCTGCGGGCCGAGTTCTCACTGGCCATCGCGATCCAGAACCTGGCCTGGGGGATCGGGCAGCCGATCTTTGGCGCGATCGCGGAAAAGATCGGTGACCGCAAGGCGATCGTTCTGGGCGCGCTGACCTATGCCGCGGGGCTGGTCCTGTCGTCCTATGCGGTCACGCCCGAGGCGCATCAGATGTACGAAATCCTCGTGGGTTTCGGCATCGCGGGCACCGGGTTCGGCGTGATCCTGGCCGTGGTGGGCCGCGCGAGCTCGGATGAGAACCGGTCGATGAGCCTCGCCATCGCCACGGCGGCAGGCAGCGCGGGGCAGGTGTTCGGTGCACCCCTGGCCGAATGGCTACTGGGGCTGATGAGCTGGCAGAACGTGTTCCTGGTCTTCGCCGCGATGATCCTGGCGATGCTGTTCACCCTGCCGCTGATGCGTGCGCCGACACCGCCCGCCTCACGGGCCGAGCTCGAGGAGAGCATGGGCACGATCCTGATGCGCGCCTTCCGCGACCCCTCCTACACGCTGATCTTCCTCGGCTTTTTCAGCTGCGGTTATCAGCTGGCCTTTGTCACCGCGCATTTCCCCGCCTTCGTGACCGAGATGTGCGGGCCCATCCTGCCCGGGGGCGTGCTGCACAATATCGGCATCACCACCACAAGCGCGCTGGGGGCGGTCGCGATCTCGCTCATCGGGCTGGCGAATATCGCGGGCACGCTGGCGGCCGGTTGGGCGGGCAAGCGGTGGTCCAAGAAATACCTGCTGGCGGGCATCTACACCGCGCGCACCTTCGTGGCTGCGGCCTTTATCATGGTGCCGATGACGCCCGGTACAGTGATCCTGTTCTCGGTGTCGATGGGCGGCTTGTGGTTGGCAACGGTGCCGCTGACCTCGGGGCTCATCGCGCATATCTACGGCTTGCGCTACATGGGTACGCTGTATGGCATCGTGTTTTTCAGCCACCAGCTCGGCAGCTTCCTGGGCGTGTGGCTGGGCGGGCGGATGTACGACATCCACGGCGACTACACCGCCGTATGGTGGATCGGCGTTGCCGTGGGCGCCTTTAGTGCCATCGTGCATCTGCCGGTCAAGGAACGCCCTGCGGGACCCAAGGTGCTTGCCGCCTGAGAAGAGGTGCAGGCGCCGGACCGGAGGCCCCGGTTCAAGCCCGGGGCAGGCTCCCAAGTCAAGCCCGTGGCGCGGTCCGCAGGGAGCGTTAGGGCTTACCCAATCAGTCCCGCCCGGCGGAACAGCGCGGTCAGATCCGCCTCGGGACGCGGGCCCATATGCTGGATCACCTCGCGGGCGGCCACGGCGCCCATGCGCCCGCAGGTCTCCACGTCCCGGCCCGTGGCCAGACCAAAGAGGAACCCGGCGGCAAACTGATCACCGGCGCCGGTCGCATCGACGGGCACGATCTTTTCCACCGCGATATCCGTGCGCTTCCCGTGCTCCATCACGCTTATACCGTCACCCGACCGGGTGCACACCACCAGCGGGCAGATCGCGGCCACCGCGGCCAGATCCGCCTCCAGATCGTCGTTCTGGTAGAGCGAGCGGATTTCGGCCTCGTTCCCGATCACGAAGTCCAGCTGATGATCGATCAGCTTCAGGAAATCCGCGCGGTGCCGCTCAACACAGAACGGGTCGGAAATGGCGATGCCCGCCTTGCCCCCGGCCTCGCGGCACAGGCGCGCGGCGCGGGTGAACGCCTCTTTCCCCTTGTCCTTGTCGAACAGGTAGCCCTCGAGAAACAGGATCTCGGCCTGGCCTGCCACGTCGTCTGACACGTCCTCAGGACCCAGTTCGGCCGACACGCCCAGATAGGTGTTCATCGACCGCTCGCCATCGGGCGAGACAAAGATCATCGAGCGTGACGTTGGCAGATCGCCGCCCGCCACCGGAGGGTTTACGAAATCGGTGCCGTCATCCTCCATCGCCTTGACGTAGAAGCGGCCCAGCGCGTCATCATGCACCTTGCCGATAAAGGCCGTGCGCAGGCCCAAGCTGCCGATCCCGGCGATGGTGTTGGCGACGGACCCGCCAGGCGCCTGGGTCCGTTCGCTCATGGCGGCATAAAGCGTCTCGGCCCGATCGCGCTCGATCAGCTGCATGATGCCTTTCTGGATGCCCATGTGATCGAGGAAACTGTCGTCGCTGCGGGTCAGCACATCGACAACGGCGTTGCCGATGCCGACCACCTGGTAGGTCTTGGTCATTCGGTTTTGTCCTCATAGGGGCAGAGATCGTGGATGATGCAGGTCGGGCACATGGGCTTGCGTGCCTTGCAGTGGTAGCGGCCGTGCAGGATCATCCAGTGATGGGCGTGAAGCTGGTAGTCGACTGGTACGTTGTCCTCGATCGCGCGTTCCACGGCGACCACGTCTTTGCCCGGCGCGATGCGGGTCCGGTTGCCAACGCGAAAGATATGGGTATCGACCGCCTGTGCGGGGAACCGCCACCACATGTTCAGCACCACATTCGCGGTCTTGCGCCCCACACCGGGCAGGCTTTCCAGCGCGGCGCGCGAATTGGGGACGATGCCGCCATACTCCTCGACCAGGATGCGGCTGAGCTTCATCACGTTCTTGGCCTTGTTACGGTAAAGCCCGATGGTCTTGATATGTTCGATCAGGCGCTCTTCGCCCAGATCCAGCATCTTTTCGGGTGCATCAGCGATCTGGAACAGCGCGCGCGTGGCCTTGTTCACACCCACATCGGTGGCTTGGGCCGACAGGGCGACCGCAACCAGAAGCGTATAGGCATTCACATGCTCCAGCTCGCCCTTTGGTTCCGGGTCGGCGGCGTGAAAGCGGTCAAAGATCGCACGGATCGTGTGGTAATCAAGCGGCTTGGCCATGGGGGGCTTATGGCGCGGGGGGGCGGTTTGCGCAACATTCGGGTCGCGAACCTGGACGCAGCCGCGGTAGAAATACCGCAACGCTTGCAGGAGAGCCCCATGAAAACCATGGCCACCGACGACACCGGCTACCATTACCACGTCATGCGTCGCGCGATCGACATGATCGACACCGCTGGCGAACCGTTGAGCCTGGACGAGTTGGCCGGGCGGATGGACATGAGCCCGGCGCATTTTCAGCGCCTTTTCACCCGTTGGGTCGGCGTCAGCCCCAAGCGGTATCAGCAATACCTGACGCTGGGCCATGCCAAGGCGCTGTTGGCCGAGCGGTTCACCACGCTCGAGGCGGCCCATGCGGCCGGGCTGTCGGGGGGCGGGCGCCTGCATGACCTGTTCCTGCGGTGGGAGGCGATGAGCCCCGGCGATTTCGCCCGTGGTGCCGACGGTCTGACGATCTATTGGGGCTGGTTCGAAAGCCCCTTTGGGCCCGCGCTTGTGACCGGAACCGACAAGGGGATCTGCGGCATGGCCTTTGCCGGCGAGGTGGGCGAGGCGGCTGCCTTTGATGATCTAACAGGCCGTTGGCCGCAGGCCATCTTTGTCGAGGATCCGGCCCGCCTTGGTGCCTGGGTCGAGGCTGCGTTCGGGCTTGATCCGAAGGGGCCGGTGCCGCTTTACCTCATCGGGGCGCCGTTCCAGATCAAGGTCTGGGAGGCGCTGATGAGCATCCCCTCGGGCCACGTCACCACCTATTCCGAGATCGCGCAGGCCATCGGCAATCCGCGTGCCGTGCGGGCCGTGGGCACCGCGGTGGGTCGCAACCCGGTCAGCTGGCTCATCCCCTGCCATCGGGCGTTACGCAAATCGGGCGGCTTGGGTGGATACCATTGGGGGCTGCCGGTCAAACGGGCGATGCTGGCCTACGAATCCGCCCGCGCAGACGCCGGGTGATCACGCGACCGTGCGCGGGCTTTCGCCGAAATTCCCCGTGACGCCGCCTTGCGCCTTTGGAATGCTTGGCCCATCAACAAGATAAAGCAGCGGCATCCTGCCGTGCGTGGACCAAGAGAGGCCGAGCCATGACCACACGTTTCATCCTGCTGGGCGGTGTTGCCGCCGTGATGGCGCTGAGCGCCTGTACCGATCCGGCGACCGTGAGCGCCGACGACCCCAACCGCAACGCCAAGCAAGGTGCGCTGCTGGGCGCAGGCGTTGGGGCCGTGATCGGTGCCATCACCGGGGACGACCCTACCGAACGCCGTCAGAATGCCGTGAAGGGCGCCGTGATCGGCGCCGGCGGCGGTGCGCTGATCGGCAACCGACTGGACCGGCAAGAGGCCGATCTGCGCCGCGACCTGGGCAATGACAATATCGGCATCGTAAACACGGGTGAGCGGCTGATCGTGACCATGCCGCAGGATATCCTGTTCGCCACCGACAGCGCGGCCGTCCGCTCGGACCTGCAGCGCGATCTGAACGTCGTGGCGGGCAACCTGCAGGCCTATCCGAATTCGACGGTCCAGGTGATCGGGCACACCGACAATACCGGCGACGCGGGCTACAATCAGGGCTTGTCCCAGCGCCGGGCCAATTCGGTGGCATCGGTTCTGATCAACGCGGGTGTGACGCCCGGCCGGATTCAGGCCTTTGGCCGGGGTGAAGATCAACCCGTCGCGTCGAACCTGACGCCCGAGGGTCGGGCGCAAAACCGCCGGGTCGAGATCGTGATCCTGCCCACCGCTGCGGGCTGACGCGCCACTGCGACAGGCAGCGCAGAAACAAGACGCGGCATCGCAGGCTTGCGGTGCCGCGTTTTCCGTTTAGGTCATGGAAAAATCGCAACTCGAGGGATGAACCGCCATGACAGACCTGACCCTTCTGGGCATCTCCGGCTCGCTTCGGGCCAAGGCCACAAATCGCCTGATGATCCGAGAAGCCGCCCGTGCCTTTGGCGAGGATGCGGCCTTTGTCGAGGCCGACCTGAACCTGCCGCTATACGATGGTGATCTCGAGGATGCCGAGGGCATTCCTGCGTCGGTCCAGACCCTGCGGGATCAGATCGCAGCGGCCGATGCGGTGGTCATCTCGACGCCCGAGTACAACAAGGGTCTGTCGGGGGTTCTGAAAAACGCGCTTGACTGGGTCAGCCGGACCGACGGCAACCCCTGGCTGGACAAACCCGTTGCCATCACCTCGGCCACCGGCGGGCGCGAGGGCGGCGCGCGGGCGCAGACGATGCTGCGCAGCTGCATGGTCCCGTTCCGGCCCCGGCTGCTTCAGGGTCCCGAGGTTCTGGTTGCGCGCAACACAGGCGAATTCGACGCCGACGGTCGCCTAGATAACGACTTGTACCTGAAGGCTCTCAAGGACCTGATGGGCCAGTTGCGCGCCGAGGCAGAGCGGGCCCGGTCCGCTTAATTCATCAGCCCCGCAAAGCGCAGCGCATCGTTGACCTTGGCCCGTGTCTCATCGGTCAGACCGACCAGCGGCGAGCGGACCTCTTCGCTGCACAGGCCAAGCTGGCTCATGGCGTATTTCGCGCCGACCAGCCCCGGTTCGGTAAAGATCGCCTTGTGCAGCGGCATCAGCCGGTCCTGGATGTCCAGCGCTGTGCCGTAGTCGCCCATCAGCGTCGCCTCTTGCATCTGCGAGCAGAGCTTAGGCGCCACGTTGGCGGTGACAGAAATGCACCCCTTGCCGCCCTGGGCGTTGAACCCGTGGGCCGTTGCATCCTCGCCCGAGATCTGGATGAAATCCTTGCCGCAGGTCATGCGCTGACGGCAGACGCGGTCCAGATCGCCCGTGGCGTCCTTGACCCCGATGATGCGCGGCAGCTTGGCAAGTTCACCCATGGTGTCCGGGGACATGTCCACGGCCGAGCGACCGGGAATGTTGTAGATGACGATGGGCAGCTCGCAGCAATCGTGCAGCGCAGTGAAATGGGCAATCAGCCCGCGCTGCGTGGGCTTGTTGTAATAGGGCGTCACGACCAGCGCCGCATCTGCGCCCACAGCATGGGCATGCTGCATGAAGCGGATCGCTTCGAGCGTGTTGTTCGACCCGGCCCCGGCGATGACCGGCACACGGCCCGCCACCGCGCGCACGACGGTCTCGACGACCTCTTCGTGCTCTTCATGAGTGAGCGTCGGGCTTTCCCCCGTCGTGCCCACGGGCACCAGCCCGTGCGAGCCCTCGCCGATATGCCATTCTACCAGCGACTTGAGCGTGTCGTAATCCACCTCGCCGTTCTTGAACGGCGTGACCAGGGCAGGCATCGACCCTTTCAGCATGACACGAACTCCTCAGGTGTGGACTGCCGGGAATGTGAATTGTCCCCGGTGCCGGCATTGCTAAAGTGCGCCCGTCTATCCTTCTTCACATCGGGAAATGCAAGAGATGACGCGTATGCTGATCCTCGTGCTGATGCTGCTGGCCGGACCGCTGGCCGCACAGGACACCGCCCCCCGGCCCCTCGCCAATGCCATGGATGCGATGCGCGATGGCGACTGGACCATGGCCGCGGAGCTGGCGGCGCGCGACAGTCCGGCGGCGGCGGATCTTGTCGAATGGCACAGGCTGCGCGCGGGGCGTGGCACCGCGGACGAGGTGCTAGCGTTTCTGGACCGCAATGCCGACTGGCCGGGCCTGCCGTTTCTGCGACGCAAGAGCGAAGGCGCGTTCGAGACCGCGACCGATGCGCAAGTTCTGGCCTTTTTCAAAGATGTGCGCCCGCAGACCGCCGGTGGTGCGCTGCGACTGGCGCAGGCGCAGATGCGGGCGGGCGAGACGGGCGCGGCGCAGGCCGGTGCCGTCTTGGCATGGCGGACCCTGCGCATGACCGAGGCCGAACAGGCGGCCTATCTCGCGGAATACGGCACCATCCTATCGGATCATCATACGTCACGGCTGGATCAGGCCCTGTGGCGTGGATGGCAGGCCGACGCGGATCGGATGCTGCCCCTTGTGCCCGATGGCTGGCGGGCCCTGGCCCGGGCGCGGCTTGCGCTGCGCTATGATCGTCCGGGCGTCGACGTCCTGATCGAGGCGGTGCCGGACGCATTGCGTTCCGACCCGGGCCTGGCATTCGAGCGATTCGCATGGAGGGCCCGGCGTGGGCGCAGCGACGACGCCATCGACGTCCTGCTTGACCGCTCCACCAGTGTCGGCGCGCTGGGCCGTCCGGATGCCTGGGCCGACCGCCGCCGCAGCCTGTCGCGTTCCGTGATGCGCGCAGGCGACCCGGCTCTGGCCTACCGCATCGCGTCGACCCACTTCCTGACGGAGGGATCGCAGTTTGCCGATCTGGAGTGGCTGTCGGGCTTTCTGGCCCTGCGCAAGCTGGACGACCCCGAAACCGCGCTGCGCCATTTCGACTGTTTCGCCGGCGCGGTGGAAACGCCGATCTCTTTGGGGCGGGCCGGCTATTGGCGCGGGCGCGCGCACGAAGCGCTTGGCCAGACAGAGGCGGCGCAAGCGGCCTATGCCGAGGGCGCAGAGCACCAGACGAGCTTTTACGGGTTGCTGGCCGCCGAGCGGGCCGGGCTTGCCTCGGACCCGGCGCTTGCAGGCGATGAAGCCTTTTCCGATTGGCGCAACGCCCCGTTCCGGGACCGCTCCGTGTTCCAGGCCGCGATCCTTGCCCTTGCCTCTGGCGAATTCAACCTCGGCGAACGCTTCCTGACCCATATGGTTGAAACCCTGCCGCGTGATCAGATCGGTCAGGTTGGGGCCATGCTGGCCGAGTGGGACGAGGCCCATATTGCCGTGATGGTGGGCAAGCGAGCGGCGGACCGGGCGATCACCCTGCCCGGACCGTACTACGCGCTTCATCCCCTCGCGTCGCAGGACCTGCCGGTGCCGCCCGAATGGTCCCTGTCCATCGCCCGGCGCGAAAGCGAGTTCGATCCCCGCGTCGTATCCGGGGCCGGGGCGCGGGGCCTGATGCAGGTGATGCCCGCCACCGCCCGTGGCGTGGCGCGGCGGCTCGAGATCGGGTTCGATGCCGACGCCTTGTTGAACGACCCTGTCTACAATGCCCGGATCGGTGCCCGGTATCTTGCGGAAATGGCGGCGCGTTTCGATGGCAACCCCGTGATGATCGCAGCCGCCTACAATGCCGGTCCCAGCCGTCCCGAACGCTGGATGGAACTTTTTGGCGATCCGCGCACCGGCTCTGTCGACATGATCGACTGGATCGAAACGATCCCGTTCCGCGAAACCCGCAACTACGTCATGCGCGTGACCGAAAGCCTGCCGGTCTACCGCGCGCGGCTGGGGCAGGACCCGCACCCTGTGCCCTTCAGCGAGGAACTGACCGGCGACAGCCTGCGCGCTTTTGCGGTGGGGGCCGATTAGCGCGGCGGTGTCAGTTCTGCTTCGAACGTGACGGACAACTCGCGTGCATCGCTGTAGTCCGGGTCAAGCCCGGGCCGGTCGGTCGCGCCAAGCGTGCCCGTCGCGGTGCCTGCGATCGACAGCGTGCCGTCCCCCTTGTCGAAAGTGGTCACCTCGAAAAGCGGCGGGTTCGGGTCGCCCGTGGCATAGCCTTTGAACAGGCCTTCGGTGATGTACCGCGCCTCGGCGCTTTCGACCTTGGCGGTATCGCCGGACACGGATAGGGTCATCGACAGCATCAGGGCGTTTTCGGTAGTGACCGGGCCAGCGCCCTCGGGCTGGCCAAGGATGTTCAGGTCCACAAGCATGCCGAAATCGCTGAAGTCGGACTGTGCGCCTTCGGGAAAGCTGTAGACCATCCATTCCCGATCTTCGCCGTCCAATTGGCCTGTGATGTGGCCTACCACCTCTTGTGCCGTTGCGGGCAGGGCGGTGGCCACAGTGAGTGTCGCGGCGATGGCCAAGCGCGGGATCGAAATCATCTGCACCTCCTGTTCTGCGTTATCGGGCTTGTCGTTCCCGCCACAGGGTGAATAGTCCGGCGCCCACGATCAAGGCCGCGCCGATGGCGACGGCCGGGCGGATCGTTTCGGCGAACACCACGATGCCCAGGGCCGAGGCAAAGACCAGCTGGAAATAGGCGAATGGCTGCACCGCGCTGGCCTCGGCCAGGTCATAGGCCTTGATCAGCGTCCAGTGTCCCGCGGCGCCTGTGATGCAGAGCGTGATCATCCATGCCCAGTCGGGCCCGGTCATCGGCTCCCACGCCCAGATGCCGGTCAGTGTCGTGGCCGCCGCACCCACGGTGCCGGTCCAGAAGAAACTGGTGGCCGCGCTGTCCTGCCGCGCGGCATAGCGGGTCAGCAGACCATATAGCGCAAAGAGCAGCGCGGCGATCAGCGGGATCACGGCATAGGGCGAAAAGACGCCCATCCCTGGCTGCAGGATGATGAGCACACCCACGAAACCCACCCCGATGGCCGCCCAACGCCGCCAGCCCACATTTTCACCGAGGATCGGGCCAGACAGCGCCGCGATCAGAAGCGGGTAGCAGGTGAAGACCGCGTGGCTTTCGACAAGGCCCAGATAGACAAAGCCCAGCACCATCACGTTGATCTCGATCGCCAGCAACAGCCCGCGCCCGATCTGGACCAGCGGCTGTTTCGTGGCCGCGGCCCGGCCGAGGCCACCCGCCTTGCGCGCGGCGACGGTCATGACGAAGGCCGCAAAGAACCAGTAGCGGATCATCACCACCATCTGGACGTTGTATTCCCCGGCCAGGTGGCGCGAGATGCCGTCCTGCGCGGCGAAGATCACCGTGGTGACGATCATGTAAAGGATGCCCGCGCGGATGCTCTGCTGGGTCATGGCAGGCGGGCCTGGGTCATGTGGCGCTTGCGACCAAAGCCTGATCGGCGCGTCACCTCGAAGCCTGCGTCGGCCAGCGCGCGGCGCACGGCGCCCGCCGCGGTATAGGTCGCGGCGGTGCCACCCGGTGCGGTATGGGCCGCGACCTGGGCCAAAAGTGCCGGATCCCAAAGCTCGGGGTTCTTGGCCGGCGCGAAACCGTCAAGGAACCACGCGTCTGCCCGCCCGTCCCATCGGGGAAGGGTGTCGCGCGCATCACCAAGGATAACCTCTGCCTCCAGACCCGGCAGGGTGATCCGCGTCTCGCCGGCGCCCCATGCATGTATCAGCGGGCGGGCCAGGTCGGCCAGTGCGGGAAATGCCGCCAGCGCCGCCTCCATATCCGCAGCGGTCATGGGATAGGCCTCGAACCCGGTGTAGTGCAGCATGCCTGTCTGCCCGCTGTCCTGCCAGAGCTGCCAGAGCGCCAAAAGGTTCAGCCCCGTGCCGAACCCAAGCTCGGCCACGTGGAACCCGTCGCGAAACCGCGCGGGCAGCCCGTTGCCGTCGAGAAAGACATAGGCCGTCTCGGACAGCCCGTCGTCGAGCGAGAAATACGGGTCGTCGAACCGGGTCGAGACGGGCACCGCCCCGTCGCGCCATTCCAGCTCTGCCGTCTGGCCCTGCATCGCCCGTTCCTCTAAGTCCCGTAACGCAGCGACACTGGGACAAGGGTGCGGCAATGGCAATGGCGGACGTGACGGTCTACGGCGCGGGCATCTTCGGCCTTTCGGTCGCGTGGGCCTGCCAGTCCCGTGGCGCGCGGGTGCAGGTGATCGACCCCGGTGGTATCGGCGCTGGATCCTCGGGCGGGATCGTCGGGGCGTTGGCCCCGCACACGCCGGAAAACTGGAACGACAAGAAGGCGTTTCAGTTGGACAGCCTCTTGATGGCCGAACCGTTCTGGGCCGAGGTGGCACAGGTGTCGGG
Source organism: uncultured Paracoccaceae bacterium (assembly GCA_913062865.1). Lineage (GTDB taxonomy): Bacteria > Pseudomonadota > Alphaproteobacteria > Rhodobacterales > Rhodobacteraceae > CAJXWO01. Next base: position 3,380 of record CAJXWO010000032.1, on the reverse strand, counting down.
CCTTCCCACGGGCTACCTGCGCTCGGGCCGCGTGCAACCGGTGGCCGATGATTATGCGCTGGCGCTTGCGCAGGCGCGGGCCGAGACGGCCAGAACGCTCTGGCAGGGCCGCGCGGTCTGGGAGGTGATCCGCGCCGAAACGGTGGGCGACTGGGCCCCGATCAGCCCCAGCGGCTGGCTCATCCGCGATACGCTCACCGCCCGCCTGCATCCGCGAGATGCAGGTCGCGCCCTTGCAGCTGCAATCACCGCAAAAGGCGGCTCTGTCGTGACAGAGGGCGACCCGGAAGGCGCGGAGGTCTGGGCCACGGGGGCCGCTGGGCTGGCCACCTTGAGCGATGAGATCGGCTATCCCATCGGGGCGGGCGTCAAGGGACAGTCGGCATTGCTGCGGCTGGACCGGGCGGACCTGCCCCAGCTTTTCGCCGATGCGCTGCATATCGTGCCGCATCATGATGGAACGGTCGCCATAGGCTCGACCAGCGAGCGGGATTATGACGCGCCGGATAGCACCGATGCACAGCTCGACGCGGTGCTTGATCGCGCCAGGGCGGCCTGCCCCGATCTGGCCGACGCGCCGGTGATCGAACGCTGGGCCGGGGTGCGTCCGCGCGCCCGTTCTCGCGCGCCGATGCTGGGGCGGCATCCGACGCGCCCCGCCGCCTTTATCGCAAATGGCGGCTTCAAGATCGGGTTCGGCATGGCGCCCAAGGTGGGGCAGGTGATGGCCGATCTGATCCTGAACGGTGATGACGGTGGCATCCCCGAGGGCTTCCGCCCCGAAGCATCCATGCGAAAGGGCTGACACGCCAGTTGAACGGCTGTTATCCTTCGAACGATCGCTCAGGTTTCAAGGGGCAGTGACATGGCGGGACAAGCTGTCCGACAGCGAAAGGCACCGGTCCAGGACCGGGCCAAGGCGACCTGCGCACGGATTTGCACCACGACCCTGAAACTGCTCGTGACCGAGGGCGAGGCTGCGCTGAACACCAACCGCATCGCGCGCGAGGCTGGGATCAGCATTGGTACGCTCTACCAGTATTTCCCGTCTAAAGAGGCGATCCTGACCCGGCTCGTCCACGACTATCGCCGCGCGATGCTGGAGGCCCTGCGCGCCTCCGACGCAACGCTCCCCGACACTCTGCCCGAGGCGATGCTCGCCCTTCTGAGCGGTTTCGGCACCGCATATCTGGCCGGCCCGGAGACCGCGCAGCACCTCGATGCAGTCGAGCGGCACTTGCCGCCCGATGAGGCGATCGCGGCGATGCAGCGCGAAATCGCTGCGATCCCGGTCGCCTGCCTGTCTGAACACATGGTCCGTGACCCCGAACGCGTGGCGGCTGATCTGATGGAGATTGCGCGCGCCCTGGCCATCGTGGCGGGGCAATCCGGCGACTGTGATACGGGTACCCTGAGCACCCGTCTCGATCCGGTGTTGCGGGCTTATCTGGACGCGCTGACCGGCTAGGTCCTAGCCAAACTTGCCTTGGATGAACGCCTGCGCCTTGGGGTCGCGCGCGGCGGTGAACATCTGCTCGGTCGGCCCCACCTCGCGCAGCTCGCCCAGGTGGAAATAGGCCACCCGGTCGGCCACGCGCCGGGCCTGCATCATCGAATGGGTGACGATGACGATGGAGTGATCCTCTTTCAGGCACAATACCAGCTCTTCCACCTTGGCCGTGGCAATTGGGTCGATGGAGCCGGTGGGCTCGTCCATCAGCAGCACTTCGGGCTGGGTCGACAGCGCCCGCGCGATGCACAGGCGCTGCTGCTGGCCGCCGGACAGGTCCGTGCCTTCCATCGTGTGCAGGTGATCCTTGACCTCGTCCCACAGATGGGCGCGGCGCAGGCAATCCTCGATATGGTTTTCCAGGTCGGCCTTGGTCTTCATCAGGCCGTGGATCTTGGCACCATAGGCGACATTGTCCCAGATCGTGGCGGGAAAGGGATTGGGTTTCTGTGCGACCCAGCCGAATTTGCGGCGATGCACGGGCGGGTCCACGTCCGGGGCGCTGATGTCGCCGCCATGCATTGTGATCCGGCCGTCGATCCGCACGCCGCGGGTGTTGTCATGCATCCGGTTCAGGCATTTCAGGGCCGTCGACTTGCCGCAGCCCGATGGGCCGATAAAGGCCAGCGCCTCGGACGGGTAAAGGTCGAACGACACGTCCTTGAGCGCATGGGTGTCGTCGCCGTACCAGAGATTGAGATCGCTGATCTCCATGATCGGCGGGGCGTTGCGGCCCCCCGAGGCAGAGCCGAAATGGGAATCGGAATCGAGCATGCCGTCCTCCTGTGCGCGGTGTCCGGCATAGACTGGGACAGCCCCGTGAAAGCGGATTTGATCTGCGTCTATTTCGGAAAGGTTTCACAAAACCTTCACATTTGGGCGGCTGCCCCGGTCACTCGCCCAGCTTGGCGTGCACCTCGTCCAGGTCGATCTCGCCGATGGGCATCTTGTTTCCCGGGTTCTCGAAATCGTATTTGAACAGCTCGAAATCGCGTTTGTAGATCTCGTAGACAAGGTGCATCGACAGGTCGTCGAAATAGTCTTCGACCGGGTGTGCGCGCTTGGGTCCATGCCCCTCGGATTCGTTGAAGCGCGGGATTTCGTCGAGATTGACAGCATGCGCCGTCTCGATCGCGTCGAGCACCTGCTGCATCCCGTCGTTGAACTGCTCGGTCCAGAAGATCTTGTCGTAGCGGCCGCCGTTCACGATGAAGGTCGAGACATGGCCGGACATGGCCGACCAGTGAATGTCGGGCTCCATCGGGCGGCGCCAGCGGATGGTGTCTCGGGCGAACAGCAGAAAGCGGCGGAAGCTCTTGATCTGGTCGAATTCCTGCTTGCCGTCATCGCCGCCAACCTCGATCCCGTATTTCTGGATCAACAGCGGCACGAGGTTGCCGCGGTAGCGTTTGCCGTTGCGCTGGATGCCGCAGATCTTGTCGAAAAAGGATGACAGGATGCGCGTGTAGGGATTGCGCACGCAGGTGAAGGCAAAGGTCTTTTGCTCTTTCACCCGGGTCGAGATGATCTCCTGGCTGTCATCCATGGCCCACTTGTGCAGGCCGGCCGTGGCATCATGGATGTCGCCGTCGAAAAACGTGCCATGATCGGAATAGAACATGATCTGGCCGATGGTCGAGCAGGCGCATTTGGGTACGACGCGATAGACCACGCTTTCGCTTTCGGTCATCCATGTTCCCGGGAAGCCCATCTGCTCTGTCTCCGTTTATCTTGGCGCTGTTGTCGCAGCTTTGGGTATAGATCATGTTGATCTGAGGGAAAAAGCCGGTTTATCAGGGCAATCGCACTTCAGAAGCCTTCGATGAGTGTTTGCAGGAAGTCATTGCTCCATCCTGCCTTTTTGAACTTC
>CAJXWO010000031.1 GCA_913062865.1 uncultured Paracoccaceae bacterium | reverse complement strand
GCGGGCGTAGCTCAGGGGTAGAGCATTACCTTGCCAAGGTAAGGGTCGTGAGTTCGAATCTCATCGCCCGCTCCAGTTGGACCAGCCGGAGACCCATCCGGATCGGAGCGCGGGCGTAGCTCAGGGGTAGAGCATTACCTTGCCAAGGTAAGGGTCGTGAGTTCGAATCTCATCGCCCGCTCCAAACACTTCCCAGTTTGATGTGACCTGACAGGCGCGCCCGTCCGTGGCATTTTTGGTCCATGAGGGTTGCCGCATGGATCGCCGCGCTGGCGCTTGCCTGCCCCGCACCGGCGCTGTCGCAAGGCTGCACCGAGGACGCGATGATCGTGTTCGACGGCTCCGGTTCCATGTCCGAAATCTTGGCCCTGCAGGGCGCCACCCGGATCGAGGGGGCGCGCATCGCCATGCACCGGGTGCTGCCCCAGGTCGCACCCGTGCGGCGTCTGGGCCTGGTGCTTTATGGGCCGGGCACGGGGCCCAGTTGCCGGGTGAGCCTGCGCATGACGCCCCAGCCCGAGGCCGACCTGCCCATCCTGGCCGAGATCGACACGATGGAGCCTGCGGGCAGCACCGCGCTGACCGAGGCCGTGCGCGAGGCCGCCGACGTGCTGGGCGACGGGCCCGGCACGATCGTGCTGGTCACCGATGGCGAGGAAAACTGCGGCGGCCGCCCCTGCCGGCTGGCGGCGGATCTGGTGGCCCAGCGGCCGAACCTGACGGTCCACGTGATCGGCTACCGGATCACGGGCGCGTTCTTCGAATGGCCCAGCACCGGCGGCACCGACATGTCCCGGGCCACCTCGGCCGAATGCCTGGCCCATCTGACAGGGGGCATCTACAAGACCGTGGACAACACTGACGGACTGACCGACGCCCTGCGCGAGGTCCTGGCCTGCCCGGTGTTCGGCGCGCTTGCGGTGCCGGTTCCGGCTAGGCGCGTGCGGCCCTAGAACGCCTTGAAGGTCAGCGTCGTCAGCGACCGCTCGATCCCCGGAATGTCCAGCAGCCGCTCGTTGATGAACTTGCCCACATCCTCGTCCGTGGGAATGTAGAGCTTCAAGAGCAGATCATACTCCCCGCTTGTCGAGTAAAGCTCCGAATGCAGCTCGCGCAGGGCGATTTCCTCGGCCACCTGGTAGGTCGTGCCTGGTTTGCAGCGGATCTGGATGAAAACGGGGGTCATCGGCGCATTCCTTTGCTGACGGACGGCCGAAACCTCGCATGTCGCCCCGTCCCCGTCCATCCCGAAATCGCGCCGCTTGGCGAAGGACGCCCGTGGGCCTATAACGGCCCGGTCAGGAAAGGAAAACCGATGCGCCGCGCCAAGATCGACCGCACCACCGCCGAGACCAAGATCACCGTCGAGATCGACCTCGACGGCACGGGGGCTTACGACAACCAGACGGGGGTTGGCTTCTTCGACCACATGCTGGACCAGCTGTCGCGCCATGCGCTGATCGACATGACCGTGCGCTGCGACGGCGACACCCATATCGACGATCACCACAGCGTCGAGGATGTGGGCATCGCACTGGGCCAGGCGCTCACCCAGACCTTGGGGGACAAGCGCGGCATCCGGCGCTATGGCGCGTGCCTCTTGCCCATGGACGACGCGCTGGTGCGCGCCGCACTCGACCTGTCGGGGCGGCCCTTCCTTGTGTGGAACGTCGAGATGCCCACGGCCAAGATCGGCAGCTTCGACACCGAACTGGTGCGCGAATTCTTCCAGGCGCTCAGCACCCATGGCGGGATCACGCTGCATGTGGACGCGCTCCACGGCATCAACAGCCACCACATCGCCGAGGCCGCGTTCAAGGCCGTGGCCCGCGCGCTGCGCGACGCGGTCGAAACCGATCCGCGCAAATCCGACGCCGTGCCTTCGACGAAGGGATCGCTCTAGGCGGTCCCGCGAAACCCCGCGCGCCCCCGTCCCGGGCCTGCCCCGGGACCTCACTATCCCGGCCCCTTGACGCAGGGAACGTTTCGCGCCACGCCCATGGCCGGACAAAGGACCTCGACCCCCATGCTCACGGCGATCATCGATTACGACAGCGGCAACCTGCACTCCGCCGAAAAGGCGTTTCAGAAAATGGCGGCCGAGACCGGTGCGGGCGATGTCGTCGTGACCTCGGATGCCGACACCGTGGCGCGCGCCGATCGGATCGTGCTGCCCGGAGACGGGGCCTTTCCCGCCTGCGCGGGCGCGCTGCGCGCCTCGGGCTGCTTCGAGGCCATGGTCGAGGCGGTCGCGGTCAAGGCCCGCCCGTTCCTGGGCATCTGCGTGGGCATGCAGCTCATGGCGCGCATGGGCCACGAGTACGAAGAGACCGAAGGGCTCGGCTGGATCGACGGCGAGGTCGTGCGCATCGCGCCCACCGATCCCGCGCTCAAGGTACCCCATATGGGCTGGAACGATCTTGTGATCGACACCCCCCACCCGGTGCTCGACGGTGTCGGTACGGGCGATCACGTCTATTTCGTTCACTCCTACCACATGCAGGTGGCCGCCCCGGCGCAGCTGATCGCCCATGTGGACTATGCGGGCCCAATCACCGCCATCGTCGGGCGCGACACGATGCTGGGCTTTCAGTTCCACCCGGAAAAAAGCCAGGCCACCGGGCTGCGCATGATCGCCAATTTCCTGGACTGGCGGCCGTGAAGCTGCCCCTGCCCGGTCTCCGGCGGCCCAAGCGCCCGCCGCTCTGGGTGATGATGCATATCCCCAAGACCGCCGGTGCGTCGCTGGCCGAGGCGACCATTACCTCGCTTGGGCCGGACCGCGCGATCCGGCTGGAATGGTTCGACACGCTCGTGCGCCATTCCAAGATCAGCGGGCTCAAGGGCAAGAAGCTGGTGATCAGCCATATCGCCGGGCGCGAGCTGGGCTATCTGTCGGACGAGTTCGACCTGACGACCTTTACCGTCCTGCGCGATCCGGTCGCGCGGGTGGTGTCCAATTTCACCTTCTGGCGCGAGACCCAAGGCGGTGTCACCGTCCCCGACGCGGACGGCACCCCCGTGCCCCTGACCGACCCTGCGCTGGACTGGCAGACCGACCTGGCCCGCGCGCTGAAGCTGTCGGACACAGTCTGGAAGTTCCGCGACCTCGCCGATACGGCCACCTGGCAGCTGGCCACCTCGATCTACGAACGCGGCGGGAGGGACGGCGCGGGCGCGCTCACCGCGGCCAAGGCGCGCCTGTCGGACATGGCCATCGTGGGCTTTCAGGACCGTCTGGACGAGACCTATGCCCGGCTCATGACAGCATTCCGCGTGCCCGACCCGGCGCCCCTGCCCCGGCACAACGCGACCGCGGCCAAATCCGAACCGGACGCGGCCCTGCGCGATCTCATCATCGGGAAAAACCAGCGCGATCTCGAGCTGACGGACTGGGCCCGCAGCCGGTTCGGTTAGCGCACCCGCGTCCAGGTCTGGTTCTTGCAGACCGGGCCCAGGCAGCCCTTGACCGTCAGCGTGTTGCCTGCCACGCGCATCTCGGCATCGTAGTTGCGCCCGAAGGCCGGTACATAGACTTCGCCGTTGTCATAGGCCCCGTTGCCCTGAGGCACCATGTTCCAGATCAGCCGCTTGCCCACATTGGGCGTGGTGACCGGCTGGCCCGTGCTGTCATAGGCCCGCACTAAGGTACCGCACAGGGCTGCGCCGCATTTGCTGACCTCCACATGACCGACCTGCCCCTTGCCATCGGGCGGCGACAGCCAGGTGCCAAGCGCAGGCTCGGCCATGGCGGCCACAGGGGCCGACAGGAGCGTGGACAGGACAAGGACCTTCAGTTTCATAAGCGCAATCCAGAAGTTGACCCGGCTCGTTCCGGGATTGCACAGAGATATGTCGGGCCGTTGCCGTTTTCAAAATGCAGGATTTGCGGATCGGCCATGTTCTGCCGACATGGCCAGTCCGGTACATTAGGACAGGGTCGCGCTCAGTTCACGCGCGCCCAGGTCTGTGTCTTGCAGATCAGACCGCCCGCCACGCAGCCCGACAGGTCCAGCCGGTCGCCACGCAACTCCATCTTGCCGATGTAGATCTTGTCATTGGCCGGGCGCCAGACCTTGCCGTTGTATTTTCCGCCGCCCGCGGGCTCCATGCCCATGACCAGCGTCTTGCCCAGGGTGTCCGAGCGGTACTCGCCGCTGCTGTTGAACGTCCGCGCGATGGTCCCGCAGATCTGCGCGCCGCAGGGGGCCATCTCGATATGGGCATAGCTGCCCTCATCCGGTTGGGTCTGCCACGTCCCAAGGACCGGATCTGCCGCCGCAGCGCCCGCGCCCGCGCCCAGCCCAAGGGTTAGGGCCAACAATGCCTTGCGCATGATATCTCCTCCATCTCTCCTCTGGCGATCACTGTGCGAAGGCGCGGCCTGCGTAATCAAGCGTGACGTCGGGTCCGCTTGCATGTCTGGCGGAAGGGTTCTAATTGCTCCGCCAAATAGTACGAGCAGACCTGACATGATCCTCTACCCCGCCATCGACCTCAAGGACGGCCAGGCCGTACGCCTGCTGCGCGGCGAGATGGACAAGGCCACCGTTTTCAACGACGACCCCGCCGCCCAGGCCCGCGCCTTTGTCGAGGCGGGCTGCGAATGGCTGCACCTGGTGGACCTCAACGGGGCTTTCGAGGGCTCACCGGTGAACGCCGCGGCGGTCGAGGCGATCCTGGCTGCGACCGCGATCCCCACCCAGCTGGGCGGCGGCATCCGCGACATGGCCACCATCGAAAGCTGGCTGTCCAAGGGGCTCGCGCGGGTGATCCTGGGCACCGTCGCGGTCGAGAACCCGGGCCTTGTGCGCGAGGCGGCCAAGGCCTTTCCCGGCCAGATCGCCGTGGGCATCGACGCGCGCAAGGGCCGTGTGGCGACCAAGGGCTGGGCCGAAGAAACCGACGTCGATGCCACCGACCTTGCCCGTTCCTACGAGGATGCGGGCGTGGCCGCGATCATCTACACCGATATCGACCGCGACGGGGCGATGGGCGGCCCGAATATCGGCGCGACCGCGGCGCTGGCGCGCGCCGTGTCGATCCCGGTCATCGCTTCGGGCGGTGTCGCATCGCTCGACGACCTGATCGCGCTCAGGGATTGCGGTGCGCAGCTCAACGGCGCGATTTCCGGACGGGCGCTTTATGACGGCGCGATCGACCTGCAAGAGGCCCTGGCCGCGCTGCGGCGCTGACCTCGCGCGGAGTGCTGGACTCGCCCGCGTCGCCCGCGTAGAAGGCGACCATGCTCAAGACCCGCATCATCCCCTGCTTGGACGTGGCCGATGGCCGCGTGGTCAAGGGTGTCAACTTCGTCGACCTGCGCGACGCAGGCGATCCCGTGGATGCCGCCCGCGCCTATGACGCGGCGGGCGCCGACGAGATCTGTTTTCTCGACATCCACGCCACCCATGAAAACCGCGGCGTGATGATGGACGTGGTCACCCGCACGGCCGAGGAATGCTTTATCCCGCTCACCGTGGGCGGCGGCGTACGAACGGTCGAGGATGTGCGCAACCTGCTGCTCGCCGGCGCGGACAAGGTCAGCTTCAACTCGGCCGCCGTGGCCGACCCGGACGTGGTGGCCCGCGCGGCGGACCGTTTCGGCAGCCAGTGCATCGTCTGCGCCATCGACGCCAAGACCGTGGCCCTCGGCAAATGGGAGATCTTCACCCATGGCGGGCGGCGCGAAACCGGCATCGACGCGGTGGAATTTGCCCGCACGATCAACGCCAAAGGCGCGGGCGAGATCCTGCTGACCTCCATGGACCGGGACGGCACGCGCGCGGGCTTCAACCTGCCCCTGACACGCGCCATCGTGGACGCGGTGGATATCCCCGTGATCGCCTCGGGCGGGGTTGGCACGCTTGACCACCTGGTCGAGGGCGTGACCGAAGGCGGCGCCAGCGCGGTGCTGGCCGCGTCGATCTTTCATTTCGGCGACTATTCCATCGCAGAGGCCAAGGCCCACATGGCCGCGGCCGGCATTCCCGTAAGGATCGCCGCATGACGCTCGATGACCTCGCCGCCATCGTGGCCGACCGCGCCGCCGCGGACCCGGACGAAAGCTGGACCGCGAAGCTTCTGGCCAAGGGCCCCGAAAAGGCCGCCGAGAAATTCGGCGAAGAGGCGATCGAGGCCGTGATCGAAGCGGTCAAGGGCGACCGCGCGCGTCTCACCGCCGAGGCGGCGGATGTGCTCTTTCACCTCCTCGTGATGCTGAAATCGCGCGACGTGCCGCTGGCCGACGTGATGGAGGAACTCGCGCGCCGCCAGGGCCAATCGGGTCTCGCCGAAAAGGCCGGTCGGTCCCGCTAAGAGTGCGCGGCCCGTCGACGGGCCGCAACCGCCTGCGTCGACGCAGGAGCCCCCCGGCTCAGAGCTTCGACGAGATGATGCCGGTGTTGAACCCGCCCATGCGCAGCTCTCCGAAGAGCCGCTGATACTCGATCTTCGGGCAACGGTTCTGGATCACGTCGATGCCCCGCGCCCGCGCCACTGCGGCGGCCTCGGCATGCGCGACGCCGATCTGCATCCAGATCGTGCGGAGCTTGGGCAGATGGGCCAGCGCCGCCTCCACGATCTCGGGCACCGCCTCGGAGCGGCGGAAGATATCGACCATATCGATCACTTCCGGCACCTCCGACAGATCTGCAAGCACCGTTTCCCCGAACAGGGACTTGCCCGCATGGCCGGGGTTCACCGGGATCACGCGAAATCCCTTCAGCCCCAGGTAGCGGGCAACGTAATAGCTGGGCCGCACCGGGTTCATGGACACGCCCACGACCGCCACGGTTTTGGTCCGCGTCAGGATGTTCTTGAGAAAGGCGTCGGAATAGCTCTCGGTCATGGGCGGACACTAGCGGCAGTTTCCGGACAAAAAAAGCGCCCAAGCAAAAGCTCGGGCGCAGTCACGGAACGAGGGACAGTGAAGTGAAGCGCGGGAGTTCCGCATCCGCGCCTCGAACGTTGACAAATAGGCAACACACAACCGCAGAAAAGAGCGTCTCGCAGATATGTGAACAAAGCCTTAAGCGAAGCGGCGACCTCAGGCCTAAAAAATCAGGCCTGCAAAACCTGCGGCCAGTTGGCATCGGCGCGGGCGATATGGCCGGGGATATCGCGCCGCCACAGGCCCCGGACGGCGCGGTTGAAATTGAGGTACAGCTTGTCCTCGTGGATATGCCAGGCCTCGGGCTCGGTCTTGGCGGTATACCCGCGCGACACCGCATAGGCGCAATAGCCGCCGTATTGCGGCGCGTAGGCCTCGGGGTCGGCTGCGAACATCTCGCGCGTCTCCGGACTGGCGAAGCGCCAGGTCGCGCCGTTCCAGTCATGGGTGATGGCGGCCTGACCGGCCACGGGGCGGCCTTCGGTGAAATAGGCGACCGGGTCGGTGCCCGAAATTGCCGCGCCATCGCGCGAAAAGACGGGTGGCTCGGCGGCCTGTGCCCCACCGGGCAGAAGCGCCAGCGCGGGTGCGGCGGCAAGGGCAGACAGGATCAGGGTGCGGCGCGTCGGCATGGGCGGGTCTCCTTGGCACTGGGATGCTTCAAGAATGGCCGCTCGGCCCGGCCCGACCAAGCCCCGCTACGGGCTTGTGACCCTGGCGCGGCCGCGCGTGAGATTTGTTACAAAGCCCGCCCTAGTCCAAGATATCCTCAATGAGGTCGAACGCCTCGCTGAAAAGCTTTCGGCCAAGGCTCTTGCGTTTCTTTGCCTTGCGTTTCTTGGGCTTCTTCGGCCGTTCGGGCACGGTGGCGTGGTATCCGGCCCGGGGCCCCACCGGCGCGGGCGCGGGCCGCGCGGGATCGCTGCGCAGCGCCTTCATTTCATGAAGCGGCGCGCCGCAGGCGCTGCAGGCCAGTTCATGGCGCTGGCTGCCGGACAGAACCAGCGCCGCGCGGGTGCCGCAATAGCAGCATGTCGCGATTTTCGTGCCCTGTGGAATGGTCGCCTCCGTTACCTGGGTAAAGATGCATATAGGGCAACGGCGGCGGCATTTGAGACGTTGAGCGATCCGAATTGCCCCGCATAGCGGATCTTGACCAATCCGTCGCAGGTTTCGCGCGTTTTTTCGCGCAGACCCGGCCCCTCGGCCCCCAGGACCAGCGCCACGGCGCGGTCGCGCTTGCCATCCAGCGCCTCTTCGATGCTTTGATCGGCCTGACCATCGAGACCCAGAACCAGGTAACCCATGGCCTGCAACTCGGTGATCGCATCGGCCAGGTTGCGGACACGCAGGTAGGGCTGGCGCTCCAGCGCGCCGCTCGCGGTTTTCGCCAATGCGCCGGTTTCGGGCGCCGCGTGGTGGCGGGTGCCGATTACGGCAGAGGCCCCGAACACCTCGGCCGAGCGCAGGATCGCGCCCACGTTATGCGGGTCGGTCACCCGGTCGAGCAGGATCAGCCGCTGCGGCCCCGCGCCCGCCCCGCGCAGCGCCACCTCGTCCAAAGGACCCCAATCGAGCGGCCTGACCTCGAGCGCGGCACCCTGGTGCACCGATCCGGGATCGAGCGGCGCGGTGAACTTGCGCGGATCGACGATCTCGGGCGTCATCCCCGAGGCGTCGATGGCCGGGGCCAGCTTGTCCGCGGCGTTCTTGGTCACGATCAGCCGCAGCCTTTCGCGGCGCGGATTTTCCAGCGCGTCGCGCACCGCGTGCAACCCGAACAGCCATACAGTTTCCGCCGCCGCGGCCTTTTTCGACCGCTCCTTGTCCACCACCCATTTCGGTTTTTTCATCGCCTCGGCGCCCCTTTTGCAAGGTGGCGCAGCATGGGTCGGCGCGGGCCGATTGCCAAGGGATTTCGCATGGATTTTCCGGTTGACGGAGGTTTGGGGCGATTGTAATCAGCCCCTCACGCAAGGGCCTTGGTCCTTGCCGTGGGCGACAGGCCGCAAGGTGTGGCAGGGGACTGTAACTCCCTCGCGGAGACGCACGCTAGGTTCGATTCCTAGGTCGCCCACCATTCTCCCCTACATCATCGGTCTGACACGGCGCGGGGCGGTTCGTGACCCAGGGATCGCGCTTGTCAGCCAGCGGCCCCTTGGGCGACACCCGCCTACTGCACCGCGATCTGGGATCGGTCGAAGACAGCGCTTTCCGTGGTCAGATCGTCGTACAGCACCTCGACCCGCATCGACCTTACCGAACCGGCCGGGCGGGTCTCGTAGATCACCCAATCGGTCGGGATCGCATAGGGCTGGGCCAGGCCCATGTCGCAGGGTGGCAGCTCGAGCACCCGCAGCGGCTCGTCGTTGATGGCATATTGCACCTGGTGCAGGCCGCATCGCCAGGTGAGAAGATGGGTAAAGTAGATCCAGTCCTGCCCCTCGTAATCGCGGACGGCCAGCCAATTGGACTGGGTCGCTTGCAGGATCGGGCGCACCTCGGTCGCCGTGGTGAACTTGCCCGTCGGCGTCTGGTCCTCGGCCTCGAAACCGCCGGGCACGGACGGTGCCGCGGCCGCTGCGGTGTCTGCCTCCGGCACGGCCGTTCCGGACGGCCCGCCGCCCCCGCCCGACGCGAGGGCGATCCCGATCAGGATGATGTCCAGCATGCTCTTTCTCCCTTCGACCATAGGGCGATTTCACGTCGCGAACGCCCAGCCCGTCTTTTACCGGCCGGGGCTTTGGCCCTATAGTCCCGGCGAGGCAGTGTTGGGTAAAACGATCATGGCGAAGAAACCGCGCAGGACCAAGTCTTTCAACATCATGGTGGTCGGCCAGGGCGGGCGCCTGCAATACGAGGCCGTGCTTTTCGCGGCGTCGCTGCGCCACGCGTCACCGACATGGGATGGACGGCTGATCGTGGCCGAACCCCAGCCCGGCCCCCTGTGGCCGCGCACCGACCCGCGCATACGCGGCGACGAAACGCGCGCGGCGCTGGCCGATCTCGGGGCCGAGATCGTACCCTTCGAAAGCCGCGACTTCGGAGCGGCTTACCGCTATGGCAACAAGATCGAGGCGCTCGAGACCCTGCCCGAGGGCGAGCCCTTCGTCTTTTTCGACACCGACACGCTGATCACCGGGGATATCTCCGGGGTACCGTTCGATTTCGACCGGCCCAGCGGATCGTTGCGGCGCGAAGGCACCTGGCCCGTGATCGAACTGTACGGTCCAGGCTACACCGAAACCTGGAAGTCCCTCTACGATCAGTTCGGGCTCGATTTCGAAAGCTCACTGGACCCGAGCCAGCCCGACGAGTTCTGGAAGCGCTACCTGTATTTCAACGCCGGATTCTTCTTCTACAAGGACCCCAAGGCCTTCGGCGACAGGTTCCGCGAATACGCCGTCGGGATCCGTGACACCCCGCCCGCGACTCTTGTGTGCCAAAGCCTCGATCCCTGGCTCGACCAGGTCGCCCTGCCCCTGGTCATCCATTCCTTTGGCGGCGGGCGCGACACTCTGCCCGAGGGGTACCTGGACGGGTCGGTCAGCTGCCACTACCGGCTTTTGCCACTGCTCTACGCCCGCGAAAGCGACCGCGTGGTCGAGGTGCTGGAAGAGGTCACCGCGCCGAACAAGATCAAGAAGGTACTCAAGGGCCACGAGGCCTTCAAGCGGATGATCTACCAGGGCCGCGGCGCCAAGGTGCGCGCCCTGTTCGACCAGGACAACCTGCCCCGCCGGGAACAGGCGATCCGCAACCGCATCAAAAAGGAAGGTTTTTGGATGCGGTGAGCGGGCCTTTCACGTGTCCAGGTCATGCGTCGACTTGGCGACCCATGCCGAGCAGCCGTCTGCGCCAGCATGAACCACATATATGGTGACGGCAGGTCTGCGCGCCGTGCAAAACCCGTGTTCCGGCAGCAACGGGCAAGGCGGAACGCAGGGTCTGCCCCGGATCGGTGCTGCGCGGCGCGGTTCTTATTGCGGTCGCGGAATTGCCGCAACTGCCCCGATCGCATAGGAACGCGGGAAAGATCTATCCAGGGAGAAACACCATGACCGACGGCCCCACCTACGGCTTTGACACGCTGCAGATCCACGCAGGCGCCCGGCCCGACCCGGCGACCGGCGCGCGCCAGACGCCGATTTACCAGACCACCGCCTATGTGTTCCGCGACGCGGATCACGCCGCCGCGCTCTTCAACCTGCAGGAGGTGGGGTATATCTACTCCCGCCTGACCAATCCAACCGTGGCGGCGTTGCAGGAACGCCTTGCCGCGCTCGAGGGCGGTGTGGGCGCGGTCTGCTGCTCGTCCGGGCACGCGGCGCAGATCATAGCGCTGTTTCCGCTGATGGGGCCGGGCAAGAATATCGTCGTCTCCACAAGGCTTTACGGCGGGTCGATCACCCAGTTCAGCCAGACCATCAAGCGCTTCGGCTGGTCGGCCACATTCGTTGATTTCGACGATCTAGACGCCGTGAAGGCCGCCATCGACGACGACACCCGCGCGGTGTTCTGCGAATCCATCGCCAACCCGGGCGGCTATATCACCGATCTCGATGCCATCTCTGGTATCGCCGAGGCCGCGGGCCTGCCGCTCATCGTCGACAACACATCGGCCACGCCGTATCTCTGCCGCCCCATCGAACATGGCGCGACGCTGGTCGTGCATTCCATGACGAAGTTCCTGACCGGCAATGGCACCGTCACCGGCGGCGTGGTGGTCGACTCGGGCCGCTTCGATTGGTCGGCCTCGGACAAGTTCCCGTCGCTCAGCGCGCCGGAACCCGCCTATCACGGGCTCAAGTTCCACGAGACCTTCGGGCCGCTCGCCTTCACCTTCCACGGGATCGCCGTGGGCCTGCGCGATCTGGGCATGACGCTGAACCCGCAGGCGGCGCACTACACCCTGATGGGGATCGAGACGCTGTCGCTGCGCATGGCCAAGCACGTTGAGAACGCCACCAAGGTCGCGGGCTGGCTGGAAAGCCACCCCCATGTGGCGGGCGTGACCTATGCCGGTCTGCCCTCTTCGCCCTATCACGACCGGGTGGCGCGCATCTGTCCGCGCGGTGCGGGCGGGCTCTTCACCGTGGCGCTCAAGGGCGGCTACGAGGCTTGCGTGAAGTTCGTCGATTCGCTCGAGATCTTCAGCCATGTGGCCAACCTGGGCGACACCCGCAGCCTTGTGATCCACTCGGCCTCGACCACGCACCGCCAGCTGACCGAAGAACAGCAGAAGGCCGCGGGCGCGAGCCTCGACGTGGTGCGTATTTCCATCGGGATTGAGGACGCGGACGACCTGATCGCCGATCTGGACCAGGCCCTGAACAAGGCGCACGGCTAACGCCGGGAGCGGCGCGGGGTCACGGCCCCGCGCCGGTGCGCGGCCCCCTGTCTATTCGGCCGCGTCGACCAGTTCGATCACGAGGCTGACCTGGGCCCGCAGCGTAACCTCGCCCGCCGCGATGGGCACGGCATCGGACGCCATGCGCATCTCGGCCATGGGCGCGGCGACCGGACGGCTTCCGCCGTGTTCGTTGATCGTGATGACATCGCCCAGCGCCACGCCCGCGGCGGTGGCGAACAGCTCGGCCCGGGCCAAAGCGTCAGCCATGGCGGCGCGGCGGGCCGCATCCATCGCCTCGGACGGATCGTCGATATCGAAGCGCAGCCCGCGGAACCGGTTGGCACCCGCATCGAAGATCTGGTCCAGCAGCGTGCCCAGACCGATCAGATCGCGGGCCCGCACTGTCAGCTCGTTCGAGGCGACGAATCCCACAACCTTGTCAGTGTAACTCCCGCTCGACGCCCGGTTGTAGACCAGCCGCAGGTCAAGCCGGCTGGTCTGGCGGTCGCGCTCGGCGATGCCCGCGGCATCGAGCGTCTCGATCAGCGCGCGGGTGACCGAACTGGCGGCGGCCATCGCCTCTGACGCGGTCTCGGCGCGTTCCTCGACGCCGAGGGTGATCACCGCCATGTCCGGCGCGCGGTCGACCGCGCCTTCGCCCTGCACGGTGATCTGGCGCACCGGGGCCTCCTGCGCGGTCAGGATCTCCGGGCCCGCGGCAAGCGCGGCGGCAACAAGGAAAACGGTCAGGCGGCGGATCATGGCAGGCTCCCGGGGCATTGCGACACCCCAGCTTGCGCAGCATCCGGACCTGAGGCAAGGGCCCGCAGGTCGCGCTTCTTTTCCTCGGCGGTAACCTGCTGTAAACACCAATTGGGAGGACATGGACTCCCCCGTGTGGTCCAAGGGTGCTAGAGGCCCCGTATGAAACCGAATTTCGCCCTGTCGCTGTCCTTTGAAGGGATCAGCCTTCTGCACCGCGTGCCGTCCGGCTGGCATCTGGTGGGCGAAGCGGCGCTGGACAGCAGCGATCTTGCCGCCGAGCTGTCGGTGCTCCGCTCGACCGCGCAGGCGCTCGACCCCAACGGTCTGCGCAGCAAGCTCGTCATCCCCAACGACCAGATCCGCTATCTCACGCTCGACACCGGCAATGCAGCGGGCGACGCGCTCCAGACCCGGATTCGCGAGGCGCTGGACGGGGCCACGCCCTACGCGGTCGAGGACCTGGCGTTCGACTGGCGGACCGAGGGCGGCGAGACCCGCGTGGCCGCCGTGGCCCGCGAAACGCTGGAAGAGGCCGAGGCCTTCGCGGTCGAGCACAAGTTCCAGCCGATCAGCTTCGTCTCCGTCGCCGATGACGGTGCGTGGGAGCCTTTCTTCGGCCCCACGGTCCACGCGACGTCCGTCATCGGCTCCGGGGAAAGCGTCGAGCCCGATAAGGACCCGTTACGCATCGTCGGGCGCGCGCGCCTGCCCCAGCCTGCCGCACCCGCAGCCGCGCCTGCCGAGCCCCCGGAGGTCGCCCACAAGACCGAGCACAAGGAGGCACAGACACCTGAACCGTCCGCTTCGGAAGAGGCGCCTGACGCGGCCAAGGCCGATGCTACGCCCACGCCAGCGGACGCCAAGCCGGCCCGGGAAATCGACGCAGCGCCCGAGGCAGAGGCCGACACCGAGCCAGAGGCCATGCCGGAGCCAGAGGCCGACACCGCCCCTGAGTCGGAATCGGTGACCTTCGCCAGCGTGCGGGCCCGCCGGGACAGCCCCGATACGCCCGCGGCGCCGCGCCTTGGCGGCGTGGCCCGCGACGACGATCCCGCGCGGGCCAAGGGCGCGGCCGTTTCCGCTCCGACCCTGCCCGACTTCGATCTGCCCGCTGCGCGCACCGCACCGCGCGTCGCGACCGAGGATGATGCGGACGCTGCAGCAGCCAGGGTGGCCGATCGCACGATCGCGAGCTTGCGACGCCCCGATCCCGCAGAGGATGCGACGGCGCCTGCGGCAACAGACGCGCCGTCACGCCGGATCGGTTGGCGCCTGCCGGAACGCGGCCGCACCGCCAAGGCCGCGCCCGCCCCAGACTTCGACACCGACATCGACACGGTCGACAGCGAAACCCAGCGCATGACGGTCTTCGGCGCGCGCAATCGCGAGGCGACGCGCGGCAAGCCGAAATTCCTGGGGCTTATCCTGACGGTTCTGTTGTTGCTGTTCCTCGCTGGCGTCGCCGTCTGGGCGGCGGTCGACCGGGACGAGGACCTCGCGGGATGGCGCACCGGGACACCCCTGATCGTGGTCGAGACACTACCCGGCGAAACAGCCGAACCAGAGATGTCCGAGGTGGCCGTACCGGCGGCGCTACCGGTGCAGGACGGCGCGCTGATGGACGACACCGGCGCACGAGACCCCGGCACCGATGCGGTGGAGATGGCCGCGCTCGACCTTGACGAGGCGGCACAACCGGAGAGCGACCGGCCTGCCCCGGCCCTTGCCCAGCCCGAGCCCCCGGCGCCCATCACCCCGGACGAGGCCGACACGCAATATGCCGCCACCGGCATCTGGCAAATGGCCCCGCGTCAATCCGTGCCGCCAGCCATCGCCGGCCTGCAGGATCTTTACATCGCGTCGATTGACCCGGTTGTGCCCGAGCACGACCCCGTCTCCCTGCCCCGGCCAGATACCAGCCAGACCGATCTGGCTCTGCGCGACCCCGGCACACCACCGCCTGCGGGCACCGAATTCACCTTTGGCGCCGATGGCCTCGTGATCGCCACGCCCGGGGGCAGTGTTACCCCACAAGGAGTCATCGTCTTTGCAGGCCGTCCTCCGCTCGAGCCGCCTGTACGCCAGCCCGACCCCGATGCGACCACAGCAGAGAGCGTCGAGGAAACCGTGGAACAGCTGCGCCTGGCCGGGTTCCGCCCGCGCCTGCGCCCCGACGACCTGGTTGAACAGAACGAACGCAGCCAGCTTGGCGGCCTGACCCGGACCGAGCTTGCCGGAATGCGCCCGCGCCCGCGCCCCGAGGCGCTGAAAGAGGCGCAAGAACAGGATGACGCGCCCCCCACCGCCCAGGCGGTGGCCGCCTCCGTTGTCCCCACGGCCCGCCCCGGCAATATCGCCGCCATCGTGCGCCGGGCCGAACAAACGCCGGAACCGGTGCAGACCGCGTCGGTCGCACCGCGCAGCGTGACCCCCTCGATCCCGTCGAGCGCATCGGTCGCCCGGCAGGCCACTGTGTCCAATGCCATCAACCTGCGTCGCATCAACCTGATCGGGGTCTACGGCACGCCGTCCAAGCGGCGCGCGCTGGTGCGCCTGTCCAATGGCCGTTACCAGAAGGTGCAGGTGGGCGACCGGATCGACGGGGGCCGCGTGGCCGCCATAGGTGACAGCGAACTGCGCTACACCAAGGGCGGGCGCAGCGTCGTTCTCAGACTGCCGCAGGGCTGATCCCGCTGCACCAAAGGCAGACCAAAGGCCTCGCGTCACGACACGATGATGGCGGGATGGTACCGCCTCCCTGGCTTGAACAGGGGACCTCTGGATCCACAATCCAGCGCTCTAACCAACTGAGCTAAGGCGGCACTGGCGGGTGAAATAACGGCCCCATTCCACGAATGCAAGCGCCTAGAGGTCGATTTCCCAGCTTTGCTCCACGAGATCGACGCCGAAGCTTCTGACCGGTTTCGACGCCGTGCAGCGCCAGCCCGAGCGGGCATAGAGCGCGCAGGCCGCGTGGTGGCTTTCATGGGTCCACAGCATCATCTTGCGATAGCCCCGATCCCGGGCAAAGGCCATGCAGGCCTGCAAAAGCCGCTTGCCCAGACCCAGCCCCCGCGCCTCGGGCCTGAGCAGAAAGAGCCGCAGCTTGGCGACCCCGGCCACGCCCGAACGCACGCAAAAGACGCTTCCCAGCCGCACGGAGCCGCGACAAGCGATGAAGGCTCGTTCAAAAGCCGGGTCGCGGTGCCGGATGAAATCCGCCAAGATCTCGGCCACCAGCGCCTCAAAGCTGTGATCGAACCCCTCGTCCCGGGCATACAGCTCGGCATGCTGCTGGATCAGCCACCCGGCATCGCCGATCTCGAGGTCTCGCAGGATCACATCTGCCGTCATGGCCCCTCGCCCTCTTGTCAATGCCCATCACAAGCGATAGGCCTGCGCGCCATCCAAGGAGAGCGCCCATGGGCATCGACACCGAACGCGATATCGAAGCCAACCTGCAGATCGGCCCGACTGATACGGGCATGGTGCGCATCTTTGTCGAAGCCGATGGCAGTGTCGAGATCCCGATGGATTTCGACCCCGACGAGGCCGAGGAGATCGCCGAGGAAATCCGCGCCGCCGCCGCCCGCGCTCGGCAGGTGAAGCCCAAGAAGCGTTAAGCGCGAACGCCAAGACAGGCCGCCGCCCAAAGGTTGAAACCTGTCCACTTTAGGCCCCGAACCGCGCAATTAGCCTGCAGTCCCATGGGCCAAAACCCAAAAATTTTCACAAATTGACCCGTGTTTCACCCTGACTTTCGATCAGGGTGAACGCAGTGTCAGGTCACCAGTCCTCCGGTTGCCCCCGTGTCTTGCCAGTTGCCCCGAGTCCCTCACTCGAACCGACTGGCTGCTGATGGCACAAATCGAACGCACAACTACAGGCTCTGTCGACGGCAAGACCGTGACCCTTCAATCCGTTCTCGACAGCGAAACGGATGAAAGCCTGTCGGTCGACGTGCGGCTATCCACCTCGGGCCTGACACAAGACATCAACATCGCCCTTGTGATCGACGAATCCGGCTCGACGGACGACCCCTCGGGCAGCGATCTGGACGGGGACGGCGATATCGAGTCGGTGCTCGAGGCGCAGGTCCTGGCGGCGCAGACCCTCTTCAAGCAGATGCTGGATGCCGGATACACCGCCGACGAGGTCGAGATCACGCTGATCGCCTATGATGGCAACGCGCGCACGATCGGCACCTATAATATGGACAACCAATCCGCCTTCGACGCGGCGCTGTCCGGTCTCCGGTCGGGCGGTTCAACCAATTTCGATGCGGCCCTGGACGAGGTGATCGACGCCTGGGATGCGACCCGGACCGATGGCGACCCGACGAATGACGTCGACAACATGGACACCAACCACATCGTGTTCATGTCGGACGGGTTTTCCAATGGATCTACCAACTTCGACAACGAGCTGGACACGATCCAGAACACCTATAACGGCAGCATTTCCGCGATTGGCGTCGGCGCCGCATCTAGCCTTGACGATCTGGACCTTCTGGACACGACCAGCGGCGCCACGCAGATCACCGACCTGTCGCAATTGTCCGACGCGATCATCTCTCCGCCCCCGCCCCTGTCCGACCTCGCGCAGGTCGAGGTGGTGATCGACGGCGTGACCTACGCCACCTACACCCCGGGCGATGGTGCGCTTGTGCAGTCGCCGCTGGGCTTCACCCTGAAGGATGTGGAGATCACCGGGTTTCCCTTCACCCCGGGCGACACGATCGACGTCGATATCGTGGCCACGTTCGAGAACGGAGAAAGCGTCAGCACGAGCCATGACGTGTTGATGACCGGGATGGTCTGTTTCGGGCCCGGAACCCGGATCATGACGCCCAAGGGCCCGCGCCGGATCGAACTGCTCAAAGCAGGCGATGCGGTGCTGACCCTCGATGGCGGCGCGCGGGTTTTGCGTTGGGTCGGCAAAACCGCGGTCTCGGCCTCGGTCCTGCGCAGTCAGCCCAGGATGCGGCCCATCCGGATCGCCAAGGGGGCGTTGGGTCCGGGACGGCCATCGCGCCCCCTATGGCTGTCGCAGCAGCACAAGGTTCTGGTCGAAGGCCCCGATATCGCGCTGAATTTCGGCCTCGACGATGGTGCGCTCGTGCCCGCAAAATGTCTCGTGAACGGCGCGACGGTGCAGATCACGACACCGCAAAGCGGCTTCACCTACTACCATCTGGCCCTCGACCGCCACGAGTTGGTCGCCTCCGAGGGGCTTTTGACCGAGAGCCTGCAGCCCCACGCGCCTGCCATCGTCGGACTGCCTGCCGCCGAGCGGGAAGAACTGTTGGCCCTGTTCCCGGACCTTGCGCCCCACCGGGACGACGTTCTGGTCTACAGCCGTGCGGCGCGTCCTGTCTTGCGGGCCTTTGAGGCACGCCTGATCGCGCGGCCCGAGCAGGTCTCTCGGCTGGTCAGGACCAGACGCTGGACAGGCTGGCTCCGGGATCTCTGGCAGCGTGCCATCGAAAGGCTGCGTGCCGGGCGAATCCCTGGATCACCGCTTTCCGCCGGGCCGGTGCCAATTTGTCTTCCGCGCCCATCCGAAGGATCTCGGCATCATAGGCATCAGCCATGATCAGCCCCGTGCCCTCGGGCAACAGCTCGGTCGGGAAATCTGTATCGACGGCCCAGAAATAGCGGTCGCACCAGTCCAGATAGCCCTGCCATTTCCGGTCGCTCATGAAATCCGCGCGCGAGGATTTGCATTCGACCACCCAAATCTCGCCCTTTTGCCCCAGCGCCATCACATCCACGCGCAGCCCGCGGGTCGGGGTCAGCTCTTCGACCGTGGCAAAGCCCAGCGCGGCAAGGTGGCGGCAGACGCCCCGCGCCAGCAGCTGGCCGGGTTTCAGTGACGGTGGGGCAACAAGCGGGTCCATGCCCAAAAGAATGAACATTCCGTGAACAAAAGCAACCCCCGCTCCATCCGACATGGCAATCGGGGCCGCAGTGCGTATCTTTGACGCGACGAACAGGGAGTGAGCCCATGACAGTGGACACGGACGCGCGAAAGAACCCGCGCGGGGTGCGCTATGCGCGCGAACTCGAGGGGCATCTGGGCTGGCTCGACAGCTTCACGGGCGCGGCCTTGGGCGTGCTGGCGGTGGCCTCGGGCATCTACACCTATCTCGGCGTCTCGTCGCTCTTGGACGACAAGGGCGCGATGTCGACCTTTGCGGGCGTGGCCTATTCGGTGGCCGTGTCCGTGGGTATCTTCGTGTTCTGGTCCTATCTCATGCGCCTGTTTCCCGCCGTGCGCGGCGCGCGGGCGCGGATGGGTCTTCTGGGCGCGATGGGGCTGGGCAGCGTGGCAATCATCGCGATGTCGAGCTGGCTCAACGCGGCCGCTCTGGCCGGGGCGGCGGCGGTAGAACAGCACCTCGCCCGCACTGTTCAGGACTATCAAAGCGCACTCGAGGGCGCGCATGAAATCGCCGTCTCGGCCCAAGGGCTGGAGCGCGACGTTGCCCGCGTGCGTCAGAGCTTTCAGGATCTGGGCGAACAGGAGGCCGCGGGCAGCCTGTCGGGCCTGGCGGGCCGCGGCGCCGTCTTCCGCGTGTTGACCCAAAAGGCCGAGGAACTGTCTGCGCTGGAAACCCAGATCGCAAGCCAGGGCCCGCTGGTCGAAGCCGCCTTTGCCGAGGGCAACGCGATCCTGAGCCGGATGCGCGCGCTTACCGTGGAACAAGGCGCGGTCGAGGCGCGCTCGGTCGAGTTTTCCGAACAGGCGGTGCGGCTGGCGGGGATCATCACGCAACTGCGCCAGCTTTCCGTGGCGCCGCTGGTGCAACGCGCGGCACAAGACCTGTCAGCTTCGGTCGTGCTGCCCGAGCTTGACACCCGTGCCGATGTGGCCAGCGACCAGGCGGCGACCATCCGCTCGGTGCTCGATGTCTTGGGTCAGCGCGCCGACACGCTTCAGGCCGCCGCGGCCGAGGTCGTCGCCATGACCCCGCCTGCGGATGTGAACTACACCCCCATCTCGGCGGCCGATGCGGTCATTCTGTATGCCCGCAACTTCGTGCCCAGTTGGGCCGGCGCGATTGCCATCGACCTGTTGCCCGGCGTGCTTGTCCTGATCATCGCGATCACGCAATCGGCCATCCGACTGGGGCGCGAGGGCTCGGACCTGTCCGACACCATGACGCTGGCGGAACTGCGCGCGGCGCTGGGGGCCCTGCGCGAGGCGGAATTGACGATGGAGACCATGCCCAGCCATGACGGGCCCAGTACACGGCCCGACACACAGCCCGAGACAGACCGCCCGGTGCCCTTGTCGGCCAAGGTGCCGCGATGAGCGGGATGACGGCCAAGACTGCCATGCGCGGCCTCCTGGCCCTGCAACTGGGCCTGGGCGGGTTGATGGTGGCGGGCGATCTGGAAGGCGGCCTTGCGCTTTGGCCCGGAACCGAGCGCGCGCCGCAGCTGGAAACCCCCGTGCGCCCCGGCGACCAGACCCGCCGCTTTACCCCGAACGACCTGCCCCAACCCCTGCGCGCACCCGATGCGCCGCCCCTGCCCGAACGGCTGGTGCTGACCACGCTTGAGGATGGGACTGTCCTGCTCGAAGGCGGCATCGCAGGCGGCGATGCCGAGCGGCTGGCCGATGACCTGAATGCGGCGGCCCCGACACGCGTGCGGCTCAACTCGCCCGGCGGATCGGTCACCGATGCGCTGGCGCTGGGCCGCCAGATCCGCGCATTGGGGGCGGAGACGGTTCTGGAGGCCGGCGATGTCTGCCTCTCGGCCTGCCCCTACCTGCTGGCTGGCGGCACCGCGCGCACCGTCGACCCAAACGCGATGGTCGGCGTCCACCAGCACTATTTCGGCGAAAGCACGATCCTGCCCGCCTTTGTCGCGGTCGAAGACATCCAGCGCGGCCAGGGCGAGGTCATGGCATACCTGGTCGAGATGGATATCGACCCACGGCTGATGCAGCACGCGCTGGTGACGCCCCCGGACGAGATTTACCTGCTCGTGCCCGAAGAGCTGACGACCTATCGCCTTGCGACCGGCACGCCCGACGCTGCGTAACGCGGCCCTTGTCCCACCCCTCGGACCGGCTTATGTGCGGATCAGACGGGTGCTGCACTTCTCGTGACACGGTTGCATTCCGGTGGCCTTAAGCAAATCCGAGGGAGCTGGCTCTGTCCGAGCCCTGGTTCGGTTACCTGGCGCCCACCTGTATATACAGGTCCTCGGGAATGAGATAACCACACGGTCGCTGCGGACCCGTCACATGAAAAAAGGGCCGGGAATTCCCGGCCCTTTTGCTTTGTTCGATCCGTTTGGAATTCAGCTCAGAACGGCTGCTTGCGCTCTTCGACGCGGACCGGGATCGTGGCATATTCACGGCTGCGATTGCCACCGTCGTCACGGTCGTCTTCGGTATCCGCCATCCGCATGATGGTGATCCCGAACTGCACGCCCGCAAAGACGATCCCGTTGAAAACCCACAGAAGGCCTACGGCCAGGAACCCGCCATCGGTATGGGTCACCAGATGCCACAGGTTGACCACGTTGAAATAGAGCAGCATGCCGACAAACACCGCCGACAGGGCGAACCCGATCGCGGTCTGACGCATGTAAAGGCTGATTAGCTTGGGCATGTCACAGCTCCCCTTGTCTGTTGAACATGACAGTATCGCACTGCAGCGAAGAGACAAGGGAGTTGCCGAAAATCGGCCATCCTCCGCCCGTCAAGTGCCCGTGACCCGGCCAAAACTTTATCGTAAGACCGATTGGCGCAATTACGGAAACAGGGCTCAGAACGCTTCGGGCCGGGCCTCGCGAGCCATGTGATCGAGCACGGCATTCACGAAGGACGACTCGCGGCCCTCGGGGAAAAAGGCCTGCGCCATCTGCACATATTCCACGATCACGACCTTGGGCGGCGTGTTGGACTGGGTCAGCTCGGCCCCGGCTGCGCGAAACAGCGCGCGCAGGGTCGGGTCGATCCGCGCGATGGGCCATTT
This sequence comes from uncultured Paracoccaceae bacterium, assembly GCA_913062865.1. GTDB lineage: Bacteria > Pseudomonadota > Alphaproteobacteria > Rhodobacterales > Rhodobacteraceae > CAJXWO01. The sequence goes on along the minus strand of CAJXWO010000031.1, from coordinate 11,975 downwards.
GGCCACCAGCGCCCGGTCGGTCATCTGGTCGATCGAGGCCTGCCAATTGACCGCGTCCTCGACCACCTTGCGGAAGAGGTCGATATCGCCGTCGATCATCTCGTCCTCGTCATAGGTCGCGCCGAAGCGGTGATCGAGGAATTCGCGGATGACCGCGTTCGTCGACTGGCCGGACTGCTCCATCTGGAACAGCGCCTGCACGGCATAAAGACGCGCCGCCGATTTCATCGCCAGCTTCTGGTTGCCCGGTTTCGGGGTCGAGGTGGTCATGTGGTGCGGGTGCCCTTGTCGTCCGACGCGATCTGGTATTCGCCCTGGGCGGGTTTGAAGCCCACGCCCTTGCGCTGGCCGCCCCACTTACGGGCGAGCGCCACCAGATGCAAGGCCGCTGCGGCCGCGCCGCCGCCCTTGTTCTGCTGGTCGGGATCGGCACGCACGACCGCCTGATCCCGGGTCTCAACGGTCAGTATGCCGTTGCCGACGCACAGCCCCTGCAGACCCAAAAGCGTGATCCCGCGCGAGCTGTCGTTGCACACCGTCTCGTAATGGGTGGTCTCGCCCCGGATGACACAGCCCAGGGCGACATAGCCGTCGAAATTCGACAGCCGTTCCGCCATGCCGATCGCCGTGGGGATCTCCAGCGCGCCGGGGACCTCGACCAGGTCATGGGTGCCGCCCACCGCCTCGATCTCGGCCTTTGCGCCGGCGATCAGCTGATCGGCGATGTCGCGATAATAGGGCGCCACGACGATCAACAGCTTCACCGGCTTGTCGAAGGCAGGCCGCGGCAGGATGTAATGGGTTTCATGTCCGGACATCAGCCAAGCTCCGAGATTTTGCGGGTTCCGACGATTTCAAGCCCATAGGCCTCGAGCCCCACGACCTTGGGCGTGGGAGAATTGGTCAGAAGCTCCAGTTTCGACAGGCCCAGCGACGACAGGATCTGCGCGCCAAGGCCATATTGGCGCAGGGTCTGGGGCGAAACCTCCTGATCCGCTGCCAGCTTCATTTGCAGATCGCGTAACAGCACGACAACGCCGCGCCCTTCGGCCGCGACGGCCTCCATCGCATCTCCGAACTCGGCCGCGCGGCCCCGGGGACCGGTGCCCACGATATCCAGCATCGGGTCCAGCGCATGCATCCGCACCAGCACCGGGTCATCGCCGGAAATATCGCCCTTGATCAGCACGATATGCTCGGCCCCGTGGGTGGTGTCGGTGTAGATCCGCAGCGTCCAGTCGCCCCCGAATTCCGACGTGATGGTCTGTTCGCTTTCGACTTTCACAAGGTTGTCGTTCCGGCGTCGATAGGCGATCAGGTCGCTGATCGTCCCAATCTTGAGCCCGTGCCGCTGGGCAAAGGCCACGAGGTCCGGCAGCCGCGCCATGGACCCGTCTTCCTTCATGATCTCGCAGATCACGCCCGACGGGTTCAGCCCCGCCAGACGCGAGATATCCACGGCCGCCTCGGTATGGCCCGCACGCACGAGCACGCCACCGGTGCGGGCGCGCAGGGGAAAGACATGGCCCGGCGTGGCGATGTCGGCGGCGGTTTTCGATGCGTCGATGGCCACCGCCACGGTCCGCGCCCGGTCATGGGCAGAAATGCCGGTGGACACGCCCTCGCGCGCCTCGATCGAGATGGTAAACGCCGTCTCGTGGCGTGAGGAATTGTTCGTCGACATCAGCTGCAGACCCAGCGCATCCACGCGCTCGGCCGTGAGCGACAGGCAGATCAGGCCCCGGCCATGGGTCGCCATGAAGTTGATCGCATCGGGCGTGGCCATCTGCGCGGGGATCACCAGATCGCCCTCGTTCTCCCGATCCTCGTGATCGACCAGGATGAACATCCGTCCGTTGCGGGCATCCTCGATGATCTCCTCGATCGAGGAGACGGCATCGCGCCAGTTTTCCTCGACGGGTCCTGGGTTTTCGAAGGGGGCGGTCTCGGTCATGGGGCGGCCTTCCGTTCTTGCACGCGGGCACATAGCCCAAGCCCGGGGGCTTGACCAGTGGGGGAGGGGCGCGGGTCTTTGCGTAACCCCGCCTCTTCTTCTTGGCTCAAATACCTGTCACCCCGAGCGGCCCTGCCCCGGCAGGGACGCGAGATATCGTGGGCGCGCGTCCCCGCGGGACGCGCGCACCGCTGGGTCAGTCGAACTGCCAGAGCGCCGGAACAAAGCGATAGGCGTCGCCGTCGGCCATCACATGGCCCACGCCCGGGAAGGGGAAGTGATAGCCCAGCACCGCCATACGGTCGGCCACGGCCATGTCCAGAAGCCGCTTGCGCGTGGCCACGGTCACATCGCCGTCCATGTCGAACCCGTTGTACCAGCCGGGCTGGGCGAAATTCATGTAGGCATGGCTCATGCTGTCGCCCAGCGCGATCAGCTGCTGCCCTCCGCTTTCCAGCACCAGGCTCATATGCCCCGGCGTGTGGCCCGGCGTGTCGATCAGGCGGATGCCCGGCGCGACCTCGTGACCGTCGCCCACCAGCGTCCACTCGACACCGTCGGTCTCGATCGAGTTGACGGCGCCCACGACGAATTGCTGCATTTCCGGGTCGACCTGCCCCGCCAGCCCGTCCTGCATCCAGAACCCGTGCTCGGTCTCGCCGATGATGTATTCCGCATCGGGAAAGATCGCCTCGTCGAAATCGTCGCGAATGCCCCAGATGTGATCGGGATGGGCGTGGGTGATGACCACATGGGTGACATCCCCCGGATCGACACCCGCCGCCGCCATGTTGTCCAGAAGCCGACCCGCCGTGTCGATGAAGCGAAAGCCCGAGCCGACATCGACCAGCACCGTGGCGTCGCCGGTCTCCACCAGCAGGTGGTTGGTGTGCGAATAGCCCATCTCGGGCGACAGGTAATGCGCCTCGAGAAACGCTTTCACCTCGTCGCGATCCGCATTCACCGCCTGCCCGTCCGTCGGCAGGCTGAAAAAGCCGTCCGACAGAATCGTCAGCCGCGTATCGCCCAGGGTGACCCGGAAATAGCCGGGGTTCTCGGCCGCTGGGGCACCGAGTTGCGCACGGCCCATTGCGGGCAGCGTCAGCGCGGGCATGGCGGCGGCGATCTTCAACAGCTCGCGGCGCGTGGGTTTCAAAAGCGGCATCGTGTTCCTCCCGGTCGTTGGTTTTGCCCGCAGCCTAACCTGCGGCATGGGACCGCACAACATATGCCTTTATGAATGTGACGCGCGGCAGCCGGCGGAGCCTAGTGGATATCAAGGCACAGCGCCTCGGCCCCGTGAAAGCGCACCCGCTTGCCCAGCCTCCCCGTCAGGTGCCCGGCCAGATGGGCATGGTAGCCCTCGGCATGGGAGGGGCGGCAGAGGACCAGCTTGTTGCGGCCCAACGCGATGGGCACCAGCCGGTCGGTCGCGGCCAGGTAGCGGTTGCAGGCCTCGTTCACCTCGGGAAAGCCCGAATGCAGGAAATCGTCCATGACGATGATCCCGCCTTCGGCCAGCACGGCATCGGTCTTTTCCAGGTCGTTCTGCACCGCCTCCAGATGATGGCCCCCATCGATATGGGCCAGCCGCGTGCCCTGCCCCAGATGCGGCAGGTTCTCAAAGGCAGTCTCAAGGCTATTGCCCTGGACAATCTCGACCGGTGTGCCGGGGGCCCAGCGGGCGAGGTTCGCGCGCAGGACGGCCTCGTTGCCCTCGCCGCTGCGGTCGAGATTGGCATCCTGATCGTCGAAGAGATCGAGAAAAACGGCGTGTTCCCCTGCCCGCGCCATGAGCGCGAACAGGATCGCCGACCGGCCATAATGCACGCCCAGTTCGAACAGGTGCCCCGTCACGCCCGCTGCGGATTGCGCCGCATCTAGGATCAGAAAAATTCTTGCAGTAAAGGGATTTGCGCCCCAACCTTCGATCTTTGCAAGACCTTCAAGCAGATAGGAACCGATGGGCCCGCCCGGGTCATCGAAGGCCAGCCCGCGCAACGGATCCCCCGCCGCCGGTGCGGGCGGCGCTGGCTTTCGCCAGAAGCGCCTCAGCCCCATTCGCGCAGTCGCGCCACGTAGCGCGCCAGCGTGTCGATCTCGAGGTTCACCGGATCACCCACAGCCGCATCGCCCCAGGTGGTGACGGTCTTGGTGTGGGGGATGAAGTTGATGCCGAAATCGCAGCCATCGACCTCGTTCACCGTGAGCGACGTACCGTTCAACGCCACCGACCCCTTGGGCGCGATGAATTTCGCCAGCGCCTCGGGCGCGCGCAGGGTCACGCGGGTGCTGTCGCCCTCATCACCCATGCCCACGATCTCGGCCACGCCATCCACATGGCCCGACACGATATGCCCGCCCAACTCGTCCCCGAGCCTGAGCGCGCGTTCGAGGTTTAGCCGCTTGCCCACGGCCCAGGTGGTCAGGTTGGTCTTCGACACCGTCTCGGCGCTCACATCCACGTCGAACCAGTCAGCGCCGAGTGCCACCACGGTCAGGCACACCCCGTCACAGGCAATGGAGGCGCCGATGTCGATGCGACCCGTGTCGTAGCCCGTGGCAATGCGCGCCCGCAGATCGCCGCGCTGCTCGACCTGGCGGATGGTGCCGATATCGGTGACGATGCCTGTGAACATGGGGCCGCTCCCTTGGGTGTTTCTTCGCAGGTATCGCGGGGCCGGGACCAAGGCAAGCCGCCTGACGGGGAAGGATCGCGTCACTTAAGCCTTATTTTGGGCAGGATTGCGGGATAGAAGCTTGCCAACCAAAAGAAACACAGACCCCGCCCGTCCCGGGCGCACGAGCACAGGCATGGCAGACCCGCGCGTATTTCTGTTCCTGCAAGGCCCCCACGGCCCGTTCTTCAACGGGCTGGGCAAGATGCTGCGCCGCGCGGGTGCCGAGGTCTGGCGCGTTGGGTTCAACGCGGGCGACCGTGCCTTCTGGTTCCATCCCAAAAGCTACATCCCCTTCCGCGGCCGGGCCGAGGATTGGCCCGAAACGCTTCGCGGGCTGGTCAGCGAAAAGAGCGTGACAGACCTGGTGCTCTACGGCGACACGCGCACGATCCACGCCGAGGCCATCGCGGTCGCACGCGACATGGACGTGACCGTCCACGTTTTCGAAGAGGGATATCTGCGCCCCTATTGGGTCACCTACGAGCGCGGCGGCACCAACGGCCATTCGCGCCTTATGGACATGAGCGTCGAAGACATGCAGGAGGCGCTGAAGCTGTCGGACATGGAGGCACCACTGCCCCCTGCCCATTGGGGCGACATGCGCCAGCACATCTTCTACGGTGCCCTGTACCACTGGTTCGTGATGTTCCGGAACGGCGACTACCGGAATTTCCGCAGTCACCGCGACATCACCGTGACCCGCGAATTCATTTTGTACCTGCGACGCCTGGTGCTGATGCCGGCCATCGCGCTGGAGCGCGCCTGGGCCACACTGCGCATCCGTCAGGGCGGTTTTCCCTATCATCTCACGCTGTTGCAGCTGGAACATGATGCGTCTTTCCGCGAACATTCGCCCTTCGACAGCATGGTGGAGTTCATCGACTCGGTGATCCGGGGCTTTGCCACCGGGGCACCGGGGCACCATCACCTCGTGATCAAGGCCCATCCGCTCGAGGATGGTCGCGTTCCCGTGCGCCAGGCCGCGCGCGATCATGGCGTGGCCGACCGGGTCCACTACGTCCGCGGCGGCAAGCTGGCCCAGCTTCTGAACGACGCGCGCAGCGCCGTGACGGTCAATTCCACCGCAGGCCAGCAGGTGCTTTGGCGCGGCATCCCGCTCAAGGTTTTCGGGCGCGCGGTCTATGACAAGCCCGAGTTCGTCTCGACCCAGCCGCTGGCCGACTTCTTTGCCGGTGCGACCCGTCCGGACAACCGCGCCTACAAGGATTATCGTCGGTATCTTCTTGAAACTTCGCAACTTCCGGGCGGGTTCTATTCGGCCCGTGGACGCCGTCAGTTGTTGCGCCAGGTGGTCGACATGATGCTGTCCCCCGACGACCCCTACGATGCCCTGCGCAGCGGCACAGCGGCCCCGCGGCAACAGTTGCGCGTGGTGACCTGAGCAGACCCCACCCAAACGCTGGCGTTTTGCGTTGGATTCCGCTGCCTTGGCAAAAAAAGACCGAGGCAGACAAAAACAGGTCCAGGAGACCGAGCAGTGAAAAGTTTCCAGTCCCGCTGGGCAAAGGCGCTTGCGCTGACCGCGGCCGTGGCGATGGTCGCGTCCTGTGGCTTGCCGCGAACGGGCCCCAACAAGCGTGAAATCTTCGAAGGGTCCGTCCAGAGGTCCGGCGATGCATTCGTTGTCGCGGTCAACGACCGGGTGACACGGGCCACGTCTCTGGTGCCCTCCTTCGGGTTTTCCCAGGCGTTCCTCGAGGCAAACGTGCTGGGCTCCGACACGATCCGCCCCGGCGACATCCTTGGCCTGACGATCTGGGAGAATGTCGATTACGGGCTTCTGGTGGGCGAAGGCGTGAACGCCACCCAGCTCGAAGAAATCCAGGTCGATGGCGCGGGCTTTATCTTCGTGCCCTATGCAGGCCGGATCCGGGCTGCGGGCAACACGCCCGAGGCGATCCGCAGGATCATCACCACACGGCTCGAGGAACAGACGCCCGACCCCCAGGTCGAGGTGCGCCGCCTTGCCGGAGACGGATCGACCGTGTCCGTGGTTGGTGCCGTCGGTGGCCAGGGGGTCTACCCGATCGAACGCCCGATCCGCACCCTGTCGGCCATGCTGGCGCAGGCGGGCGGTATCGCCGTGCAACCCGAGATCGCTCAGATCACGATCATTCGCGGAGAACACCAGGGCAAGGTCTGGTTCCAGGACATCTACGACTATCCCGATCTCGACATCGCCCTGCGCGCGGGCGACCGCATCCTGGTCGAAGCCGACACGCGCGCCTTCACCGCTTTGGGGGCGACAGGCCAGCAGGCCCGCGTGCCCTTTGAGACGCAGACCCTTTCCGCGATCGAAGCCATCGCCACGGTGGGCGGCCTCCTGGCCAGCGCGGCGGATCCCACGGGCGTTTTCGTGTTCCGCAATGAACCCGAGGCGATCGCCCATAACGTGCTGGGCCGCAACGATCTCGTGGGCGCACAACGTTTCGTCTACGTGCTGGACCTCACCAAGCCCACGGGTATGTTCGAGGCCCGCGATTTCGCCATTCGCGATGGCGACACGCTCTATGTGACCGAGGCGCCGTTTACCCAGTGGAACAAGACCATCGCGGCCGTCACAGGAACGCTCGGATCGGTGAGCAATGTCGCCTCGACCGCGACCGGATTGACCACCGGACTGTCCGGGGGCGAGTAGGCCCATGGCAGAGGCCAGCGCCGGAGCCCCCGCCCGGCGTCGGGTACGCGCCTTCAACGGCGGCTTTTTCCTGAACCGCCGCCTGAGGCGGATCCTCGCGCTGTCCGGCCACGACCTCCGCCCGGGCCGCCCGGGTCCGGAAGACGCCGTGCTGGTCTGGGGTCAAAGCCCCACAGCCTGGCGGGGCGAAACCATGGCCGCCCGCCACGACGCCCCCCTGATCCGGGTCGAGGATGCGTTTCTGCGATCGCTCAGACCCGGCCGGTCCGGAGAACCTCCCCTTGGTCTGCTGATCGACCGCGAGGGCCTGCATTTCGACCCGCGCGGCCCGTCGGAGCTTGAGACGCTGCTGGCCCGCGAGGCTCTTGACGACACGGCGCTTCTGGATCGGGCGCGCGGCGTCATTGCCCGGCTGCGGGCCCATCACTTGACCAAATATGCCGCCGTGGACCCGGCCCTGCCCGTGCCCGAACCGGGCTATGTGCTGATCGTCGACCAGACCCGGGGTGACGCGAGCCTGACAGCAAGCGGGGCCGATGCCGCCACCTTTCGCGACATGCTAACCGAGGCCCGTCTGGCCCATCCCGGCGCGCGGATCGTGGTCAAGACCCATCCCGAGACGGCCCAGGGCCATCGGCCCGGCCACCTCATGGCCAAGGACCTGCCCGAGGGTGCGCAGCTCTTCGACGCGCCCGCCTCGCCCTGGGACCTGCTTGAGGGCGCAGTTGCGGTCTATACCGTGTCCTCCCAGCTGGGGTTCGAGGCCATCCTTGCGGGACACGAACCCCATGTCTTCGGCGGTCCCTTCTATGCCGGTTGGGGCCTCAGCCATGACCGTTTCGACCTGCCCCGCCGGGGCCGCAAGCTGACCGCAGCGCAACTCGTCGCCGCGGCGCTGATCCTCTACCCGACATGGTACGACCCCTACCGCGACCGACTGTGCGAGATCGAAACCGTGCTGGCCACGCTCGAAGCGCGCGCCCGCGCCTGGCGCGAGGATCGCCACGGCTGGGTGGGCACCGGCATCCGCCTGTGGAAGCGCGCAGTCTTCCAGCGCGTGTTCGGACGCGAGACGCGCATGCGCTTTGCTGATCCACCCGAGGCCGCAGCGGCGCTGGCCCAGCGTCTGGGACGCCCCGTCATGGGCTGGGCCGCAGCCTTGCCGCCTGAAGCCCTGGGCATCGCACGGGTCGAAGACGGGTTCCTGCGCTCTCGGGGCCTCGGCGCCGAACTCGTCCCGCCCCTGTCGCTGGTGCTGCACCCGGAGGGCATCTACTACGACCCGACCCGGCCAAGCGGGCTCGAGACGCTGATCCACGCCCGGCGCAACCTGCGCCCCGATCAGGCGCTGCGGGCGCGCGCGCTGCAGCGGGCCCTGACCCACGGCAGGCTGTCGAAATACAATCTCGGCGGTGCGCAGCCCGACCTGCCCGACGGGCACCGCGTTCTGGTCGTGGGCCAGGTGGAGGATGACGCGTCGATCCGCAAGGGCGCGGGCGACGTGGCCACCAATCTGGGCCTCCTGAGCGCGGCCCGCGCGGCCCGGCCCGACGCGGTGATCCTCTACAAGCCCCACCCGGACGTGGAGGCCGGCCTGCGCAGCGGAGCCGTCCCCGATGCCGACCAGATCGCCGACTAGGTGCTGACCCGCACCGATCCCATCGCCCTGTTGGACGACGTGCAGGAGGTCTGGACCATGACCTCGCTTCTGGGCTTCGAGGCGCTGCTGCGCGGCGTGCCCGTCACCACGCTAGGCGCGCCGTTCTACGCGGGCTGGGGCCTGACCCGGGACCTCGGCCGCGTGCCCGCACGGCGCGGCGGAGGGGTCGGGTTGTTGTCGCTGGTCCATGCAACGCTGATCGACTACCCGCGCTACCAAGATCCCGTCACCGGCCAGCCCTGCCCGGTCGAAGTCATCGTCGACCGTCTTCAGGACGATCTACTGCCGCAGGCGGGCCCGGGCTACCGGGTGTTGTCAAAGCTGCAAGGCCTCTTTGCCAGCCAATCCTGGATCTGGAGATAAGGCGTCTTTTCAGCGTCTTGCACGACCCCATTCGTGCATCACGTCAACGCCGATGGAGCGGCTTGACCGAAGGGCAAAGCGCGGTGCCTCGGCCAGGCGATCCACGCCCATGGCCCCGAGCGAAGGCTGCCCTTCGGCCCCGAGCGTGACACCGGCGGTGAACCCCACCAGACGATCCACCACATCGGCATTCAGCAACGACGCGGCCAGAGCCCCGCCCCCTTCGCAGAAGACGCGGGTCAGCCCTTCGGCCCCCAACCGCTTGAGCACGCCGCCAGCCTCCATCTGGCCCCCCCCGACCGGACAGACCAGAAGCCGCGCGCCAAGGCCCTGCCACGCCTCGACCAGGGCAGGATCCGCGTCGGGCCCGTGGCAGATCCAGAGCGGCACCGCGCGCGCACTGCGCGCCAGTTGCCCCATGAGCGGCAGATCGAGCCTGCGCGAGACCACCACGCGCACCGGCTGCCGTGTCAGCCCCATGTCGCGCACGGTGAGCATCGGATCGTCCGCCCGCGCCGTTCCCGCCCCGATCATCACCGCGTCGTGACGCGCCCGCATGCCATGGACCTGGCGGCGGGCGTCGGGCCCGGTGATCCATTGGCTTTCACCAGTGGCCGTGGCGATCCGGCCGTCGAAACTGCTTGCCAGTTTCAGAGTCAGAAAGGGTCGCCCCTGCGCCACGCGCAGGAAGAACCCCGCGTGATCCTCGGCCGCTTGCTCGGCAATGACACCAAGCGTGACATCGATGCCGGCCGCGCGCAGGCGGGCGATGCCTTCGCCGTTCACTCGCGGGTCGCTGTCCGTCAGGGGCGTGACGACCCGCGCGATCCCCGCCCGGATCAAGGCGTCGGTGCAGGGGGGCGTTTGGCCGTGATGGGCACAAGGTTCCAGCGTGACGAACGCGGTCGCACCGGCCGCATGGGCCCCGGCCTGGGCCAGGGCGACGGTTTCGGCATGGGGGCGGCCGCCGGGCTGGGTCCAACCGCGGCCCAGGATGCGCCCACCCTTGACGATGACGCAGCCCACAGCCGGGTTGGGCCAGGTACGGCCCATCCCGCGCCGCCCCAGGCCAAGCGCCAGGGCCATGAAGCGCGCATCAGAAGACATCACTCCTTGGGCGTGTCGGCACCGGGCAGGACCACCTCTTCGGGACGCAGCTCGCTGACGAATTTGTCGAAATCATCCGCGGCCTGGAAGTTCTTGTAAACGCTCGCGAAACGGACATAGGCCACCGTGTCGATGCGGGCGAGGGTCTCCATCACGATCTCACCGATGGTCTTGGACGGAATATCGGTCTCGCCCATGCTTTCCAGACGCCGCACGATGCCCGAGATCATCTGCTCCACGCGCTCGGGCTCGATGGGCCGTTTCTGCAACGCGATGCGGATCGATCGCTCCAGCTTATCGCGGTCGAAATCCTCGCGCCGGCCGTTGGATTTGATGACCACCAGGTCGCGCAGCTGCACCCGCTCGTAGGTCGTGAACCGGCCCCCGCAGGCCGGGCAAAAGCGCCTGCGCCGGATGGAGACGTGATCCTCAGCGGGTCGAGAGTCTTTTACCTGGGTGTCGATATTTCCGCAAAACGGGCAGCGCATGGGCCGTCCCCCTTGTTCTTCTCTGCCTCTGGTATGGGGTTTGCCCCCAATTATCCACAGCCACTATAGGCCAGCCTCAAGAGTTTGGGTAGAGCCTTCTTCGACCCCCAGATCTTGCGGCGGATCGGGGGTGACTTGGTTCTATCGCAGCATCGCCACCACCTGGCGCCGGTGTGACGCGCGGCGATGTTCGAAAACGTAAATTCCCTGCCAGGTTCCCAGCGCGAGCCTCCCGTCGATGACCGGTATCTGCAAGGACGTTGGCAGCATCGCCGCCTTGATATGGGCCGGCATGTCGTCCGGACCCTCGTATGTATGGGTCAGATAGGCCATGGACGGATCGTCCGAGGGCGGCACGAGACGATGGAAAAAGGCAGTCAGATCCGTGCGCACCTCAGGGTCGGCGTTTTCCTGGATCACAAGGCTGGCCGAGGTGTGGCGGATGAAAAGCGTCAGCACCCCGTCGCCCTGCCCCGCGGCCCAATCGGCCACCTCGCGGGTAAACTCGTAGAGCCCCGGACCGTGGGTGGGAATGGCAAGGGTCGTGTGCATGACGGCAGCCTATAGACACCGCGGCGGATGTGAAGCCCAGCCACCCAACACGGCGCAGCACTCCGCCAGACGGGATCAGTCGAAAATGCGCGTGCCCTGCTGGTCGATCAGTTGCTTGGCCTTGCGCAGGGATGCCTCATGCGCGGTGGCCTCGTCCTCGATCGTATCGGCACGGATCATCTGGTGAACTTTCACCTCGCCGTCTATCTCTTTTTCGATCCGCGCGCCGATGCGCCAGCGGCCGCCTTCTGCGATGGGCTCCACGAAGATGTGGAACCCGTCATGCTCGACCGGTTCGGGCTTGGGCGGCGTGCCACCGCCGCCGAAAAGTCTGGACAGGATCGACATCTTACTGATCCAGGAACGATCGCAGCTTGCGCGACCGCGACGGGTGCTTGAGCTTGCGCAGCGCCTTGGCTTCGATCTGGCGAATACGTTCGCGGGTCACGCTGAACTGCTGGCCCACCTCTTCGAGCGTGTGGTCGGTGTTCATGCCGATGCCGAAGCGCAT
>CAJXWO010000030.1 GCA_913062865.1 uncultured Paracoccaceae bacterium | reverse complement strand
TTGGACAGTGGCCACAGATTGCTTATAAAGCGGGCACTGCTCGATAGGTTTCTTGCCTGTATGAAACCTGCCTCAATGACTGAACGCCGGCCTTGTGCCGGCGTTTTTTTTATGCGCCCAGATCCGCGCGTAGCCCTTCATATCAAGGGCGTTGCCCGCCTTCGTCTCCGGCGCGGCACCGCACAGCAATTCTGCGGCGCGGCATCTATGATTCCCCAGGCCACCTCCTTAGGCTGCGCGCGACTCGCATTTGCCAAGGGGGACCGCCATGTCGCTGTCTGGAAAAACCGCCATTATCACCGGATCGAATTCAGGGATCGGCCTCGGCGTCGCGTGGGAACTGGCGCGCGCCGGCGCGGATGTCGTTCTGAACTCCTACACCGAAACCGACGAGGATCACGCACTGGCCCGCGAGATCGCCGACAAGACCGGCGTGACCGCCCGCTACATCAAGGCCGACATGTCCAAAGGCGACGAGTGCCGCGCGCTGATCGAGCAGGCGGGCGCCTGCGATATCCTGGTGAACAACGCCGGCATCCAGCACGTCGCCGCCATCGACGAATTTCCGGTCGAGAAATGGGACGCGATCATCGCGATCAACATGTCGTCGGCCTTTCACACCACCGCCGCCGCCTTGCCGATGATGCGCAAGGCCGGGTGGGGCCGGGTGGTCAACATCGCTTCGGCCCATGGCCTGACCGCGTCGCCCTACAAGTCCGCCTATGTTGCGGCCAAGCACGGGATCGTCGGCATGACCAAGGTCGTTGCGCTCGAAACCGCGAAAGAGCCGATCACCGCCAACGCGATCTGCCCGGGCTATGTGCGCACCCCGCTGGTCGAGGCGCAGATCCCCGATACCGCGAAAAAGTACGACATGACCGAGGACGAGGCGATCGAGAAGGTTATCCTGGAACGCCAGCCGTCCAAGGATTTCGCCACAGTCGAACAGATTGGCGGCACGGCGGTGTTCCTCTGCTCCTCCGCCGCGGACCAGATCACCGGCACGACCATCAGCGTCGATGGCGGCTGGACCGCGCTGTAACCGGTCATGGCGGAGCCAAAGCGCATCAATCTGGGCCTGCAGGGCGGGGGCGCCCACGGCGCCTTCACCTGGGGCGTGCTGCAACGCATTCTTGAAGATGACCGGCTGGAAATCGCGGCCATGTCCGGCACCTCGGCCGGGGCGCTGAACGGCGCGGCGGTCAAGTCGGGGCTGATCGAGAACGGGCGCGAAGGGGCCATGGCGCAGCTCGACTGGCTCTGGTCGCAGATGTCCGGGATCAACGACATGCGGCTTGCCACCTGGATCGGCGGGCCCTTCATGAGCCCGGGCAGTTTCAGCCGCGCGCTGGAAAGCTCGGCACCGTTTTCCTTTGCCGACACCTACAGCCGCATGGTGTCGCCCTATGCCTACGGCCCGTTCTACCAGAACCCGCTGCAACGGATCGTGCGCCAGTTCGATTTCGACGAGGTCTGCGCCCAGGCCGGCCCGGACCTGTTCATCAGCGCCACCAATGTGCGCACCGGCAAGATCCGGGTGTTTTCCGGCGACGAGATCTCGACCGAGGTTCTGTTGGCCTCGGCCTGCCTGCCCGAGATCTTCCAGGCCGTGGAATTCGAAGACCCGGCCACCGGGGAGGTGGAGGCGTTCTGGGACGGCGGCTACACCGGCAACCCTGCGCTGTTCCCGATGTTCGAAGGGCATCTGCCCAGCGATATCGTGGTGGTCAACATCAACCCCCTTGTGCGCGACGCGGTGCCGAAAGCACCGCAGGAGATCCAGAACCGGATCAACGAGATCAGCTGCAACTCGTCGCTCCTGCGGGAATTGCGCGCGATCAGCTTTGTCCAACGGCTGCTGAGCGACGGCACGCTGGAACAGGGCCGCATGAAGCGCGTCCATATCCACATGATCGCGGATGACCCGCTGATGAACGAGCTTTCGGTGGCAACCAAGCTGGTGCCCACGGCCTATATCATCGCGACGCTGAAACAGGCGGGCTATACCGCAGCCGATGCTTTCCTTGCCGCGCATTTCGACCAGATCGGGCAGGGCAGCTCCGTCGACCTGGAAGCGATGTTCAATTGAACAGCTCGGGCTGTTGGGGATCCTTGGGGTTGGGATAGACCAAGCCCGCCGAAATCACGAGCTTGGCCGCGTCCTCCACGCTCATGTCCAGCTCGATCACATCTTCCTCGGGGAAGAACAGCAGGAACCCAGAGGTCGGGTTGGGCGTGGTCGGCACGAACACCGACAAAAGGCCACCGCCGGTCTCGGCCTTTTCGGCAACCTCGCCCCGTGCCTCGGTCGAGATGAAGCCGATGGCCCAGATGCCCTTGCGCGGGTACTGGATCAGAACCGCCTTTTCAAAGGACCGTTCGGACTGGGCGAACACCGTCTCGGCGATCTGCTTGACGCCCGAATAGATCGAGCGGACCACGGGCATCCGGTCAACCACGTTCTCGGCATAGCGGATGAGCGACCGGCCGATCAGCCCCTTGGCGATCCAGCCCACCACGATGGTGAACAGCAGGAAGAAGATCACGCCGACGCCGCGCAGATTGATCCCGATATACTGCTCCGGGTTGAACCGGCCCGGCACCAGGGGCAGCACGAAGCCGTCGACCCAACCGATCACGGTCCAGATCAGCCAGACGGTCAGCCCGACCGGGGCAATCACCACGATGCCGGTGAGGAAACTGGCGCGCAGCCCGGCGAACATGCCGGGTTTGTTGCGTCTGTGGGGGTCTTCGTCGAAGGGCGTGGTCATCGGGCCGGGTCCTGTATCCCGCGGTCAGTTAAGCACTTTGTCCGGGGCATACAACATGGGGCTTGGGCTTTGCGCGTTTTCTTAGGTCCCACTGCACAAGGCGTGGGCAATCCCCGCCGCAAGCTTGGCATTGTTGCGCACAAGCGCCCGGTTCGCGGCGAGCGAGCGGCCCTCGGTCAGCTCGTAGATCCGCTGCAAGAGGTAAGGGGTGACCGCCTTGCCGGTGATGCCGTGGCGGGCTGCGTCCTCGGTCGCGCGGGCGATGGCCGGTTCCATGACGTCGCGCGGGATCTCGGCCTCGGACGGAATCGGGTTGGCCACCAGCTGACCGCCCTCGATCCCCAGCGCCGCCCGCATCCGGTGTGCGGCGGCGATCTCTGCTGCGCTGTCCATGCGCAGCGGCGCGGCCACGCCAGCTTCGCGCGACCAGAAAGCGGGGAAGGTGTCCTGCCCATAGGCGATCACCGGCACGCCCAGCGTTTCCAGCACTTCAAGTGTCTTGGGAATGTCGAGGATCGCCTTGGCGCCCGCCGCGACCACCGTGACGGGGGTGCGGGCCAGTTCCTGCAGATCAGCCGAGATGTCGAAGCTCTGGTCGGCCCCTTTGTGGACCCCGCCGATTCCGCCGGTGGCGAAGACGCCGAGGCCTGCGAGACGCGCACCGATCATGGTGGCGGCCACGGTGGTGGCCCCGGTGCCGCCCCGCGCAAGGCTGGCGGCCAGGTCCGCACGCGACAGCTTGGCGGCGTTGCGGGTCTGGGCCAGCGCTTCGAGCTGGGGATCGGTCAGACCTGCATGCAGCGTGCCGTCGATCACGGCGATCGTGGCGGGCACGGCCCCGGCGGCCCGCAGATCGGCCTCGACCTCGCGGGCGCTTTCGAGGTTGCGCGGCCAGGGCATGCCATGGGTGATGATCGTGGACTCGAGCGCGACGACCGGCGCGCCGTTCGCCAGCGCCTCGGCCACCTCGGGCGACAGGGTCGGGGTGAAGGATGGGGTCATAGCTCGGTCTTTCCGGATACATAGGCCGCCGCGGCGTCGAGCGCGCGGGTCAGCGCCGTGGCCCGGTCCGCGCCGTCCAGCTCGGCGGCGATATGGGCGGCCATGAAGGTGTCGCCTGCGCCAGTGATGCGGGTCACCATCACCTCGGGCGGGGTCTGCACCTCGCATCCGGCCGCATCGGCATCACAGCACGGGCGGTCGCCATCGGTCACCAACACCCGTTCGGCCCCGCGCTCCAGCAGGGCGAGGGCGGCGCTGCGCGACGTGTCGAACTGTGTGCCGCACAGATGCCCGGCCTCTTCGCGATTGACGTAAAGAATGCCGCGGCCATGGGCCAGGAAGGGCCGCAACCGGGTCGCCTTGCCCGGAGAGGCGGGCGCGATGCGCAGATCCGCGGCGGCGAAGAGCGGGCTGGCCGCGATGTCTTCGAGCAGCGTCAAGGTCAGGTTGCCGTCAAGCGCGATCGCGCCGCGATAGGGCTCTGCCTCCGTCCCCAGCCGACCGTCCGACAGGGGTTGCAGGATCCGCGCGCCCGCGGTCTCGAGCGAATGGGCATCGGCGATGGCAGCGATCAGGCCGTTGGCCGCTTCGACCGCCATGTAGCGGTCCGTGGGCAGGTCTTCGGACCGATAGAGATGGTCGGTGCCCACGCCCAGCGCCGCGCAGGCGGCGACAAGGTCATGGCCTTCGGCGTCCTGTCCAACCGCGCTCAGAAGCGTGGGCGCCAGACCGAACCGCGCCAGTGTCATGGCGATGTTCAACGCCACGCCGCCGGGCAGCCGCGTGATGCGCCCGGGCACGTCCGCACCGGCCTTCATGTGAACCGACGTGCGGCCGACAACGTCCCAAAGAACGCTGCCGATACACAGGATCTGTTTCTGGCCGGATGTCATGGCGAGGTTGTGCCGTGCGCGATCGGGGGGCGCAAGCTATTCCCGCACGGCGAAGGTCATCGCGGCCCATAGCGTTTCCCAGACGATCTCTTCCTCTTCGGCCAGGACTGGTTCGGGCTCGCGGATCACGACGGCATCCAGCAGGTAGACATGCCCCGGGCGCACCGGGATCGTGGCGCGGCCCTCGGCATCGGTGCGCAGGGTGCTTACGGTGACGTTGCCATCCGGTGCGCGCTCGAAGATCTCGATCTGTGCATCGGCCCGGACGTCCTGCCGGTAGAACAACTGGACCGGCAGCCCGCCGGACAGATCGTCCGTGTAGGGGTTGGCCAGCGCCACGAACTCGGTCTCGAGCCCGGCGCGCGTGTCGCGACCGGCACCATCGCCCACGCCGATCAGCGCCTTGGCAAAGCGCCGGTAGCCCTCGTTAAAGCCGGTTTCGGGCAGTCCCCGCGCGGTATGGGCCGCCATCGTGCCCTCGAGCGCCTTGTGCGCGACGAAGTCTGCGAACTGGTTGTCCTCGGTATAGGTCAGGCGGCTGAGGTTGGAGCGGTAGACGATGCGCACAAGCCCCTCTGCCCCCGCGTCCATCTGGATCGCGGGGATGTCGCCCGCGCGCCCGTCGATCGGCGCACCCGCGCCGTCACGCAGCGCCTCCAGCCGCTCGATCCGACGCTGGAAATAGGCCAGCTCGATCCCGGCGAATCTCTCGCCGTTGATCAGGTCCACCGCGATCCGGGACTCCGGTGCGACTTGCCAGCGCTTGGCATCGAGCCACGTTTCGTGTCCAAAGGCGGGCAGGGCGGCCACGGCCGCTAGCGTCGCCAGCACCGAAGCCAGGGAACGGAACATGATCGCACCTCTCAGATATCTCGCGCGGAACCTGCGCCTCGTGGCCCTGGTGTCAACCCTCTGGGCCGCAATCGGGGTCTCCGCAGCCGCCCACGAGGTGTCGGCCACGATCGGCCAGATCTCTTTCGAGGAGGGCAAGGTCACCGTCAAGATGCGCATGAATGCCGAAGCGTTCATCGCCGGGATCGACCTTGACGGGCTGATGGACACGAATGCCACCGACGGCTCGGACGAATACGACCGCCTGCGCGCTTTGCCGCCGGGGGCGCTGTCGGTCGAGATGACGGCGGCGGCCCCGCGCATCTTGTCGGGCATGACGCTGACCACGGATCGCGGCGTGGACGTGCCGCTGTCGATGACCGGTTTCGACCCCGGAGAACTGGGGAACGTGGCGCTGCCGCGGGCGTCCTTCCTGACGCTCGAGGGCACGATCCCCGAAGCCGCGCGCAGCCTGCGTTTCGGCTGGGGTAAGGGGTATGGCACGCTGATCCTGCGAGAGATGAGCGAGGCGGACAGCCCCTACACGGGGTTCCTGTCAGGCGGCATGGAGTCGCCTGACCTGGATCTGGGCCGGGGCGGCGGCTTCCTGGGGCGGCTCTGGCCCTTCGACTGATGCTGCGGGGGCCGCGCGGGGTCGGGCCCTGTCTCAGGCCATCGGCTCAGGAGACCAAGGGCCGGATCTTGAGCCGGGTCAGGCGATTGTCCTTGCGCGACACGACCTCGAAGCGGAACCCGTGAAAGCTGAAGACCTGTCCGGGCGAGGGGATCGTTTGTGCCTCGTGGATCACAAGACCGGCGACGGTATTGGCCTCGTCATCGGGCAACGACCAGTCCGTGGCGCGGTTGAGATCGCGGATCGTCATCGCGCCATCGACCATGAACTGACCATCCTCGGCCTTGCGGATCGGGTGGTCCGCGTCCGGGTCGAACTCGTCGGTGATCTCGCCCACGATCTCTTCGAGGATGTCCTCAAGCGTGATCAGCCCTTCGAGCGAGCCGTATTCGTCCACCACCAGCGCGAAATGGGTGCGGCGGCGCAGGAACTGGCGCATCTGCTCGTCCAGCGACGTGGTGTCGGGAATGAAGTAGGGCGGCATCGCCACGTCGGTGATCGCGAAGGTCTCGATACCCTTGCGCTCGTCCTCGGTGCCCTCGATCAGCCGGTACATGGTGCGCAGGAGATCCTTGGCATGGATCACGCCGATGATGTTCTCGGGGTCGTCCTTGTAGACGGGCAGACGGGTGTGGCTGCTTTCGAGACATTGTTCCAGGATCGTGCGCGGCGGGTCGTCGGCGTTGATCATCTCGATCCGCGACCGGTGCAGCATGATCTCTTCGACCGTGCGGTCGCCAAGGTCGAGCGCGCCGAGGATCCGGTCGCGATCTTCTTTCTCGACGACACCTTCGGAATGGCCGAGGTTGAGCGCGCCCGCGATTTCCTCGCGCACGGCAAGGATATGGCTGTCGGGGTCGGTCTTGACCCCGAAGACGCGCAGGACGCCGCGGACGAAAAAGCGCACGGCGCTCACGATAGGCGAAAAGACCGAGATGACGACCGCGATCACCGGTGCGGCCCGGCTCGCCGCGGCCTCGGCATTGGTGATGGCATAGGTCTTGGGCAGCACCTCGGCAAAGATCAGGACCAGAAGGGTCATGATCAGCGTGGCCAGCGCCACGCCGGATTCGCCGAAAAGCCGCGTGAACATGGCGGTGGCCAACGACGTGGCCAGGATGTTGACCAGGTTGTTGCCCAACAGGACCGACCCGATCAGCCGCTCGTTGTCTTCGGTGATGTTGAGAGCCCTTACCGCCCCCCGGTCGCCCTTGTCGGCGCGCACGCGCAGCTTGCCGCGCGATGCCGCGGTCAGGGCGGTTTCACTGCCCGAAAACATGCCGGACAACACGAGAAGAAGCGCAATCGCGCCGGCGGTGATCCAGAATGCGCCGTCAAGCGCGGTTTGGGCAGGGTCCATGAAAGAGGTTCGGTCCGTGAGAAGCTTTGCAGGGTTATGGGGGCGGGGCGGCCTCTGTTCAAGATGGGCCGTCGCGATCCCGGGCCAATGGGTGATGTTCCAGCACCAGTGATTTCAATCGCTCTTCGAGGACATGGGTGTAGATCTCGGTCGTGGCGACATCGGCATGCCCCAGAAGCGTCTGGATCGCGCGCAGATCGGCGCCGCCGGCCAGAAGATGGGTGGCAAAGGCATGGCGCATGGTGTGGGGTGTGACCTTGTCCGGGGATATGCCGGCTGCCACGGCAAGCTCCTTGATCAGAAGGTAGAAGCGGTTGCGCGTCAGGTGCCCGCTCTGGCCCGAGGACGGGAACAGATGGCGCGAGGGTGGGTGGCCCTTGCTCCGCGCCGCCCTTTCGGCCGCGTCGCGCACCTCGAGCCAGGCGCGCAGTGCGGTCCGGGCCGGTGGTGACAGCGGCACGATGCGTTCCTTGCCGCCCTTGCCCAGCACCAGAAGCACCCTCGGATCGCCCCGGGCCGCGGCCACCGGCAGGCCGACGAGTTCGCTTACGCGCAGCCCGGTGGCATAAAGCAGCTCCATCAGACAGGTGTTGCGCAGCCGGTCGGTCTGGGTCCGGCCATGGGCGCGCGCCGCATCGAGCAGGCGGTCGACCTCGTCATGGCTCAATGTCTTGGGCAATGCCTTGGACCGGCCAGGCCCCTGGATCCGCAGCGCGGGATTGTCGGTGCGCAGCCCCTCTTCGAAGGCGAAGCGGTAAAGCTGCTTGATCGCCGACAGCCGCCGTGCCCGGGTCGATGCCGCAAGACCCTGGGCGTCGCAATGGACGAGGTAGGCCTCCACATCCGCCTGTTTGGCTGTTTGCAGATCGCCCCCGCGCCCGTTCAGCCAGCCATGAAAATCCTTCAGATCCCGGCCGTAGGCCAGCAGTGTGTTCCGCGATGCCCCCTGTTCGGCGGCGGCCGCGTCCAGAAAGCCCGAGATCCAGCGCAGGCCGACCATGCCTAGCCCGCTGGCTCCGACAGGAGCAGTTGGAGCGTGGCGCTGCGCGCGGTGTCCTCTAGCCCCACGGCCCGAAACAGTGCCAGCGCCCCGGTCAGATCGGCCAGGTTGCCTTCCGCGCCGGAGCGAAACCGGGCCATGCCGGCCAGGATCGCCTCGCCCAGGCGGCCGCGATCGAGCAAGGATTGCAGCTCGGCCGACAGCTCCGGTGCCGCGAAGCCCGCGAGGATCGCCCGGTCCCGCGGCGCGCGCGCAAGATCGGGGTCCGGATCGCCGCGTGCCACCGACGCGGCAAAGCCCAGACCCGGGTCCGCCGCTTCCGCCCGATCGGCGATGGTCTCGTAAAGTGGCGACAGAAGGCCCAGCCGCAGCGCCAGTGCCCGGGATGGGCCGGTAAGCGGCAGCCGCAGCAGGTCTTCCGCGAAAAGGCGCGCGAACGGCACGCGCAGCCCCGTCTCGCCCATCGCGGCCCAGGCCCGGGGCAGGGCACGCGTCACCGCACCGGGGTCGCCCGTGCGCAGCGCGGTCTCGAAGCGCTGAAGCGCCTCGACCCGGTCCCAGACCCCGCCCGAGGCCGCGGGCAGGCGGTCGGTGTAGATCGCAAGCAGGCGGTTTTCCGGCAGGGCACCCGCACGGGCCAGCCGCTCGGCCGCCTCCAGCTGCGCCTTCCAGCCCTGATCGCCATCCAGATCGGCCACGGCGAAGCTGCGGGGCAGGGCGGCGGTCGGAATGGGCTCGCCAATGGCGCCGTTCAGAACCACCTCGAGCACGCCGGGGTTGGTCGAGGGCGGCAACACCGCCTGCGGCACGTCCTCGCCATCGCCCAGGAACCGTTCGAGCAGTTGCGCCTTGGGCTCGGACAGGGTGCCTAGCGCCCGTGCGCTCCCGAGCAGAAGGTAGGCCGTGTCCCAGTCGCCCGCGCGCGCCAGGCAGAAGATCTGCACGGCGGGATCCTCGGCCAGGGCGGGACGGGCGCGCACCGCATCGCAGGCGGCCCGGGACCGGCCCAGAAGCAGCGAAGTGTCGAACCAGCGTGCGAACAGCGCGGGTGTCTCGGGACCGGCCCGTTCGACCAGGGCATGGGCCGGGTCCACGGCCCCCTCTTCGATCAGGCGATCGAGCCTGGCCAGAAGCAGCGTGTCCGGCTCCGAAGCGGTCCGGGGCGGGCGTGCCTCGGCCAGCAACAAGCTCAGGAACAGCGCCTTGAGCGCGGGGGTTTCGCCCAGGTCGATGTCGCGGATGCGGCGTGCAAGGCGGTCGGCATCGCTGTTGCGCCACAGATCGGCGGGCAGGCCGGTGACGCTGCCGGGAAGAAGACCCACCGCGCCCCTGTCGGCGGCCCCGTCCAGCGGCTGCACGTCGACGGCGGGCGCCTTGGCGCTGTCGGTGACGGGCGGATCGTCGGATGCGACGCCCGTGCCGGCGGGCAGGCCGGGCAGCGCCCCTTCCACGGTGCCGGACCGTGCGCCGCTCCCTGCGCCGCGCGGCGCGTCGGGCAAGGGCAGGGGCGGCTCCTGGGACAGCCAGTCGATGACGGATAGCGGACCGGCCTCCTGCGCGGACACGGACCCCGCCTGTCCGGCCAGGCCGCAAAGGCCCAGAAGGATCGCGCAGGCGATCCCGGTGCGGCGCTCAGTCGTCCTGCGCATCCAAGGTCACCGGCACCCGAATTTCCTGCTGCGGGGCCGAGAAATCCGCCCCGAAGAACTCACCGACATAGGCATAGGCAACAAGCGCGATCGCCGCCAAGACACTCAGGTAGAATAGCCATTTGATGACGTGCCCCAACTCTGCCTCCTTGCGCGCGCTGCGTCATGTTTTTCCGGCTTATAACTGGCCTTTTCGGGAAGATCACGTCATTGAGGGGATCAATCTGGATTTAAGCAGAGCTTGGCCGAGCAGGCGCGACATGGACTGGCATTTGAAGAAGACCGTTGTGCTGGTGGGCATGATGGGCGCAGGCAAGACTGCGGTCGGGCGGGCGCTGGCGCAGATGACCCATGCGCCTTTTCTCGATTCGGATGCCGAGATCGAGAAGGCGGCGAACATGAGCATCGCCGAGATCTTCGCCCGTGACGGCGAGCCGTTCTTTCGCGACCGAGAAAGCCAGGTCATCACGCGGCTTCTGGAAACGAAGCGGGGCGTTCTGTCCACGGGGGGCGGGGCGTTCCTGTCCCGGGCAAACCGCGAGACGATCTCGCGGCTGGGCGTGTCGGTCTGGCTCAAGGCCGATCTGGACCTTCTGTGGTCGCGCGTCCGGCACAAGGACACCCGACCGCTGTTGCGCACGCCCGATCCCTACGCCACGCTCAGAGATCTTCACGATGCGCGGGTGCCGCTTTATGCGCAGGCCGATCTGACCGTGAGCACAGACGCGGGCTGCTCGATCGAAGACACCGCCCGACGGGTCATCGCGGCCCTGGAAACCCGCCCCGACGTTTTGGAGAGCCGCTGATGAGCGATACGAGAACCGTGCATGTGCCCCTGGACGGCCGTGCCTATGACATCCGGATCGGGCCCGGGCTTCTGGCGCGGGCCGGGGCCGAGGTCGCACCGCTCCTGCACCGCCCGCGGGTGGCGGTGCTGACCGACGAAACGGTTGCGCGCCTTCACCTGGAGACGTTGCGCGCGGGCCTTGCGGCGGGCGGGGTCGAGATGACGGCGCTGGCGCTGCCGCCGGGTGAGGCCACCAAGGGCTGGCCGCAATTCGAACGCGCGGTCGAGTGGCTTTTGGCCGAAAAGGTCGAGCGGCGCGATGTGGTCGTGGCCTTTGGCGGCGGGGTGATCGGCGATCTGGCGGGCTTTGCGGCGGCGGTCCTGCGCCGGGGCGTGCGCTTCGTGCAGATCCCCACGACGCTGCTGGCGCAGGTCGACAGTTCCGTGGGCGGCAAGACCGGCATCAACGCGCCCCAGGGCAAGAATTTGATCGGCGCGTTCCACCAGCCCAGCCTTGTTCTGGCCGACACGGATGTGCTGAGCACGCTGCCGCCGCGCGATTTCCTCGCGGGCTACGGCGAGGTGGTGAAATACGGGCTTCTGGGGGATGCGGATTTCTTCAACTGGCTCGAGGGGCAGGGGCCGGCGATGGCCTCGGGCGACCAAGAGGCGCGCATCCACGCCGTGCGCCGGTCCTGCGAGATGAAGGCCGAGATCGTGGTCCGTGACGAGACCGAGCAGGGCGACCGCGCGCTTTTGAACCTTGGGCACACGTTCTGTCACGCGCTCGAGGCCGCGACGGGCTATTCCGACCGGCTTCTGCACGGGGAAGGGGTCGCCATAGGCTGTGCGCTGGCCTTCGAATTGTCCTCGCGCCTGGGGCTTTGCGCGCAAGAGGCCCCGAGCCGCGTGCGGGCGCATCTCAAGGCGATGGGCATGAAGACCGACCTGGCGGATATTCCCGGCGATCTTCCGACCGCCGAGGCGCTTCTGGATCTCATGGGGCAGGACAAGAAGGTGGTCGATGGCCAGCTGCGATTCATCCTCGCGCGCGGGATCGGAGAGGCGTTCGTCACCTCCGACGTGCCGCATGAGGCGGTGCTCACCCTGCTTGAAGACGCGCTGCGGGGCCGTTGAGCAGGCAGAGTTTTCGCCGAAAACTCTGCTCTTGCAGCAAAATCTTCGGCGAAGATTTTGCCTGCCCGGACCGCGCGCCATGCGGGGTTGCCATTGTCGGAAAACCCTTTTATACGCGCGCCATTCAAATCCGCAGGCGGGGTTTGGGTCGTCGGGGGAGACATCCCCGCCGGTCCGCCGGTTGGAGCATCCGCTCCTTTCATGCCCCGCCAAGGCGACAAACCGGAAAGGAAACGACACATGGCTCTTCCCGAGTTCTCCATGCGCCAGCTGCTTGAGGCCGGCGTTCATTTTGGCCACCAGACGCAGCGCTGGAACCCGAAGATGGGTGAATACATCTACGGCGCGCGCAACGGCATCCACATCCTCGACCTGACGCAGACCGTGCCGATGCTTGACGCGGCGCTGAACGCGATCCGCGAAACCGTCGCCAAGGGCGGTCGCATCCTGTTCGTGGGCACCAAGCGCCAGGCGGCCGCGCCCGTGGCCGAGGCCGCTGAAAAATGCGCCCAGTACTATATGAACCACCGCTGGCTGGGCGGCACGCTGACCAACTGGAAGACCGTGTCCCAGTCGATCCAGCGCCTGAAGCATATCGACGAGCAGATGGCGAACGGCGCCGAGGGCCTGACCAAGAAAGAGCGCCTGGGCATGGAGCGTGACCAGGAAAAGCTCAACGCATCCCTGGGCGGCATCCGCGAAATGGGCGGTGTGCCCGACATGCTGTTCGTCATCGACGTCAAGAAAGAGGCGCTGGCCGTCGCCGAAGCCAACAAGCTGGGCATTCCGGTCGTTGCCGTGGTCGACACCAACTGCTCGCCCAAGGGCGTGGATTACGTCATTCCGGGCAACGACGACGCGGCGCGCGCCATCGCGCTGTACTGCGACCTGGTGAGCCGCGCCGCGCTTGACGGCATGTCGGCCCAGATGGGCGCAGCCGGTGTCGATGTCGGCGCCCTGGCCGAGACCCCGGAAGAAGAGCTGCTGACCGAGGCCGCCGCACAGGCCGAGGCCACCGCCGAGACAACCGGCGCCTGAGCCGGGCTTTTACAAAACTGACATGGGGCGCGGGCTATGCCCGCTCCCGAACCCATTTCCCGAATTGAGGAGAGCCGAGATGGCGATCACTGCAGCGATGGTGAAGGAACTGCGCGACACGACGGGCGCAGGCATGATGGACGCGAAAAAAGCGCTGACCGAAAATGACGGCGACATGGACGCCGCTGTCGATTGGCTGCGCACCAAGGGTCTGGCCAAAGCGGCCAAGAAATCGGGCCGCACCGCGGCAGAGGGCCTTGTCGCCGTCAAGGTCGATGGTGGCACAGGCGTCGCCGTCGAAGTGAACTCGGAGACCGACTTCGTCGCAAAGAACGGCGAGTTTCAGGCCATGGTCGCAGGCATCGCAAATGCCGCCATGGGGGCTGAAGATGTCGAGGCGCTGGCCGCCGCCGACATGGGCGGCAAGACCGTTGCCGACACCCTGACCGACAAGATCGCCACCATCGGCGAGAACATGTCGCTGCGCCGCATGGCCAAGATCGAGGGCGACACCGTGGTGTCCTACGTCCACAACGCCGCCGCGGACGGCATGGGCAAGATCGGCGTGCTGGTCGCGATGACCGGCGGTGACGAGGCCTTCGGCAAGCAGGTCGCGATGCACATCGCCGCCGTGAACCCGGCATCGCTGTCGGCCGACGATCTGGACCCGGCCGTGGTCGAGAAAGAGCGTCAGGTGCAGATCGACATCGCGCGCGAGTCGGGCAAGCCCGAGCAGGTCATCGAGAAGATGATCGAAGGCCGCATGAAGAAATTCCTGTCCGAGGTGACGCTGCTGGGCCAGTCCTTCGTGGTCAACCCGGACCTGACCGTCGAGGCCGCCGCGAAAGAGGCCGGTGCCACGATCACCGGCTATGTCCGCCTCGAAGTGGGCGAAGGCATCGAAGTCGAGAAGGAAGATTTTGCCGCCGAAGTCGCGAAGGCCGCCCAAGGCTAACCATCGCGACAGCGAGACGATTATATGCAAAGGAAACGGGGCCGCGCGGATGCGTCGGCCCCGTTTCTCTATCGGCCGCTCGTACAGCATGGGGATAGAGCAGAACGGACCGGGTGTCGGGCCCGGATGTAATGCATCCCGGGCGCCGACAAAGGGAGAGCCCGAAAGAGCCCTGTAATTTCAGGGAGTTCGAGGCCGAAGTTCCTTGGCCAAAGCCACCACTCACGGAACCCGGTCAGCATGCCGCTTTACCTTGCGTCATGCCAGTCAGGGATTCCTGACCCAAGCCGCACTCAGGCTTCGAGAATGAACATCTGGTTCTGCAGCGCGGCCTTGAGCACCGCCTGGGCCGTTGTCTCGACATTGAGCGACGCGCGCGCCAGGCGCAGATGTTTTTCCACCGTGGCCGGTGTCAGGCCCATGAGCATGGCGATATCCTGGGTCGTCTTGCCGTCGCCGACCCATTCCAGCGCCTCGCGTTGTCGCGGTGTCAGAACGCGGGACGCGCTGGTATAGGGCAGGGCGAGGATCTTGAGATGCGCCACGTTGTTCATGGCCGTGATGTCGCGTCCGTGCGCGGCCCAGATCTCTTCCACGTCGTCCTGGCTCAGACCTTCGCGTGCGGTCAGCGCGATCGCGCCCTTGGAGCGGGAGGACAGCGCGCGAAAACTGATCGAATAACCGGCCGTGACTTTGTGCGCATGGTTGAAGGCAATGACCTTTTGCTCTTCGGCGCTCAGGGCGCCTTGGCCTATCATGCCATCGAGGATCCGCCAGCTGCAGGCGCCGTCGTTTTCAAGCGCCCAACGCACCATCGGGGCGTGGAAATACAGACCCTGTCCGATGAACCCATCGGTATAGGCCTTGGGCTGATTGGTCAGCAGGATGAAATCGTCAGGATCGCCCAGGGACGTGGTGGTCCGATACCGGGTAAAGCCATAGATCAGCCGGTCAAAGCCATAGCGGGACATACGATCGGTATGCATGGCCCAAAGGGCTTCGATGCTGTCCGCATTGGCCAGCTGGTCGATATAGGCGATTGTATCCATGGGCTTACCGCTTAACGTTGCAGAATGCTTAACGAACGACTTCGGTGCTCACATATCCATTATTAACATAATATAAATTATGCGAAACACGCATTAAGAACCTTAGGCGTTGTGCCCACGCCTCTGCCGCGCCTTCTCAGGAACGCCGGACCGCATGGTTCAGCCGTGCACCTGTTTCATAGTAGATCGTGCGCAGCCCGGCCCATGGATCGTGATAGCCCTGTTCCAGAGGCAGTGACAGGCGGTCCGGATCGTCGGCCAGCAGCGCCTTGGCGGCATCGCGTCCGAGCACCGTGCCCGGCGCGATGCCGCGACCCGAATAGCCGAAGATCGCCATGGCACCCGGTCCGATGGCTACAGCCTTGGGAATGTAGTCGCGGGACATGGCGATCCGACCGCACCATGCATGAACCCAAGGCATGTCACCGAGCTGCGGGAACCGCCGCGCAATACTGCGCCGCGCCCAGGCCAGATGTACCGAAGCACCGGGCCAGTCCGTGTTGCCCATGCCCCCGTAGATGAAACGCCCCTTGGCATCGAGCCGGAACGAGCTCATCACAAGGCCGGTGTCCCAGCACCCTTCCCCGCCCGGCAGGATCGTGTCGCGCAGATGCTCGGGCAGCGGTACCGTGGCGATCTGGAAGTAGTGCACACCCGCCAGCTTGGGCATGGCAAGGCCTGCAACCTCGCGATGGTAGGCGTTCGTCGCCACCAGCACCCGGCGTGCGCGCAATGCGCCGTCGTCGGTTTCGATCTGCCAGCTGCCGCCCTCGTGGCGCAACCGGCGTACCGGGCTGCGTTCATGGATCCTTGCGCCGGCCTCGCTTGCGGCGCGCGCCAGGCCGCGCACGTAGGACAATGGGTGCACCGTTCCGGCACGTTTGTCGTGCAAGGCCCCGGCAAAGGCGTTTGAGCCGATGCTCCGGGCTGTTTCAGGACCTGTGAGCAGCCGGACCGGGGCGTTGCGCGCTGCCTGCTGGCGCTGACGCTCTTGCAGATCCGCCAGGGCGCTGTCGGCGTGCGCGCAATGGAGCGTTCCGGCCTGGACCGCGTCGCAAGCGATCTCGTGGCGCCGGACAAGATCGAACACAAGGCCCGGGCCGGCGGCAAGCGCCGTATTCAGCCGCGCACCCGCCGCCTGCCCCAGCCGCCCCTCGACCGCGTCGGGAGGCAGCCACAGACCGGCATTCACAAGGCCCACATTGCGCCCCGACCCGCCATGTCCCACTGTCTCGGCTTCGAAGACCGTGACCGAGGCCCCCTGCCGGGCGGCCTGCAGCGCGGCCGCACAGCCCGTGAAGCCACCGCCGATGATCGCCAAGTCGACGGACCCCGTGCCGACCGGGACCCCTTCGAACCGCTCGCGCGCGCTCGCCTCCCAAAGGCTGCCGCCAGGCGCTTGGGTCATGCACCGCCTCGCACCAGCCGCAGGGCCGCCGCGGCGATCCCTTCAACCGAGGGCAGCGTGGCCGCATAGGCGGGCCCGGTGGCGATGAAACAGTCCTCGGCGGTGACCCGCGCAGCCGGTCCGATCCCGTGTTCCTGAAGCAAGGTCATCAGCGCCTCGCTTTGCGACCCGGTCCGGCGGCATTCATCTACCACCAGCACATGGGCGCAGTCCTTGACGGCGTCGATCAGGGCCTCCTGGGCCAGCGGCGCGATCCATCGCAGGTCGACGATACGCGTGCCAATGCCGCTTTCTTCGAGTGTCTTCAGGGCCTTGGCCGAAAGATACGATCCATTGCCATAGGTCACGATCGCCAGATCGCGCCCGTCGCCACGCAGGCCGACCTGGCCCAGGGGGGCATGCTCCTCCGCCTCGGGATAGCGGCGCATCCACAGCCCGTCGCCCTCTTCATGCAGGTCGCGCATCGGGTAGAGCGCGATGGGCTCGACCATGACAACCACGCGGTTTTCGTCGCGCGCGAGGCGGACCGCTTCGCGATACATGAGCACCGCGTCATAACCATTTGACGGAACGCCAATAATCAGCCCCGGGATATCCCGCAGAACCGCGAGTGAATTGTCATTGTGGAAATGCCCGCCAAAGCCCCTCTGGTAGCCCAGCCCCGCGATCCGCAAAACCATGGGATTGGCGAACTGCCCGTTCGAAAAGAACGGCAAAGTCGCCGCCTCACCGCGCAGCTGGTCCTCGGCATTGTGCAGATAGGCCAGGAACTGGATCTCGGGCATCGGCACATAGCCCGCCTGCCCCAGCCCGATGGCAAGGCCCAGGATGCTCTGTTCATCCAGCAGCGTGTCGATCACCCGGTGGCGCCCGAACCGGCCCTGCAGCCCGCGCGTGATGCCATAGACACCGCCCTTTCGCCCCACATCCTCGCCCATGGCGACGATCTCGGGGTGGCGCAGCATCAGATCCGTGAGGCACAGGTTGATGAGCTTGTTCATGGGCTGAGGGCTGTCCAGCGCGCGCAGGTCGGCCTCACCGAAACAGGCGGCCCTGTCGTCGGTGGAGGGCGCGTTGGGCCGTAGCACATCACGGCCGGGCGGGATCAGCGAGGCCGCGACCTCTGCCGCGCTGCGCAGTTTGGGCCGGGCCACGACGCCTGGCACCTCGGCTTCGAGCCGCACCCATTGGGCATCGTACTCTGCGACGATCTCATCGGCCGAGACACCCTGTGCCCGCAGATGCGCCGCGGTGAACAATAGCGGATCCTGCGCCTCGGCCGCCTCGATCTCGGCCTGGGAGCGATAGGTCGCCTCCACATCCGCGCCGGCATGGCCGAAAAGCCGCGCACAGGTCAGGTGCAGGATCGCGGGCCGCCGGGTGCGCCGGATCGCGTCGGCGGCCTGTCGCGCCACGGTATAGGCTGCCACGACGTCGCGCCCGTCGGCCGCGTGATAGTCCAGCCCCGGACGGCCCTGCAGCACCGCCGCCACCCAGCCCTTGGGCGAGGGAACGGAAATCCCGATCCCGTTGTCCTCGCAGACAAACAGCAGCGGCAGCGGCACCCCCTGCCATGCCGTCCAACCAGCGGTGTTGAGCGCGCCCTGTGCGGTCGAATGGTTCAGCGACGCGTCCCCAAAGGAACACATCACCAGCGCATCCTCGGGCGCGTCATCCTCAAGCGGGCGCACCCGCCGCCGGAGCCCCAGCGCATAGGCGGCGCCCACCGCCTTGGGAAGATGGCTCGCGATGGTGGAGGTCTGGGGCGGAATGTTCAGCGCCCTCGAGCCCAGAACCTTGTGCCGACCGCACGAGATCGGATCATCCGACGACGAGGCAAAGCTCAAAAGCATATCGCGGGCCATGTCCTGGCCGGGCACTTGGTCGGCCCGGGCGATCTGGAACGCCCCGTCGCGGTAATGCAGATAGGCCGGGTCTGTGGGACGCAGCGCATGGGCCACGCCCGCTATCCCCTCGTGCCCCGACGATCCGATCGTGTAAAAGGCCTGCCCCTTGGCCTGCAACTGCCGCGCCATCCGGTCCAGATGCCGCGACAGGGATTGCGCCCGGAACAGTCCGCGCAGTGCATCGAGGCTCAGGTCATGACCCGGCGCCACATCCGGCAGGTCTCCGCCCGCCACACGCGTCCGCAACGCCTTGTCCACGATCTCGGTCCGGTCCATGGCGCCCCCTGCTCTTCTTCTTGGC
This sequence comes from uncultured Paracoccaceae bacterium, assembly GCA_913062865.1. GTDB lineage: Bacteria > Pseudomonadota > Alphaproteobacteria > Rhodobacterales > Rhodobacteraceae > CAJXWO01. The sequence continues at coordinate 15,679 of CAJXWO010000030.1, read as the reverse complement.
TCAAATACCTGAAAACCGACTCCGGCAACAAGCACTGTCGCCGGGCCGGAGGAGCCGCCGGGATCAGAAGAACGCCTGCAGACCGGTCTGCGCACGACCCAGGATCAGGGCGTGGACGTCATGGGTGCCCTCGTAAGTGTTCACCGTCTCGAGGTTCATCATGTGGCGCACCACCTGGTACTCGGCGGAAATGCCGTTGCCGCCATGCATGTCACGGGCCATGCGCGCGATATCAAGCGCCTTGCCGCAATTGTTGCGCTTGATGATCGAGATCATCTCGGGCGCGCCTTGCGCCTCGTCCATGAGCCGCCCCACGCGCAGGGTGGCCTGCAGCCCCAGCGCGATCTCGGTCTGCATGTCCGCGAGCTTTTTCTGAAACAGCTGCGTCTGTGCCAGCGGCCGACCGAACTGCACCCGGTCCAGCCCGTATTGCCGCGCCGCGTGCCAGCAGAATTCGGCCGCGCCCATCACACCCCAGCTGATGCCGTAGCGTGCACGGTTCAGGCAGCCAAAGGGCCCCTTGAGCCCCTGCACATGGGGCAAAAGCGCGTCTTCGCCCACCTCGACCCCGTCCATGACGATCTCGCCGGTGATCGAGGCCCGCAAACTGAGCTTCCCAGCGATCTTGGGCGCTGACAGACCCTTCATGCCCTTCTCCAGCACGAAGCCCCGGATCTTGCCGCCATGGGCCTCGGACTTGGCCCAGACGACAAAGACATCGGCAATGGGACTGTTCGAGATCCACATCTTGGACCCCGTCAGCCGGTAGCCGCCTTCGATCTTCTCGGCGCGGGTCTTCATCCCCGCCGGGTCCGAGCCGGCGTCGGGTTCGGTCAGGCCGAAACAGCCGATCCATTCGCCGCTGGCCAGCTTGGGCAGGTATTTCTGGCGCTGCTCCTCTGACCCGTAGGCATAGATGGGGTACATCACGAGGCTCGACTGCACCGACATCATCGAGCGATAGCCGCTGTCCACGCGCTCGACCTCGCGCGCGGCCAGGCCGTAGCTCACGTAGCCCGCGCCGATGCCGCCGTATTCCTCTGGGATGGTGACGCCCAAAAGGCCCATTTCGCCCATCTCGGCAAAGATCTCGGGGTCGGTCTTTTCCTCGTTGAAGGCTTCGATCACGCGCGTCTGCAACTTTTCCTGGGCATAGGCCTGGGCGCTGTCGCGGATCATGCGCTCTTCTTCGGTCAGCTGGTCGTCCAGGCGGAACGGGTCGGCCCAGTCGAACCCGGCAAGGTCCGGCTGATCCTTGGGTTTCAGGCTGGGCTGCGGGGTGGTCATCTCGTTCATGGCGCATCTCCTCTTGGGGTTGGCATGAAAATACCTGATGGAACCGCGCAGAAAAACCGAGTAGTCTGCATATATGCATGAGGAAACCTCATATATCAGCAGCCCACGCCGATTTCTGCCCTCCATTGCGGCGCTGCGCGCGCTCGAGGCGGTGGATCGCTTGGGCAGCGCCACGACTGCGGCAGCGGAACTGTCGCTGACCCAGGGCGCGGTGAGCCGCCAATTGCAGGCGCTCGAGGCGCAGATGGATGTTTCGCTGGTCGCGCGAGACGGCCGCGCGCTGAGCTTGACCGCGCCCGCCCGCGCCTATGCGGCCGAGATCCGCACCGCACTTCAGACGATCACCCAGGCCTCGCTGCGCCTTCAGGTGCCCAGCCGCGGCGGCGCGCTGAACCTTGCCATCCTGCCCACCTTCGGCATGCGCTGGCTGGTGCCGCGGCTGGGCGATTTCACCCGCCGTCACCCGGAGGTTACGATCAACCTCACGACCCGGCTCGAGCCGTTCAGCTTTGCCTCGGAGCCCTTTGATGCCGCAATCTTTTTTGGGAACGGCGATTGGGCGGGCACGGGTGCGCTGCGGCTGCGCTCCGAAACGGTTCTGCCAGTCTGCGCGCCGTCGCTTCTCCCGCCGGGCGGTGTGACTGAGCCTGCGGACGTGATGCGCCTGCCACTTCTTCATATCCGCTCCCGTCCCAAAGCCTGGGAGGAATGGCTCGCCGCCCACAGCGCCCCGCCGCACGCCACGGCCGGCACGGTCTTCGACCAGTTCTCGGCCCTGACCGAGGCTGCGTTGCACGGGCTTGGGGTTGCGCTTTTGCCCGCCTACCTCGTCGAACAGGACCTGGCGGCCGGACGGCTCGTGGCGGTCTACGGGGCGCCCACGGAGAGCGCTGGTGCCTATTGGCTCGTCTGGCCGGAGACAAAGGCGGACGACCCGACCTTGCGCGTATTCCGAGATTGGCTTTCCGTGCAGGCCGAAGACGAGGACCCCCTGCCCCGCTAGCCAAAAGTCTTGGGGCAAGACTTTTGGCAAAACTCTTGATCAAGAGTTTTGCGTCACCCGAGCGCGTAGCCTGCGCCGCGCACCGTCCGCACCGGATCGTCGCCGCCATGCTGGCACAATGCCTTGCGCAGTCTTCCGATATGCACGTCCACAGTCCGTGTATCCACGTAGATGTCGCGGCCCCAGACCCGATCGAGCAACTGCTCCCGCGACCAGACCCGGCCCGGCTTTTCCATAAAGGTCGACAGCAGCCGGAACTCGGTCGGCCCGAGCTTCAGGGGCTTTTCATCGCGAAACACCTTGTGGGTCTCCGCGTCGAGCACGATATCGGCGAATTCGAGCCGCTGGCCCACGGTCGCGGGCCGGGTCCGTCGCAGCTGCGAACGCACGCGCGCCATCAACTCGACCACGGAATAGGGTTTGACGACGTAATCGTCGGCGCCGGTTTCCAACCCGCGCACCCGGTCGACCTCTTCCGAGCGGGCCGACAGCATGATCACCGGCACGCCCCGTGTTTCGGCGCGGGATTTCAGGCGGCGGCAGACTTCGATCCCCGACACGCTGGGCAGCATCCAGTCCAGCACGATCAGGTCAGGCGCATCCTCGTCCACGAGAAGCAGCGCCTCTTCGCCGTTCTCGGCCTTGGACACGCGAAAGCCCTCGGCCTCCAGGTTGTACGCCAGAACCTCGCGTTGGGCCGGTTCGTCTTCGACCACGAGAACTGTGGGCTGATCGGCCGACATTGCTTAGTTGCCCTGACCATTGCCCGCGGCGGGGTCGCCATGGGTTTCAAACGCGGTGCGATCCTGCTTGTCGCGCATGTCGAGCGGCGCCTCTCCGGTCACGAGATAGACCACCTGTTCCGCGATCGAGGTCACATGGTCGCCCATCCGCTCGATATTCTTTGCGATGAAATGCAGATGCATGCAGGCGGTGATGTGGCGCGGGTCTTCCATCATGAAGGTCAGGAACTCGCGGAAGAGCGCATTGTACATCTGGTCCACGTCGCGGTCGCGGTGGATCACGTCATGGGCCAGCGCGGCATCACGCTGAATATAGGCGTCGAGCGCATCCTTGAGCATCAGTTCGACTTCGCGCGCCATCCGGCGGATCGCGCCCGACGAGCCTTCGATCGGTGTCATCTGCAAGAGCACGCCCGAGCGCTTGGCGATGTTCTTGGAATAGTCGCCGATCCGTTCCAGGTTGCTGCTGATCTTCATGACCGACAGGATCACGCGGAGGTCGACCGCCGTGGGCTGACGCAGGGCGAGAACGCGCGATGTTTCTTCGTTCACCTGCTCTTCGAGACCGTCTATGACCGCGTCGCCCCGGCGGACCTTTTCGGCCAGTTCCTCGTCGCGGGTTTCCAGCGCCTTGGCGGAGTCGGTGATCGCCACCTCGACAAGACCACCCATCTTCATGATGAGCGCCTGGACCCCTTCGAGGTCACGGTCGAAGGCAGAGGCCATGTGGGGGCCTGCGGCCATCATATCAACCGATCCTTCCGGTGATGTAGCTTTCGGTGCGCGGATCCTGCGGCTTGGTGAAGATCTGGCCGGTCTCGCCGTATTCCACGAGGTTGCCGAGGTGGAAGAACGCGGTTTTCTGGCTGACCCGCGCAGCCTGCTGCATCGAGTGAGTCACTATGACCACCGAATAGGTGGTGCGCAGCTCGTCGATCAGTTCCTCGACCTGGCTGGTCGCGATCGGGTCGAGCGCCGAACAGGGTTCGTCCATCAGCAAGACCTCGGGCTCGGTCGCGACGGCGCGCGCGATGCACAGGCGCTGCTGCTGGCCGCCGGAGAGGCCGGTGCCCGGCGCGTCCAGCCGGTCCTTGACCTCGTCCCAGATTGCTCCGCGGCGCAGGGATTTCTCGACGATCTCGTCCAGCTCGGCCTTGTTCTTGGCCATGCCGTGGATGCGGGGGCCGTAGGCCACGTTGTCATAGATCGACTTGGGGAACGGGTTCGGCTTCTGGAACACCATGCCCACCTTGGCGCGCAGCTGCACCGGGTCGACCTTGCGATCGTATATGTTCTCGCCGTCAAGGGTGATCTCGCCCTCGACGCGGCAGACGTCGATGGTGTCGTTCATGCGGTTCAGGCAACGCAGGAAGGTGGACTTGCCGCAGCCCGACGGGCCGATGAAGGCGGTCACGGTGCGGTCTTCGATGTCCACGTCGACATCCTTAATGGCATGGGTGTCGCCGTAGAAGACCTGCACGTTGCGCGCGGCGATTTTCGTTTCTTTCTGATCCACGTCTCTCTCCGTGTGTGGCGCGTCGTACATTGGATTTCCTTTGCTTACCAACGGCGCTCGAAGCGGCGGCGCAGGATGATGGCGATGATGTTCATGGTCAGCAGGAAAAGGAGCAGGATGATGATACCGCCCCAGGCCTTTTCGTAAAAGGCCGCATCCGACCGCGACGCCCAGGTATAAATCTGTGCGGGCATGGCCGAGTTCGCCTCGGTGAAGCCGTCAAGCAGACCGTTGGGATATTCGCGCGCCACGAAGCCGACCATACCGATCAGCAGAAGCGGCGCGGTCTCGCCCAGGGCCTGGGCCAGGCCGATGATTGTGCCGGTGAGGATTCCCGGCATCGCCAGCGGCAGCACATGGTGGAAAACCGATTGCATCTTCGATGCGCCGACACCCAGGGCCGCGTCGCGGATCGAAGGCGGCACCGCCTTGAGAGAGGCGCGCGTCGAGATGATGATCGTCGGCAGGGTCATCAGCGTCAGCACCAGGCCGCCCACCAGCGGGGCCGATTGCGGCAGATGCGCGAACTGGATGAACACGGCAAGGCCGAGGATGCCGAACACGATCGACGGCACCGCAGCCAGGTTCGAGATGTTCACCTCGATCAGGTCGGTAAAGCGGTTCTTGGGTGCGAATTCCTCGAGGTAGATTGACGCGGCGACCCCGATGGGCAGCGACAGCACCAGCACCACGATCATCATCACAAGCGAGCCCACCAGTGACACGCCGATCCCGGCCCCGCCGGGGTTGTCGACCCCCGAATCCGCTCCGGTGATGAAGTTCCAGTCAAAGATGCTGCTGATGATCCCCAGCTCTTCCAGCTGATCGACAAGGTCGAAATCGGCTGCGGTGATGAACCGGCTTTCCGAAATGTTGTCGCGGGTCAGGCGTCCGGCGAAATACCCCTCGACCCGAGAGGAGACGGACAGCTGAAACTCGACCGGCTGGCCAAGTTGGTCTTCGTTGGAGCGGTAGAATTCACGGATATCGGACCCGACCTTGCCCACGATCCGCTCGATCGCCTCCTGGTCGACCCCCTCGGTCATGCCCCGCTCCAGCAATGCCTGTTCCAGGTTCCTCGTGAACAGATCGGTATAGGCGGCGGTCTTGAGCAACTGGCTCTCGGCTTCGGCATATTCCTCTTCGCTCACCGACATCTCGAGGGTGACCGCGTAGGTGGTGAAGGCCGGGATACCCGAGCGCAGGATCGACACCGCCAGCATGACAAGGAAGAACAGGCCGATGATGATGGCGATCATGCCATAGGCTTTGAACCGGGTTTCGGCGGCGTTGCGCTTTTTCGTCAGCTTGTCCTGCGCGAGCAAAGAGCCGCCGTGACGCGAGCCTTCGCCCGGGGTTTGTGCGGTTGCGTCGGTCATTCGTACTGCTCCCGGTATTTGCGCACGATATAGAGGGCGAAAACGTTCAGCCCCAGCGTGATGATGAAGAGCGTCATGCCCAGTGCGAAGGCCACCAGCGCCTCGGGCGAGGCGAAGTCGGCATCGCCGGTCAACTGGCTCACGATCTTGGCGGTGACGGTGGTCATGGCATCGAACGGGTTCAGGCTGAGCCGGGCCGCGGCCCCTGCCCCCAGCACCACGATCATGGTCTCACCGATGGCGCGGCTGGCGGCCAGCAGGATGGCGCCCACGATGCCCGGCAGGGCGGCGGGCAGGATCACCTGCTTGATCGTCTCGGATTTCGTGGCGCCCAGCCCGTAGGAACCGTCGCGCATCGCCTGCGGCACGGCGTTGATGATGTCGTCCGACAGCGAACTGACGAAGGGGATGAGCATGATGCCCATCACCAATCCCGCGGTCATCACGGCGGTGCCCGCCTGCATCCAGCCGAGGCCGTCGTCGCCGAAGACTTGCAGCAGCAGCGGCCCGACAGTCAGCAGGGCAAACAGGCCATAGACGATGGTCGGGATCCCGGCCAGAACCTCGAGCATTGGCTTGGCGAAGGCGCGCACGGGCTTGGATGCGTATTCCGACAGGTACACGGCGGCGAAAAGGCCGATCGGCACCGACACCAGGAGCGCGATCAGCGAAATGTAGAAGGTGCCCCACAGAAGCGGCCAGATGCCCAGTTCGGACCCGCCGCCAAAGGACGGCGACCAAGTGAGGCTGCCGAAGAACTCGGAGGCCGGGTAGATCCGGAAGAATTCGATCGTGTTGAAGATCAGCGACAACACGATGCCGATGGTCGTCAGGATCGCGATGGAGGCCGCCCCGACCAGCAGCACACGAATGCCTGCCTCGACCACGTTGCGGGCGCGGAAATCCTTGTGGGTCTGGTTCCACGCGTAATAGAAGCCGCCCACCGCGACCAGCAGAACCACCGCGGTCATGATCAGGTTGCCGGTGCTCGACAGGCTGCGGTAGATTTGCGCGGCGCGCAGCACTTCGGGGCGCACATCCGACCCCAGCGCAACGCCGACATTGCCCAGCCGTTCGCGTACATCGGTGAACTCGGTGCGGATCGACGCCGCCTCGTCGCGGGTCAGCGCACCTTCCGCCACCGCAACGTCAAGGCCCTCGGCCACGCGGCGCACATCGCTCATCACCAGGCTCAGGCTCGAACCATCGGCGATGACGCTGTCGGGAATGGTGCCGGAGACGCGCCCCTCGACGATGAAGGGCTGGATGATCAGCCAGAGCATAAGCACGCCCATCGCGGGCACAACGGTCATGAGCGCGACGTTGGAGCCGTAATAACTGGGCAGTGAGTGCAGAAGCCGGTTGTCGCCATCGGCGCTGGACAGGGCGCGGCTGCGCCCGACGATATACCCCACCGTGGCAAGCGCCACGACGATGAGGAAGAGCCATAGGACAGGCATGTGCACTCCGTAGGTCTGAAAAAGGTCCTAAAAGGAGGAAGGGAGGACCACAAACGCAGCCCTCCCGGCAATCGCATTTGCGATTACATGGTCTCTTCGTTGGCGATCATTTCCTGGGTCGCCGACAGTTCGGGGTCCGAGACGAGGCCGTAGTTGGCCAGCGGGCCCGAGGGGCCTGCGATCTCGTCGCTGACGAAGAAGGATGCGTATTCCTTCAGGCCGGGGATCACGCCGATATGGGCCTTCTTGATGTAGAAGAACAGCGGACGCGACACCGGGTACTCGCCGGTTGCGATGGTTTCGGTCGACGGGGCGACGCCGCCCATGGTGGCGACCTTCAGCTTGTCGGTGTTGTTCTCGTAGAAGGCCAGGCCGAAGACGCCGACGCCTTCGGCGTTCGAGTCGATGCGGGCCAGGGTTTCGGTGTAGTCGCCGTCGATGTCGACCGACTTGCCGTCGGTGCGGACTGCCATGCAGGCATCCTCGGTGGCGTCTTCGTCCATGCCGGCATCCATCATGGCCTGCATCGCGCCGGTGTCTTCACAGCCCTGCAGCAGGACGTTCTCTTCGAAGACTTCACGGGTGCCGTGCTTGGTGCCCGGGATGAAGGCCGCGATTTCAACGGCCGGCAGATCGGCGTTGAAGTCGGCCCACTGCTGGTGCGGGTTGTCGACCAGCTCGCCGTCGACCAGAACCTGTGCGCCCAGGGCGTTGAACCAGTCGGAGGGCTCGAATGCGTTGAAGGCCGGGCCGTCGATCTGCGACGCGAACACGATGCCGTCATAGCCGATGCGGACTTCGATGATGTCGGTCACGCCGTTCGCGGCGCAGGTTTCGACTTCGCCGTCACGGATGGCGCGCGATGCGTTGGCGATGTCGATGGTGTTTTCGCCGACGCCTTCGCAGAAGCGCTTCAGGCCAGCGGACGACCCGCCCGATTCGACAACGGGGGTCGGGAAGTCGGTGTTTTCACCAAACGCTTCGGCAACGATGGACGCGTAGGGCAGAACGGTCGACGAACCGGCAACCTGAACGTTGTCACGCGCAGCAGCGGCGGTGGCGGAAACGGCAGCGATCGCCAGCGTCGAGGCGGTCAGTTTCACAAAGGACATGCTAAGAGCTCCTGATTTCGGTGTGACGACCATCGGTCGCGATGGTCTCAGGCCTGCCACGTAGAGACCGCGCACTATCCTTTTGTGACGATTCTGTAACGGTTTTGTAACGGCGCCCGGGCGCCGTGGGCGGATGCGGGAAAGGTGCCCCGACGTCATTCAGTAGGCGGGCAGAATCACGGTGAAACTGCTGCCTTTTCCCGGCGCGCTTTCGATCCGCAAGCGCCCTCTGTGGCGGTTGACGATATGCTTCACGATCGCCAGGCCCAGCCCGGTCCCGCCCATTTCGCGCGACCGGTGACTGTCGACACGGTAGAATCGCTCGGTCAGGCGCGGAATGTGAATCGGGTCGAGCCCCGGCCCGCTGTCGATCACGCTGGCCCGCACGCCCGGACAGCGCAGCGCGGGCTCGTAATCGGAATGCGACAGGACAACCTTCACACCAGTGTCGCGGCCGCTGTACTTGATCGCGTTCTCGATCAGGTTGGTGAACACCTGGCGCAGCTGGTCGGCATCGCCCATGACCGCCGCGCGCCCCTCGTAGTCCTCGCAGACAAGCGTGACGCCCGACTCCTCTGCCAGCGGTGTCAGGGCCACCTGGACCGTTTCCACGATCTCGCGCAGGTCCACCCGCTCGGTCGGGCGCACCCGCTCCTGGCTTTCCACACGGCTCAGCGACAGAAGATCGCCCACCAGCCGGTTCATGCGGATCGCCTCGGCTTCCATGATCGACAGGAACCGGTCCTGCGCGGCCGGGTCGTTGCGCGCGGGTCCGCGCAGGGTTTCGATGAAGCCCAGCAGCGCCGTCAGCGGCGTGCGCAGCTCGTGGCTGACATTGGCGACGAAATCGCGGCGCATCTGGCCCGCGCGCTCCATCTGGGTGACGTCCTCGAAACAGACCAGCACGCCCGTGCCCAGTTCGGATGTGACATGGGCGCATTGCACGTCGAAGGTCAGGTCATGGGCCCCTTCCGAGGTCAGGTAGCGCGTGGTCCGCGTGCGCCGGTCGCGCAGCGTGCCCTCGATCGCGTCCAGAAGCGTTGGCTGGCGCAGGACGGTGATGAAGTGCCGCCCCACGATGGCCTCGCCCAGAAGTTTGCGAGCGGGGGCATTGGCCCCACCGATGCGTTCGTTCGTGCCGATCAGAACCGCCGCAAGGGGCAGAGCATCCAGCAGCGGTGAAACCGGCGTGTCGACCATGGTGCCCTGCCCTTTCCCCGACCGGTCAGACCGACTGGCTGGCCGCGACAGCCCGGGTGAAGACCCCGTTCAGGGCCTCCGTGTCCTCGAGCCCGACAGACACGCGGAAGAAGCCCTCGGAAATGCCGATGGCGGCGCGCGCTTCGGGCGTCAGGCCCCGGTGCGAGGACGAGGGGGGATGCGACAGGGTTGTGCCCACATCGCCAAGGGTCGGTGCAAAGGCGATGCCTTCGGCCGCGCGCGCCAGCGCATTGGCCTGGGCGCGGCCTCCCTCGACCTCGAAGCTGACCATGTTGCAGCCCTGATCACCCAGAAGCGCCTTGGCGCGGGCGGCATCTGGATGGTCGTCGCGGGTGGGATAAAGCACGCGCTTGACCCCCGGCAGGCCGGCCAGGTGATCGGCCAGCGCGCGGGCATTCTCCTGCGTCTTGGCAAAGCGCAGCTCGAAGGTGGCAAGCCCCCGGTCGGCCAGCCAGCAGTCGAAGGGGCTGGGCGTCATGCCCGTCGTCACGGCGAAATCGTAGATCGCCTTGTTCAGATCCGGGTCCTTGGCCACGGCATAGCCGAGCGTCACATCCGAATGGCCCGCCATGAGCTTCGTCACCGAGTGGATGACGATATCGGCCCCGTAATCGACGGGCTTGATCGACAGCGGTGTGGTGAAGGTGTTGTCGACCATCAACAGGATGCCGCGCGATTTGGCCAGGGCCGCGATCCCCTCCAGGTCGGCCACCCGGATCGTGGGGTTCGACACGATCTCGATCAGGATCATCTTGGTGTTCGGCCGGATCGCCGCCTCGACCGCCGCGGCGTCGGTCGCATCGGCCAGGCTCGTCTCGATGCCAAAGCGGTTCAGATCGGTGTTCATGAGCCGCAGGGACCGACCATAGAGTTGGTCGCCTCCGATCACATGATCGCCCGCGCGCAGGATGCCCATCATCGCCGCCGTGACCGCGGCCATGCCCGAGCCCATGACGACACCGCCCGACATGCCCTCCATCGCATCGATGCGACGGGCCAACAGGTCGGCATTCGGGTGCCCCTCTCGGGCGTAAGTGTAGCCATCGGCCCGGCCCTCGTACTGCGCGTCCAGCATGTCGGGATCGTCCGAGGCATAGACGACCGAGGTCATCAGCCCCGGCACGACCGGCGCGCTCGCGCTGTCGGGCAGCGCGACGGGACGGATCAGGGTGGTACGGGAATTGCGCATTGTCTGTCCTTCTTCTTGGGTCAAATACCTCTGTCGGAGGCATCGCGAACGCCCCGCTTTCGGACTCGTCCCGATGCCGCGGCGTTCAATCGTCTGTTTGCGGGCGCGTCAGAGCGGCGTCAGCCCCGCCCGAAAGCGCCGCATCCGCTCCTGGTAGTGCAGCGCCGAGGCGCGCAGCCCCTTGATGCCCGCCTCGTCCAGCTGACGCACCACCTTGCCCGGTGCGCCCATCACGAGGCTGCCATCGGGGATCTCCTTGCCCTCGGTCACGAGCGCACCGGCCCCGATCAGGCAGTTGCGCCCGACCACGGCACCGTTCAGCACCGTGGCGCCCATGCCGATCAGGCTGTTCTCTCCGATGATGCAGCCATGTAGCATCGCCTTGTGCCCGATGGTGCAGCCTGCGCCCACGCTCAGCGGATACCCCATATCGGTATGCATCACGCAGTTTTCCTGCACGTTGGACCCTGCGCCGATGCGGATCTCTTCGTTGTCGCCACGCAGCGTGCTGCAGAACCAGACCGAGGCGCCGGCCTCGATCACCACGTTCCCGATCAGGTTCGCATCCGGGGCGATCCAGCTGTCGTCATCGATCTCGGGCGCGATGCCGTCAAGCGCGTAAATGGGCATGGCTCAGGTCTCCTCGAACTCGGCCTGCAGCTTGCGGACATGGTCGGTCAGGCCCGGTTGCTGGCTGCGGCGCAGGCGGGTGGCGGTCAGGATGCTTTTCAGCTTTTCCTCGGTGGCGTCCAGATCGTCGTTGACCAGCACGAAATCGTACCCGCCCCAATGGCTGATCTCGTCCCAGCTTTTCTGCATGCGCTTGGCAATGGTGGCGGCGTCGTCCTGCCCGCGGCTTTCCAGCCTGCGCCGCAGCTCGGCGATCGACGGCGGCAAAAGAAAGATCGACAGCGTATGCTGGCCCAGAACCGAGTTCGATATCTGCTGCGCGCCCTGCCAGTCGATATCGAACAGCACGTCGCGGCCCGCGTCGATCGCCTCTTGCACGGGGCCGCGCGGCGAGCCGTAGAAATTGCCGAAGACATGGGCATGTTCCAGCATGTCGCCCGCGGCGACCATCTGCTTGAAGTCGGCTTCGCTGACGAAGTGGTAATCCTTGCCGTCCGTTTCCCCCGGTCGCGCGGGGCGCGTGGTGGCCGAGACCGAGAATACGATGTCCCGGTCCCAGTCCCGCAGCCGCCGCGCGAGGGTGGATTTGCCCGCACCCGAAGGCGAGGACAGGATGATGAGAAGCCCGCGCCGCTGTGTCATGCCATGCTACTCCACATTCTGGACCTGTTCGCGCATCTGGTCGATCACCGCCTTCAGCTCCAGCCCCGCGGCAGTCAACTCGGTGAATTGCGACTTGGCGCAAAGCGTGTTGGCCTCGCGGTTGAACTCCTGCATCAGGAAATCGAGTCTGCGTCCGACCGGCCCGCCGTTGTCCAACAGGTCGCGCGCGGCGGCCACATGAGCGCGCAGGCGGTCGATCTCTTCGGTGATGTCGGCCTTGACCGCGATCAGTGCCAGCTCTTGCGTGAGGCGCTGGGGGTCAACCCCGTCGGCCCCCGCCCCGTCAAGCACCCGGTCGAGTTGGGCCCGCAGCGCGATCTTCATCTGGGGCGCGCGCGCCTCGGCGGCTTGGGCGGCGCGCGACACCAGCGTGTCGACCTGCCCCAGCTGCGCGCCAAGAATATCGGCCAGGGCCGCGCCCTCCTGCCCGCGCATGTCGAGAAACGCATCGAGCAGCGCGTCGAACTCGGACAGAAGCTGCGTGGCCAGCCGGGTCGCCTCGGTCGCGGGGTCGGACTCGAAATGGCTGCGCAGCCCGATGACATCGGCGGCGGTGAAAGGCGCCAGCGCGATGCCGCGTGCCTCTGCCGCCGCCTGGACCGCGGCGAGCGCGTCAAGCGTACCGTCGATCTGACCGGGCAGCAGGTCCCCGCCTGTCTCGGTATCCCGGGTCAGGCGCAGGGACACGGTAACGTTGCCCCGCGCGAGCGCCTTGGTCAGCCTGGTGCGCACGCCCTGTTCCAGCCCCTCGATCCAGTCGGGCATGCGCAGGCGCAGATCCAGCCCGCGGGCGTTCACGCTGCGCAGGTCCCATGTCCAGCGAAAGCCGTGCCCCTGGCCCTGCGCCGCGGCATATCCTGTCATCGAGTAGAGCACGGGGGCGATCTCTCCGGTCTGGGTGTCGATGCGCACCTAAGGCCATCCCGCGCCCGCTCGCAACCCGATCCTTCCGGTCACCGGCCCCGAAACGGTTGCCGGAATGTTAACTAACCGCCGCGAATTTGCCTCAATTCCGCGCCGATCCGTGGGATATTCACACTTGGGTAACCATTGTGCGCCCAGGGTAAACGCGGTCCCCCGCCGACCCCGGGCGTTTTGACTGGATTTGGATGCATGGGACGGACGGATGACCAACGGCATTGGAAACGGAGAGAACGTGATCGCGATGGCGCAGGCCCCACAGCAGCTGCGATATCCGGCCCTGTCCCAAATCGAGGGTTATTGGCAGGCGCTGCGCCGCGGGCGGCTGGTGCCAGACCGGAGCGAGCTTGACCCCCGTGGCATGGATCGCGCGCTCGACACCGCCTTCGTGCTGGAAACAATCGCGCCGGGACACGGGCGCTTTCGCGTTTCGGGCAGCACAATCACCGATCTTCTGGGCATGGAGGTCCGTGGCATGCCGCTGTCGGCGCTGTTCGGACCGGCCGCGCGCCCGGCGCTTGCCGAGATCCTTCAGGAACTGGTCTATGCGCCGGCCACGGCGGATCTGCGGCTGCGGTCCGGCCGCGCCATCGGTAAGCCGGTGCTCGAGGGGCAGATGCGGCTTTTCCCGCTGCGTGCCGAGACTGGCGAGATCAATCGCATCCTGGGCTGTATCGGTCTGACCGGCGCGATCGGACGCACGCCTCGCCGGTTTGACATCACGCACTCCCATCTGTGCCGTCTGACCGGCACGGTGACGCCCGTCGCGGCCGCTGATCTCGCGGTGGACGACATGCCGGTCGCCACCCCCGACCCCGACCCGGTGCCGGACCCCGTCGGCGGGTTTGTCGAAACAGCGCGCGCTTTCCTCCCGGCACCGCGGCAAAAGGGGCATTTGCGGCTGGTCGTGTCGAACTGATCGCCGACCGCCCCCTACCGGCGTTCCCAAGGCGCCAAGAAGAACGCCCGCCCGGCTGAGGAACCGGACGGGCGTTTGCCGTTTGCTTGCCGTTGCGCCGGTGGGTCAGCCCGCTGCGCGCGCGGCGTCCGCCTCGTCGCGGCGGTTCGACAACTCTTCGGCCACCAGGAACGCGAGCTCCAGCGACTGGTCCGCGTTCAAGCGCGGGTCGCAGGCGGTGTGATAGCGGTCGCTCAGATCCTCTTCGGTCACGGCGCGCACACCGCCGGTGCATTCGGTCACGTCCGAGCCAGTCATCTCGAAATGCACGCCGCCGGGCACGGTGCCCTCGGCCTTGTGCACGGCGAAAAACTCGCGCACCTCGCGAAGGACCGCGTCGAAGGGCCGGGTCTTGTAGCCCGTGGCCGACTTGATCGTGTTGCCATGCATCGGATCGCAGACCCAGACCACGTTGGCGCCCTGCGCCTCGACCGTCTTGATGAGACGCGGCAAGTGATCGCCCACCTGCCCTGCGCCGAAGCGGGTGATCAGCGTCAGGCGGCCTGCCTCGTTTTCCGGGTTCAGCTTGTCCAGCAGGATCTTGAGGTCGTCATCGGTCATGGTCGGCCCGCATTTCAGGCCGATCGGATTCTGCACGCCCTGGCAATAGGTGACATGGGCCCCGTCCACCTGGCGGGTGCGGTCGCCGATCCAGATCATGTGACCCGAGCCCGCCAGCCATTTGCCGGAGGTCGAATCGAGCCGGGTCAGCGCCTCTTCGTATTCCAGAAGCAGCGCCTCGTGGCTGGTGTAGAAGCTCACCGTGCGCAGCGCCTCGGTGGTCTCGGCCTTTATGCCTGCCGCCTTCATGAAATCGAGCGTGTCGGCGATGCGGCTGGCCATGTCGCGGTAGCGCTCGGCCTTTTCCCCGGCGGTGAAGCCCAGCGTCCAGGCGTGGACCTTGTGCACATCGGCATAACCGCCTGTGGAGAAGGCGCGCAGCAGGTTCAGGGATGCGGCCGCCTGGGTGTAGGCCTGCAGCATCTTTTTCGGATCGGGTATGCGCGCCTCGGGGGTGAAGTCGAGCTCGTTGATGATGTCGCCCCGGTAGCTGGGCAGTTCCACGCCGTCCTTGACCTCGGTCGGCGCGCTGCGCGGTTTGGCGAACTGGCCCGCCATGCGGCCCACCTTCACCACCGGCACCTTGGCGCCATAAGTCAGCACCATCGCCATCTGCAGCATCACGCGGAACGTGTCGCGGATGGTGTCGGCGTTGAACTGCGCGAAGCTTTCGGCGCAATCGCCCCCTTGCAACAGGAACGCCTCGCCGCGCGAGGCCGCGCCCAGCCGTGCCTTCAGTGCCCGCGCCTCACCGGCAAAGACAAGCGGCGGATACTGGGACAGCTGCGCCTCGACGGCATGCAGGGCCTCTTGATCCACGTAATCGGGCATCTGAACCCGCGGCTTGGCGCGCCAATCGGTTTTTTGCCACTCGCTCATCTGTCGCACTCCTGTTCGCGATATCGCGGGCCTCTATAGCGAAGCCGCCCATCGGTGGCCATATCCCAATTGCAGGGGAATCGCACTTGAGCTTTGACAGTTGTGCAGAACTGGATTCTTGAGGTTTCATCATCAGATGGAGCTTCGA
>CAJXWO010000029.1 GCA_913062865.1 uncultured Paracoccaceae bacterium | reverse complement strand
TTTCCGGTCACGCCCAGGCGCTTGAACTCGTCACGCTGGATGTCGATCCAGCCTTCGGCGAATTTCCGGCATTCCTGGCGGAAATCGACCACGTCGACCTCGTCCTTGTTCTTGCCCTTGGCGCGGTACTGTTCCTCGATCTTCCATTCGATGGGCAGACCGTGACAGTCCCAACCAGGGATGTAGCGCGCATCGCGGCCCATCATTTGCTGGGACCGCACCACCATGTCCTTGAGGATCTTGTTCAGCGCGTGGCCGATATGCAGGTGGCCGTTGGCATAGGGAGGGCCGTCATGCAGCGTGAAGGGCGTGCGGCCCTCTTTCTCGCGCAGGCGGTCATAGATGCCGATCTTTTCCCAACGCTCAAGCCAGGCGGGCTCGCGCTTGGGCAGGCCCGCGCGCATCGGGAAATCGGTTCGCGGCAGGTTCAGCGTGTCTTTGTAGTCGGGCGTGTCTGTCGTGTCGGCGCACATTTCGGGCGTCCTTTGGAATGCGTGTCGTAAATCAGGGGGTCAGGGCGGCGCGGCAGGCCAGACGCCATTTGTCCCGGCGGCTCGTTTCGGTCAGAGCGCCGGGCATGTAATTCGAATGATGATCGCGAAACCGTACATCATGGGCGCCTTATAGGCCTGCGATCCAAAGGGGTCCAGCCCTGTGCATGCGCTAAACGGCCTTGCCGGACCCACACCCTTAATATACACTGAAATATACATTTTGGAGCACACTAAGATGCCAAAGAAACTGCATACGAACCTGATCGCCACCATGACCGAACTCCGAGAACCGCAAAAGGTTCTGGACAAGGCTGGCGGCAAACCTGTGGCGATCATGAAGAACTCGCGCTGCGTGGCCTATCTCGTCCCCGAGGAGGCGACCCTGCAGGACGCGCCGCGTTATGCGACGATGGAGGAGCTGCAGGCATATCTCGAGGCGAGCCGCGAAGACGTGCAGCCAATCCTTGACTATCTCAAGGACAAATGAGCTTTGTCCTTTTGACGGCTGCGCTTGTGGAAACGCTGCATGACGCCGCGTTGAACCCTGGCGAAATCCCGGGCCGTGCACCTGACAAGTCCCTTGAAGCTGCGCTGGCGCGCGTCGAGAACCGCGTGGTCTATGACATGATCGAAGATGTTTTCGATCTGGCGGCGAACTACGCAGAGTCGATCGCGCGCGGTCATTGCTTCAATGACGGGAACAAGCGCACCGCCTTTGATGCAATGAATTTTTGTCTTTGGGCCAACGGCACGACGCTCTCAATCCCTGGGACCGAAATCGGCGACCGGATCATCGCCCTTGCGCGCGGCGACATGGATGCGGAGAGCTTCGCTGCCTATCTCCGCACACTCGCCACGGCCTGACCCACTTCCCCCCCTCGCGCCCCTCTGCCATACTGCGCTCCAACCAAAGCAAAGAGCAGCAAACCCATGGCAGACGATCTCCTGCACGGCGCGGAGCCTTCGACCTATGACGCCTCGTCGATCGAGGTGCTGGAGGGGCTCGAACCCGTCCGCAAACGCCCCGGCATGTATATCGGCGGCACCGACGAGCGTGCGCTGCATCACCTCGTGGCCGAGGTGCTGGACAACTCAATGGACGAGGCTGTGGCCGGCCATGCCAACCGGATCGAGGTGGAACTGCACGAGGATTACAGCGTCACCATCCGCGACAACGGCCGCGGCATCCCCATCGACCCGCACCCCAAGTTTCCGGATAAATCCGCGCTCGAGGTCATCCTGTGTACGCTGCACGCGGGCGGCAAGTTCTCGGGCAAGGCCTACCAGACCTCGGGCGGTCTGCACGGTGTGGGCGCGTCGGTGGTCAACGCGCTGAGCGATTCGATGGTAGTGCAGGTGGCGCGCGACCGGCAGCTCTATGAGCAGCGTTTTTCACGCGGGTTGCCGCTGGGCCCCGTGGCACAGATCGGCGCGGCCCCCAACCGGCGCGGCACCACCGTGACCTTCCATGCCGACGAAGAGATCTTCGGCCACCACCGGTTCAAGCCCGCGCGGCTGTTCCAGATGGTGCGGTCCAAGGCCTACCTGTTTTCCGGCGTCGAGATCCGCTGGAAATCGGCGATCGCCGATGGCGACACGCCGCAAGAGGCCATGTTCCACTTTCCCGGTGGCCTGGCCGATTACCTGCAGGACACGCTGGGCGGCGCAACCACTTACGCCGACCGGCCCTTTGCCGGGACGGTCGATTTTCAAAGCCGGTTCAACACACCCGGCAAGGTCGAATGGGCAATCAACTGGACGCCCATGCGCGACGGGTTCATCCAGTCCTACTGTAACACCGTGCCCACGCCCGAGGGCGGCACGCACGAGGCCGGGTTCTGGGCCGCGATCCTCAAGGGCATCCGCGCCTATGGCGAGCTGGCCAACAACAAGAAGGCCGCGCAGATTACCCGTGACGATTTGATCACCGGCGGTTGCGCGCTGGTGTCCTGTTTCATCCGCGAACCCGAATTCGTGGGCCAGACCAAGGACCGGCTGGCAACGACCGAGGCGCAACGCCTGGTCGAAGGCTCGGTGCGCGACCATTTCGACAACTGGCTGGCGGCCGATACGAAATCCGCGGGCGCGATCCTCGATTTCCTCGTGCTGCGGGCCGAGGAACGCCTGCGCCGCAAGCAGGAGAAAGAGACCCAGCGCAAGACCGCCACGAAAAAACTGCGCCTGCCCGGCAAGCTGGTGGATTGCACCGCGACCAACCGCGACGGCACGGAGCTTTTCATCGTCGAGGGCGACAGCGCGGGTGGCTCGGCCAAGATGGCGCGGGACCGCAAGACCCAGGCGCTCCTGCCCCTGCGCGGCAAGATCCTGAACGTGCTGGGCGCGGCCAGTTCCAAGCTCGGCTCGAACCAGGAAATCAACGACCTGACCCAGGCACTTGGCGTGGGGTTGGGGACGAAATTCAACCTCGACGATCTGCGCTATGACAAGATCATCATCATGACCGACGCGGATGTGGACGGGGCGCATATTGCGTCGCTGTTGATGACGTTCTTCTTCACCCAGATGCGCCCGATGATCGACGCGGGCCACCTTTACCTTGCCTGCCCGCCGCTCTTCCGCGTCACGCAAGGCGCCAAGCGGGTCTATTGCCTGGACGAGGCCGAAAAAGCTGCGCTGGTGGAACAGGGACTGGGCGGCAAGGGCAAGATCGAGGTCAGCCGCTTCAAGGGCCTGGGCGAAATGGACGCCAAGGACCTCAAGGAAACCACGATGGATCCCGCCAGCCGCAAACTGATCCGCGTGCGAATCGACGACGAAGTGCCCGGAGAGACCGACGACCTGGTGGAACGGCTGATGGGGAAGAAGCCGGAACTGCGGTTCCAGTATATTTCCGAGAACGCGCGGTTCGTTGAGGAGTTGGATGTATGACGGCGCGCGTCAGAGACTGAAGGCTTGCCATCGCCGCATCGCCCTACCGCCGGATCACGATCCGCGTGTCAGCCTTTCCGACCTGCAGCACGAGGTTGAACAGCATTTCTGCATGCGCCGGGTGTAGCCGCACGCAACCGGCAGAAGCGGTGGTGCTCAGCCGGTCCACCTGGTTCGTTCCGTGGATGGCGTAGTTGCCGTAAAAGAAGATCGAGAACGGCATCGGCGCGTTGTTGTAGAGCGTGGAGTAATGCATCCGCTTGAGCGTCTGAGGCTGAAACGTGCCCGTCGGGGTCACCTTGCCCGGTCGCGCGGTCGACACGGGCCAGACCATGACCTCGCCCGAGGGGGGTAGCACGCGCATCATCTGGTCCGACAGGTCGACCTCGACGGTCAGCGCCTGCGCCGCCGCCATGCCCGCAGCACCCAGCATCAGCCACAGGCCAAGGATCACAGTGCCAAGCCGCCGCATGTCGATTCCCCTTTGCAGTTCAGGGAAGTCTACACGGGCGGGCCTGCCCGACAAATGCTCTCAGAGTGCGAGGATCGCGCAGGTATTGCCGTGCTGGCCCAGGCTCATCGGCGGGCCCATGACCTCTGACACCGGGTCGAACACCCGCAGGACCGAGGCCGAGTTGACCCGCGCCTCGCGTTCCGCCGCCCAGAAGCCGTAGGACAGCACCAAACGGTCGCCCATCCGCGCCAGCCCGCGGGGAAAGGCCTGCTGGCCCTCACCATCGACCGGGTAGCGGGTCATCCCCTCGGGGCCCACCCGCACAAGCGCGGCACCGCCGCTGTCCAGCACCCAAAGCGCTCCGAAGGCTGGCAGCACGTCGTGGCAGCAACTTCCCAGCCCCTCCACGATCTGGACGTTCTCGGCCCGCCCCTCGCGCGCAGGCGCCAGGTCCATGCCCACCGCGAAACTCGGCTGGTCCCAGTTATGGGCCAGCACCCAAAGCCGCCCACCCAGGTTCACGACCGAGTTGAAATGGTACTTGTCCGGGTTCGCCGCGTCGGGCCGGCGCAGATGGTCGGGCAGCACCGCCTCGATCTCGACCCCCACGGTCCGCCCCGTGGCAGGGTCATGGCGCACGAGGAACGGCGCGCGCCCCGTGGTGACGAACAGCGTGCCGCGGTCATGGGCGATCTGGTGCAGATCGTCAAAGCTCGGGTCGGTGATCGTGGCGCCAGTGCGGCGCAGCCCGCCCAAAAGGCCCCGCCGCCACAGGGTGATCCCGTTCACCGGCGCATCGGCCACGCGGCGCTGTTTGTGGATGTCGAGATTGCGCTCGGCCACCCAAATACGGCGGTCCTTTTGCGCGAGGCCGAAATAGATGCCCAACCCCTCATGCAGTACCGATACCCGGCGCAGCGCGTGATCCGCGCCAAGGTCGACCTGCAACAGGCGTTCGAAGGTGGTGACAAGCAATCGTGGCATCGCCCCCTTCTGGGGCAGAGATCGCACCTTGTCCACCGCGGGGGCGCGCTATCCTTTAACGTACACCAGCTGGAGATCGCCCATGCGCCTGCTTCTCGCCGCCCTTGCCCTGATCGCCGCGCCCCTGGCGCTCTCTGCGCAGGATCTGGAACTGGAACTCGTGCTTCTTGCCGATGCGTCGGGCTCCATCGACGAGGCCGAGATCCGGTTTCAGCGCGACGGGTATGCCACCGCCATGACCGATCCCGAGGTGATCGAAGCGATCCAGAACACCGCCTACGGCGAGATTGCCGTAACCTATGTGGAATGGGCCACGAACCAGGTTGTCGTGGTCGACTGGATGCGCATTTCCGATGCCGCGGGGGCGCAGGCGTTTGCCGACGCGCTCATGGGGCCGCCGCGACAGGCCTATGGGCGCAACGCGATCGGTTCGGCCCTGCTCGAGGGCAAACGCCTGATCGAAGAGAATGACATCGACGGCTGGCGCAAGGTGATCGACTTTTCCGGCGACAGCGCCAACAGCTATTTCGGGCCGCCGATCACGGTCGCCCGGGACGAGGTCGTGGCCGCGGGCATCACCATCAACGGGCTTCCGATCCTGTGCCGCACCTGTTCGGGGCGCGCGGGCGGCGGCAGCAATCTCGAGGCGCAGTATGAACAGCTGATCATCGGCGGGCTGGGCGCCTTTGTCGTCACCGCAGACGGCAGCGAAAGCTTTGCCGACGCGGTCAAGCGGAAGCTGATCCTCGAAATCTCGGGCGAGATGCCGCCGCGCCGATTTGCCGGGACCGACTAGTCGGTCTGGATGCCGCGCAGATATTCCAGGAGATCGACGACCGGCTCGCTCGTCAGGATGGGCTGGCCCGTCTCGGCCTTGACCGCGCGGTCAAGGCCTTCGAAGAAATCGCCATAGACCGGCATGGGCGAGCCGTGGCTGACCAGCGGGTCGCGGCCATCTATGCGCATCACGACCCGGATCACCGGAAAAACGTCCGCATTGCGTGCCTGAAGCCGGGTCAGGTCCGGCGGTTGGATCACGAGAGATGGTGCCATCGGCCCGTCCCCCGTGCCATCAAGCCCGTGACAGGTCGCGCAGAATTGCGCGTAATGCTCGGCACCGCGCGCGGCATCCTGAGCCAGGGCTGCGCCAGTGGTCAGGCCAAGAGCGAACAAGGCAATGAGCGGGCGCATGGGAACCTCCTTTGCACCGAACGGGACAGGTCAAGTCTGCCCTTGCACAGGGTCTTGCGTCCTTGATCCTGCTCAACCCTCGACCTGAAGACTTTCCAGGTAGGCCAGCAGGGCCGCCATCGGACGCGGTGTGGGCGTCATCACGCCGT
Organism: uncultured Paracoccaceae bacterium; assembly: GCA_913062865.1. Taxonomy (GTDB): domain Bacteria; phylum Pseudomonadota; class Alphaproteobacteria; order Rhodobacterales; family Rhodobacteraceae; genus CAJXWO01. Next base: position 28,881 of record CAJXWO010000029.1, on the reverse strand, counting down.
CCTCGGTTTCCACCGGGATCGTGTCACCGCGCAGAAGCGCGCCGAATTCCGGCATGTTCTGGCCCGGCAGGTCGCCGCGGGTGTAGCCGTCAATATGGCTGAGCGCGCGGCTGCGCGGGAAGGTGCCGCCATTCTCCACCGCAAGCCGCGTCAGATCAGGCGGGCGCGCGTCGAGTCCTGCCACAAGCGGGCCGTCGCCCTTGCCCGTGGCGCCGTGACATAGCACGCAATTGTCCGCATAGACCGCAGCCCCTTCGACAGCTGTGGGCATTTCATTCGTGGCGCAGGCAACCAGGGCCACAAGGCCCAGGGCACCCAGAACAGAGACGGTGCGCGACATGGCAACCCTTTCCTTCATTCGGTTTGAACGCGTTTCAGATGATCGACGATGGCAGCGATGGCGGCCGGGGTATCGACCGTCTCGCCCGTCTCAAGCCGATAGGGCACCGGCCGCCCGGCGAGAACCGCGCCGAATTCCGGCATTGGGTTCGACTGGTAGCGCCCGGGATAGCCGAAGATCTGCGCGATGACCTGCTCTGCGGGAAAGACGCCCCCGTTCTTGGCCGCAAGACGGGTCAGATCGGTCGGCGGCACGGGCAGATCTCGGGCCAGCACTCCGTCGCCCTGGGCAAAGCGGCCATGGCAGACCGCGCAGTTCTCATCATACAGCTGCGCCCCGTCCGGCGTCGGTGGCGTGGTGTTGCAAGCAGCAAGACAGGCCAGCGCCCCAAATGCCGCGATCCATCGCATCCGATTTCTCCTGCTCTGTTCTGATGCCAGTGTTGCGCGGATAACGGCCCGGTGCAATCATCCCGCGTCCAAGGTCTAAAGAGAGAGCACAGACATGCCACAGACCACGAGTTATGCCCTGATCATGCTTGCGGCCGGCGTGGGCATCCCGGTGCTGGCGGCGCTGAACGCGGCCCTCGGGGTGCGGCTCGGGTCGCCGGCCCTCGCGGCGGCGATCCTGTTCTGCGTGGCGCTGCTCGGCGCGGCAGGCGTCACCCTCGCGACCGGCGGGCAGGACGCGCTGGGCCGGGTAGCCTCGGCCCCGTCGCACCTGTTTCTCGCCGGGATCCTGGTGGCGTTCTACGTGCTGTCCATCACCTATATCGCCCCGCATTTCGGTATCGGCAACGCGGTGTTCTTCGTGCTTCTGGGCCAGTTGATCAGCGCAGCGGCGATTGACCATTTCGGCCTTTTCGGCGCGCGCGTCTCGCCCCTGACGCTGACCCGCGCGGCCGGGATCGGGTTGATGGCCGCAGGCGTCTTCCTGACGCAGAAGATCGGTTGACGCAGAACGAAGCGGGCCACCCGTCGGGGCAGCCCATTATTCGCGCAAAACTTTCGGAATCACTCGATGAAGCTGATCGATGTATCCGCCAGAGGTGCCGTAAGGCCATCGAGCTGCAGGACGGCCCCGTTCGACAACTGGACCTCGACCCCGTCCGCGTTGACGACCTGATCGGTGACCGTCAACTCTTCGCCCTCCGGCACCTCGATCACCAGAAGATCCTCGTCCACGTTGAAATCGAGGATCGTCGCGCGCTCCGTGAGGCCAGCGCCCAGAATGAACGAGTCAGCATCGGACCCGCCCGAGGCGGTATCCTCATCGCCCATGCTGATCGTATCCTCTCCGGCCTGACCGATCAGCGTGTCGGCCTCGTCATCATCGTCGATCCCGTCGAACTCGCGTCCCGAGATCACGTCGTTGCCGAAGCCGCCCCAAAGCGTGTCGTTGCCGTCGCCACCGCTGAGCGTGTCGTCCCCGCCAAGGCCATAGGCCTCGTCGTCGCCGCCGCGCATGCGGATGTATTCATCCTCGGGCTCGCCTACATACGTCGCGGATGTACCGGCATCGATATACTCGACCGGGGTATCCTCTTCGGTCGCATCCTCTTCGGGTATTTCCTCGGGGGTCTCTTCCCCGTCATCCGCGCCCTCGGCGTCGGGGTCTTCGGCATCCGGATCCTCCGCATCGGGGTCTTCTGCATCGGGATCCTCCGCGTCGGGGTCGTCCGCCCCGTCATCCGCGCCCGCGCCGTCCTCGACCTGCTCCTCGCTGCCGATCACCTCGTCGCCATCGCTGCCTTCGACAGTGAGGCCCTCGTCGGTCTCGTCGTCGAGCAGCGATCCATCGGCGGTCTCTTCGCCTTCGGTCTCGGGCGCTTCGTCCTCGGTTGCGGTCTCGGAATCCTCGTCCGAGCTGCCGTCCATGAAGCCGACGGACAACACACCGAGGCTCATCAACAGCACAATAAACTCAGGTCCCATGACGGTATCCTCTGGTTACACGCCACAGGGGATGACACAGGAGTTTGGTTAAATTGCGCCGATTAATTGTTGCCAATCCGAAACAATGATCAGCGTTCCGGCATCAAAATGCCGTTTTCCATGCGCACCACCCGGTCCATCCGAGCGGCCAGATCAAGGTTGTGCGTGGCAATCAGCGCCGCCAGGCCGGTGTCGCGCACGACCTGTTCCAGCGCGTCAAAGACATTGGCACTGGTCGCAAGATCGAGGTTGCCGGTCGGCTCGTCTGCAAGCAGCAAGCGGGGCGCGTTCGCCAGCGCCCGGCAAAAAGCCACGCGCTGCTGCTCGCCCCCGGACAGGGCTGCCGGGCGGTGCCGGCTGCGTCCGGCAAGCCCCACCCGCGTCATCAGGTCGTCCGCGCGGGCCTCGGCCTCGGGGCGCGGGGTGCCGTTCGCAAGCTGCGGCAAAACGATGTTTTCCTGCGCGGTGAACTCAGGCAGCAGATGATGAAACTGGTAGACAAAGCCAAGCGCGCCACGGCGCAAGAGGGTGCGGCGGCGGTCCGACAGGCCCATGGTCTCTTCGCCGTCAATCGACACTGCGCCCGCATCCGCGGTGTCGAGCAGGCCCGCGATGTGCAAGAGCGTGGATTTGCCCGCCCCAGATGGCGCGACCAAAGCCACCAGTTCGCCCGGTGCGATGGACAGATCCGCCCCGCGCAGCACCTCAACCGCGTTGGGCTTGCCTGCATTGTAGGTCTTGGTCACGCCGCTGAGGTTCAGAACCGGATCACTCATAGCGCAATGCCTCGACCGGGTTCATCCGCGCGGCCCGGCGCGCGGGAAAAATCGTGACCACGAAGCTCAGCCCCAGCGACAACGCCACCGCCATCATCACGTCGCCCGCCTGCAACTGCGCGGGCAGATGGTAGAGTCCCCGCACCGACGGGTCCCAGACCCCACCGCCGGCGATGTAGTTCACGGCCGAAAAGATCGGGTCGATGTAGATCGCGAACAGGCACCCGAGGATCACGCCTGCGACCGTCCCGATCAGGCCGGTGAACGCGCCGCAGATGAAGAACACCCGCAACACCGAGCCTTCGGTCAGGCCCATGGTGCGCAGGATGCCGATATCGCGGCCCTTGTTCTTGACCAGCATGATCAGGCCCGAGACGATGTTCATCGCCGCGATCAGCACCAGGATCGACAGGATCACGAACATCACGTTGTCCTCGATCTCGAGCGCGCGCAGGAAGCTGCCAGAGGCATCGCGCCAGGTCCACAGCAGCACCCGCTCCCCTCCGGCCTCACGCAGGGCCGCGCCCAGCGCATCGACCCGGTCGGGGTCGGCCACCATCACCTCTATCTCGTCCGCCGCCCCCTCGCGGTTGAAAAAGCTCTGGGCCTGATCGAAGGGCAGATAGACCCGCGTGCGGTCGATATCGTAGCGCCCGGCGGTAAAGACATAGACGACCTCGTAGGCATTGACCCTTGGGCTGGTGCCGAAGGCGGTGCGCACGCCATTAGGCGAAATGATCCTGATCCGGTCGCCCACGGTCACCCCCAGCTCGCGCGCCACACCCGACCCGATGGCGATGCCCTGGGCAAAGCGGTCGATGCTGCCGACAGCGACCTCAGGCTCGGCGATGCGGGGGATGGTCCGCAGGTCGGCCTCGGCGATGCCGAAGACCTCGACGCCGGCGTTGCGATCGCCGGAATTGGCCATGACCTGGCCTTTGACCAGCGGCGCAGCCCGGGTCACGCCCGGCACAGCGCTCAGGCGTTCGGCCAAGGCGTCGTAATCGGTGATCTCGCGCGACAGCTGCCCCGTCTCGGCATTGACGGTGGGGGTGTAGTAGACCGTGACATGGGCATTGGCGCCCAGGATCGTGTCGACGAATTCCGCCCGAAAGCCCGAGCGCACGGCCAGCGTGGCGATTAGCGCGAACACGGCCAGCGTGATGCCGATCAGGCTGATCCAGGTCATCACGCTGACGCCGCCCTCGGCCCGTTTGGCGCGCAGGTAGCGCCAGGCGATCATCCATTCGAAGGGGGCAAGGGGGGCAGGGCTGCGGGCCACGGCGGTCTCCTAAGGGCGCATTTCGCGCAGACCATGGGGCGCGGGCGCGACAGGGTCAAGCGCGGCTCAGGCGTCCCAGACAACCGGCACGCGCAGGGGCCCCCGAAAGGCCCAGCCGCCAAAGGGCGCATCGCCTGCGAACCGAAGGCCCTTGAGCCGCGCGAAGAGGCTGGGAAGGGCCACCTCGGCAATCAGACAGCGCGACGCCCAGGCGCCCGCGCAGAAATGCGGCCCCGCGCCAAAGGAGATGGCGGCGGAACAATCCTGCGTGATGTCGAAGGCATCGGGCCGGGCGAACACCGTCTCGTCGCGGTTGCCCGACCCGAACATCAGGAAGGCCCGGTCATCGGGTTTGAACACCGCGCCATGCAACTCGTAGTCTTGCGCGACCCGGCGCGGGGACATGCCGATGGGCGCGATCCAGCGGGCATATTCCTCGAAAGCCTGTAGCCAGGTCGCCTGCCCGCCCTGCACCAAAGCCAGCTGTTCGGGATGGGTCAGAAGCGCCCAGGCCGTGCCCGCGATGGCATCGCGCGGCTCGTTCTGCCCGCCGGAAATGGCAAGCTTGATGTTGGCGCGGGTCTGCGCCTCGGTTAGGCCCGCCTGCATCTGGACGGACAGAAGCGACGTATCCGGATCGGCCCGCAGTTGTGGCATCCGCGCGTCGATATGGCGGTCGATCGAGGCGGTGCAATCATGGCAACGTGCCTCGACCGCCGGATCGCCGGTGTAGTTGGCGCAGCCGTCGATCATACCTTGGCTCACGCGGTCCATCTCCTGCCATGTCATATTGGTCAGGCCGGTGATCTCGCGCAGCGCGTGACCCGAGACCGGCATGGCGAAATCACGCACCAGATCGGCCTCACCGCGCGGTGCCAACGCATCGAGCACCGCATCGGTCGCGGCCTGGAACCGGGATCTCCAGTTATCGCGCACCGTGCGGGGCGAGACCGCGGGAAAGATCGCGCGCCGCTCATGGGCATGGGCCGCGCCGTCCTTGCGCATCATGTTCTGGCCCATCAGCACGGTCATCAGCCCCTCTGGCTGGTCGGACGAGAAGACCTCGATCTTCTTTTCGTTCTCGAAGATGTCGTCGCGCCGGGTGATCAGCGTCGCGCCCAGTTGCGGCACATGGGCCACCGGGCAGTCCGCGCGAATCCGCTTCAGGTCCGGATAGGGATCGGACCAGAACGCCTGCGGATCGATGTCATAGGTGGGTGTGCCCATCGCGCCCTCCCTTTTGCCGCAGTCTGCGACGGGCGGCGCGCCCGGGCAAGGCTCAGGTGGTGCGGCGCAGACGGATCACCACGTCGACCTTGGAGATCTCGGCCCCCTCGGGCGCGCCGGGCAGGCTTGCGATCTCGAGCTGGTCGGCCGGCGCATCGGTCAGCCGACCGTCCTCTTCCCAGAAGAAATGCGGGTGATCATGGGTATTGGTGTCGAAATAGCTGCGTGCACCATCCACCGTGACCTCCTGGATGAGGCCCGCATCGCAAAAGGCACGCAACGTATTGTAGACCGTGGCCAGGGACACCTTTTCGCCCCCGTCCTGGACAGCGGCAAAGAGGCTTTCGGCAGTGACGTGACGATCCTGACCGTCGCCCATCAGAAGCGCGGCCAGCGTCACGCGCTGCCGCGTCGGGCGCAGACCGGCCTCGGCCAGCCAGTGGGTTGCGGTGTCCAGAACCTGCTGATCCATGTTCTTCGCTCTACCTTTCGGGTTGATACGCAATATAGGGTGCCGAGGGGGCAGATTTCAAACGAATTTCCCCGGTTTACCCGCGACCAAGCGCGCGCGGCATGCTTGCAGCGGGCGCGCCCCGGGTGCTAGAGGGCTGCGAATATCACCGACGCAACCAGCGGAAGGAACGGGTGGCATGGCCGAGTACCCCACGAGCTTCGACAAGGACGACCTGCTGAAATGCGCGCGAGGCGAGCTGTTCGGCCCGGGCAATGCGCAGCTTCCCGAACCGCCGATGCTGATGATGAACCGCATCACTGACATTTCAGAGGATGGCGGCAAGCATGGCAAGGGCCATGTGGTGGCCGAGTTCGACATCACGCCCGACCTGTGGTTCTTCGACTGCCATTTTCCCGGCAACCCGATCATGCCCGGCTGCCTTGGTCTGGACGGCCTGTGGCAGCTGACCGGTTTCAACCTGGGCTGGCGCGGGTGGAAGGGCCGCGGCTACGCGCTGGGTGTGGGCGAGGTGAAACTGACCGGCATGGTCCGCCCGAGCCGCAAGATGCTAACCTATCACGTCGACTTCACCAAGGCCGTTCAGACCCGGCGGCTGACCATGGGCGTGGCCGACGGCATCGTCGAGGCCGATGGCGAGGTGATCTACCAGGTCAAGGACATGAAGGTCGCGCTGAGCGAGAGCTGACCCACGGAGCAGACCGCGGTGAGGCCCCGGATCAAGTCCGGGGCGCGCGGATGCAGGGCCCGCGGGCATCTTGCAAACCAAACGCGCAGAGCGGATCGACCCGGACATCCGCCCCGCGAGGCGGGACGCGCGCCGCCTTGCCCTTCCCCGGCCCCATGCCCTACACAGTCCATAGCAGAGCAAAGGAGCCGTCATGCGCCGTGTCGTCGTCACCGGACTGGGGATCGTCTCCAGCATCGGGAACACTGCCGAAGAAGTCCTGGCCTCTTTGAAGGCCGGCAAATCGGGGATCGAAGCCAGCGAAGAGATGAAGGAGCACGGCTTCCGCTCGCAGATCGCCGGTACGCTCAAGATCGACGTTTCCGAACATATCGACAAGCGCACCCTGCGCTTCATGGGGCCGGGTGCCGCCTATGCCCATATCGCCATGGGTCAGGCCATCGCCGACAGCGGGCTGGCAGAGACGGATATCGTCAACCCGCGCTCCGGGCTTATCGCGGGCTCGGGCGGGCCATCGACCAGCGCGATGCTGACCGCGCACCAGACCGTGCTCAAAACCGGCGGGACAAAGCGGATCGGCCCGTTTGCGGTGCCCAAGTGCATGTGCTCGACCGTTAGTGCGAACCTTGCCACGGCCTACCAGATCAAGGGGATCAACTACTCGATCACCTCGGCCTGTTCGACCTCGCTTCACTGCATCGGCAACGCGGCCGAACAGATCATGCTGGGCAAACAGGACGTGATGTTCGCCGGCGGCGGCGAAGAGCTGGACTGGACACTGTCCTGCCTTTTCGACGCGATGGGCGCAATGTCGTCGAAATTCAATGACACCCCGGAAAAGGCCAGCCGCGCCTTCGACCAGGATCGCGACGGCTTCGTGATCGGCGGCGGCGGCGGGATCGTGGTGCTGGAAAGCCTGGAACACGCCCAGGCCCGCGGCGCCAAAATCTATGCCGAGGTCACGGGCTACGGCGCCACCAGCGACGGAGCCGACATGGTCGCGCCGTCCGGAGAGGGCGGCGAACGGGCGATGCGCGTGGCGCTGGCGACCCTGCCCGAAGACCGAAAGGTCAGCTATATCAACGCCCATGGCACCTCGACCCCCGTGGGCGACGTGGGCGAGGTGGAGGCCGTGCGCCGCGTCTTCGGCGAAGGCCAGACCCCGCCCATCAGTTCCACCAAGTCGATGACCGGCCACAGCCAGGGCGCCACCGGCGCGCAAGAGGCGATCTATTGCCTGCTCGCGCTGGAGCACGATTTCATCATCCCCTCGATCAATGTCGAAACCCTCGACCCGGCCCTCGCGCCTACCGAGATCGCGACCGCGCGGGTGGACAATGCCGGTCTGGACACGGTGATGACGAATTCCTTTGGTTTTGGCGGCACGAACGGGTCCATGCTGCTCAGCAAATTTCACGGATAAACGAACATGTCGAATGCGATAACGGGCAAGCGCGGCCTGATCATGGGCGTGGCCAACGAGCGGTCCATTGCCTGGGGAATTGCCAAGGCGATGGCCGAAGCCGGGGCCGAGCTGGCATTTACCTACCAGGGCGAGGCATTCGGCAAACGGGTGGAACCGCTCGCGGCCTCGGTGGGCTCCGATTTCCTGGTCGATGCGGACGTGACCGACGAGGCGTCGCTTGACACCGCGTTCGAGGCGCTGGCGGCCAAATGGCCCACCATCGACTTCGTCGTCCATGCCATCGCTTATTCGGACAAGTCCGAGCTTCAGGGCCGGTTCATCAACACCACCCGGTCAAACTTCAAGCATTCGCTCGACATCTCGGTCTATTCCTTCATCGACGTGGCCCGCCGGGCCTATCCGATGATGCAGGAGAATGGCGGCACGCTTCTGACGCTGACCTACCAGGGCTCGAACCGGGTCGTGCCGAATTACAACGTGATGGGCGTGGCCAAGGCGGCGCTGGAATCGGCCACGCGCTACCTGGCCAACGACCTGGGCCGCGACGGCATTCGTGTGAACGCGATCAGCCCCGGCCCGATGAAGACCCTGGCGGGCGCGGCCATCGGGGGCGCACGCAAGACCTACAAGCACACCGACCAAAACGCGCCGCTGGGGTCGAACGCCACGCTCGAAGCGGTGGGCGGCACGGCGGTCTGGCTGGCCTCGGACGCGGGCGCATGCACCACCGGAGAGATCATCATGGTCGATGGCGGCTACCACGTTCTGGGCATGCCGCAATACGACAACCTGTAGAGGGCGGCCCGCGCCAGCGACTGGCAAACCGGGCGGTTGCGGCTAGGTCCTTGGGAAACCGACACTATCGGAGACCCAATGACATACACGCTCAAACTGAACCGCATCGAACCCGTCACCCATGACACCTATCACCTGAGTTTCGAAAAGCCCGAGGGGTTCCACTACACCCCCGGTCAGGCAACCGAGTTGGCCATCGACAAGGACGGTCTGCGTGACGAGGGACGCCCCTTCACTTTTACCAGCCTGCCGGGCGAGGACACGCTCGACTTCGTGATCAAGTCCTACCCGGATCATGACGGTGTCACCAGGGAGATCCCCAAGCTTCAGCCGGGCGACACTGTGCAGATCGGCGATGCCTGGGGCGCGATCGAGGACAAGGGCCCGGGCGTCTTCGTCGCGGGGGGCGCGGGCGTCACGCCTTTTATCCCGATCCTGCGCAAGCGACTGGCCGATCAAGGCACATTAGAGGGCACGACGCTTGTCTTCTCGAACCAGCGCGAACAGGACATCATCCTGCGCGAGACGTTCGAGGAGATGCCTGGTCTGACCTGCAAATGGATCGTCACCGACGAGCCCGACAGCGCCTTTCACAACCGGATGGTCGATGCCGAGATGCTGCGCGATATCGTCAAGCCCGACAGCGACACCTGTTATGTCTGCGGCCCCGATCCGATGGTCGAGGCGATTGCAAAGGCCTTTGCCGAGATCGGCGTGCCCGATGAGCGCGTCGTGACCGAAGACTTCGACTAAGGCCTCAGAACCACTGCCCGGGCTCCATCAGCCCAAGTTCCAGCAGCTGACGGGATTCCCATTCTAAGGGGATCGAGTTGTGCCAGCGGAAGGTTTCGATATCGAAGGTGGAGCCCGGGTTGCGCTTGAGCGCCTTGGCCGTGCGGAACGAGGCGATGGACGCGGTCAGGCTGTGATGCCATGGGCAGGCATAGGTGTTGTATTCCGGATCGTTGAAGGTGTGGTGCTGCAACAGCTGCAGCCCGGGCTTGGCCCGGAAGATACCCACCCGGTCGATCCGCCGGGCCGCTTCGGGGATGTGCTCTTCGTAGCGCCAGCACAGACCACCGAAAAAGTCCATCTGCCGGTCGAGATCGTTGTTCCACGCGTCCTTGCGCGCCAGCGCGTAATAGCCCGATTTGTCGAGATGGGCGTCTTCCAGCGAAACCGCGCTGGGGTGCTTGTGCAGATCGATGGCATATAGATCGACCACGAAAGTCAGGATCGTATCGCGCCGCTCTTCGGTGTTGAAGGCCAGCATCTCACCGACGCTGCGCGACTCTGCAAAGGGATAAAACAGGTATTCCGCATTATAGCAGTAATACATCCAGATCCCCGGCGCCGCATCGTTGATCGCGTTGACCGCGCGGGGCACCCCATCCCGGGCGAGCGGGTCGTAGGGAATACGGTGCACAGCATCCACGAGATCCGCCGCCAGTCCGATCCGGTCCGGCATCAGCGCCAGCACCGCCTTGAACCCCAGCTGCAGATGATGCCGCAGGGTCGACGCGACCTCGACCTCGTCCTCGACGAAGATCATCGCGATGGGCCCCTTGGCCAGCGCCGCCTTGCCCTGCGACAGGAAGTCTTCCAACGATGCGTATTTCATGACTGCTCCGCCCCTTGGGCGCCAATTTGGCGAATTGGCCCGCCATTGCAAGCCATGCCCGGTTTGGTATAGGCATCCGGCTTGCGACGCAGAACAGGACGGGCGGGCCATGACCGGCGCGAAGAAGCTTTATATCAAGACCTATGGCTGTCAGATGAACGTCTACGACAGCGAACGCATGGCCGAGGCCCTTGGCGGCCAGGGCTATGTCGAGACAGACACGCCCGACGACGCGGACATGATCCTGCTCAACACCTGCCATATCCGCGAAAAGGCGGCGGAAAAGGTCTATTCCGAGCTGGGCCGCTTCAAGGGGCTCAAGGCCGAAAAGCCGGATCTCAAGATCGGCGTCGCGGGTTGCGTTGCCCAGGCCGAGGGGCAAGAGATCATGCGCCGCCAGCCGCTGGTCGATCTGGTCGTGGGGCCGCAAAGCTACCACCGCCTGCCCGAGCTCGAGGCCAAGGCGCGCGGCGGGGAAAAGGCGCTCGATACCGATTTCCCCGAAGAGGACAAGTTCGATCACCTGAAGGCGCGGCCCAAGGCCAAGCGCGGGCCGACCGCGTTCCTGACCGTGCAGGAAGGGTGCGACAAGTTCTGCGCCTTCTGCGTGGTGCCCTATACCCGCGGCGCCGAGGTCAGCCGCCCGGTCGCCCGCATCCTCGACGAGGCGCGCGACCTGGTGGAACGCGGCGTGCGGGAAATCACGCTTCTGGGCCAGAACGTGAACGCCTATCACGGCCAAGGTCCCGATGGCGCGGATTGGTCCCTGGCGCGGCTCATCTGGGCGCTTGACGGGATCGACGGGCTGGAGCGCATCCGGTTCACCACCTCGCACCCCAACGACATGACCGACGACTTGATTGAGGCCCACGGCACTTGCGCCAAGCTGATGCCCTATCTGCATCTGCCCGTGCAGTCGGGCTCGGACCGGATCCTCAAGCGCATGAACCGCGCCCATACCGCCGAAAGCTATCTGCGGCTGATCGAGCGCATCCGCGCCGCACGGCCCGATATCCTGATTTCGGGCGATTTCATCGTGGGCTTTCCCGAAGAGACCGACCGCGATTTCCAGGACACGCTCGACCTGATCGAGGCGGTGAATTACGGCTACGCGTTTTCCTTCAAGTATTCGACCCGCCCGGGCACGCCCGCAGCCGAGCGCGATCAGGTGGACGAAGCGGTGAAGTCTGAACGCCTCTATCGTCTGCAGGATCTGCTGACGCGCCAGCAACGCGCCGCGCAAGAGGCGATGGTGGGCCAGGAGGTCGGCGTGCTGTTCGAGAAACCCGGGCGCCTGCAAGGCCAGATGGTCGGCAAGTCCGATCACTTGCACGCGGTCCATGTGAGCGATTCTGACCTGCGCCCCGGAGACCTGCGCCGGGTGCGGATCACCGACAGCACGCCCAACGCCTTGGGCGGCCGTCTCGCTTGATCTAGGCAAAAGCCACGCAATTTGCTGTAATGCCGGTCAGGGAAACAGTTTCTCCCTTGGGGGGCATTTTGGTTCGGTTATCCGCCGTCTGCATGTTGTGGCTGCCACCACATTTTGTGAAAGACGCTTCACAGCCGCGCTAAATTTGCTATCCTTTTGAAATAATGGGAGTCGCGGCCATTTTTTGCTGCCGGCCGCGCCCCGGGGGACAAGAAAAAGATAACACTGTGGCACAAGTGCTAAGCAAACTGCTTCGCGCCGTCACCCTTGCTACGGCAGGCGTGATGGCAACCGCTTCGGTCAGCACCGCCCAGGAGGCCCTGGGGCCTTTTGGCGTCGCTGACCAGGGCGCGCGAATCGTCCAGGTACAAACGGAACCTTACATTCCGACCATCTGGGTCGATCCGGACGGGTGTGAACACTGGGTGATGGATGACGGGGCTGAGGGCTACATGACCCCTCATGTGAGCCGCCAGGGCATTCCGGTCTGCCGCCGGGTCAATGTCTGCGGCATGATGCAGTCCGATCAATTCTTCAAGACCGACAGCTACCAAATCAACGCAGCCGGTCAGCAGCGCTTGCAGCAATTCTTCCAGTCCACAGGCGCTATAGCCTATGTCATCACCGGACACACTGACAGCCGCGCCTCCGACGAATACAACATTCGGCTGAGCTACAACCGCGCCGCAGCCGTGGCCCGTGTGGCGCAATCGGTCGGTGCCCGCGTGACCGATGTTCGCGGTTATGGCGAGCGGATGCCACGGGCATCTAACGCCACGTCCCATGGCATGGCGCAAAACCGCCGCGTCGAAATCTTCTGCATCCGCTAAGGGAACCGAGCAAAATGAAACATCTCAAACTCGCCGGTGCCCTTGCTTGTATCGCCGATCTGTCCGCTTGCGCCACCCCTCCCGACAAGAGCGTTGACAGGGGTTTTGACTCCAAGCATCTGAGCCAGCTCAGAGCCGGCATCTGGGTTGACCCGAATGGATGCGATCACTGGATCATCGACGAAGGTCTCGAAGGCTACCTGTCCCAGCGCCTCGATCCCTATGGCAAGCCCGTCTGCTCGGGCGTAGCCCCGCCCACCAACATCGTAGGCGAATTCAAGCGTGGTTCGACTGTGTTCGATCCGGTTCCGGGTGCAACACGATAGGCCTCTGATAGCCCAAGCTCTTGTGCATCGAGAAGACATCGGCCGCGGATGCTCAGTCCGCGGCCTTTTTCGTGTCACTCCGATGACATATGCCCAGAGTCCCTTGCGGCCCGCCCCGGGGCTTGGCACCATCAAATCGACTCGGCGTTCAGGAGACCCGATTGGCCATTAGCACATTGACCTCGCCCAGCGATCACGGCCTGCCGGCCGAAGCGTTGGTGGAATTTCCCGACAACCGCCTGTTGATCGACCTCTGTGGCGAGTACGACCGCAACCTGGCCCAGATCGAACAGGCCCTGGGCGTGCAGATCCTGCGGCGTGGCAACCAGCTTGCAGTGATGGGTGACCCGGCGGACCAGCAGAACGCCGTGACCGTCCTGACCGATCTTTACGAACGGCTCGAGGCGGGCCGGCCAGTCACCCCCGCCGACGTGGACCGGGCCCTGCGCATGGACCGCGACGACGGGATGTTCGACGAGGCGCGCGACGGCTCGCAGCTCGAAATGTTCCAGGGCGGCCCGGTCGAGATCAAGACGCGCAAGAAACTGGTCGAACCGCGCACCGACGCGCAGAAGGCCTATGTGCATTCGCTGTTTTCCAACGAACTGGCCTTTGGCATCGGACCTGCGGGCACCGGCAAGACCTATCTGGCCGTGGCCGTGGGTGTTTCGATGTTCATCGGCGGACACGTGGACAAGATCATTCTGTCGCGCCCCGCGGTCGAAGCGGGCGAAAAGCTGGGTTACCTGCCCGGCGACATGAAGGACAAGGTCGATCCCTACATGCAGCCGCTTTACGATGCGCTGAACGATTTTCTTCCGGGCAAGCAGCTGGCCAAGCTGATGGAGGAAAAGCAGATCGAGATCGCGCCGCTGGCCTTTATGCGCGGGCGGACGTTGTCGAATGCCTTTGTGGTGCTGGACGAAGCGCAAAACGCCACCTCGATGCAGATGAAGATGTTCCTGACGCGTCTGGGCGAAGGCTCGCGCATGGTGATCACCGGCGACCGCAGCCAGGTCGACCTGCCGCGCGGCATCACCTCGGGCCTGGCCGATGCGGAACGGCTGTTGAAGTCGATCCCCAAGATCAGCTTCAACTACTTCACAGCCAAGGACGTGGTGCGCCACCCGCTGGTGGCCGCGATCATCGAGGCTTATGACGCCGACAACCCTGCATGAGCGCACCGGATTGCGTGATCGAGGATTCGCGCTGGGAGACCATCGCGCTGACCGACCTCGCCCGCAGGGCCACCGCTGCCACGCTTACGCGTCTGGGCCTTGATCCGCAGTCGTGGGACATCACGCTTCTGGCCTGCGACGACGCCCGCATCGCCGAGCTGAACACGGAATTCCGGGACAAGCCGCAGCCCACGAACGTGTTGTCCTGGCCCAGCGAGGAACGCGGCGCCGCGGACCCGGGCGCCCTGCCCGACCCGCCTGCACCGGACAGGATGGGCGATTGCGAACTGGGCGACATTGCCATTGCCTTCGACACCTGTCTGCGCGAGGCCGAAAGCGCGGGCAAACCCCTCCCCGACCACGTGACCCACTTGGTCGTCCACGGGGTTCTGCATCTTCTGGGGTTCGATCACATTCGTGACCAAGATGCCACTTTGATGGAGGCGCTTGAGACGGAGATACTTGGCAGACTGGGGATCCCTGACCCATATAGGGAATAGACGGGGCAATGACCCCACTTGGACTGGACGGAAATGGGCGACACTTCGGACCCTTCTAACGCGGCGCAAGGCGCGCAGCCCGAAGGGCAAAACTCTGAAAGCAGCGGTGGCTTCTTCCGCCGTATCGTATCGGTGCTGTCTCCCGCGGACGCAGGCAGCGCCCAACAGGACGGTGCGCTGTCCCCTCAGCCACGACCGGCCCATGGCATGATGAACCTGCGGCGCATGCGCGTCGAGGACGTGGCCATTCCCAAGGCAGAGATCGTGGCGGTCCCGGACACCATGAGCCAGGAAGAGCTCGTGGATGTCTTCCGCGAAAGCGGCATGACCCGCCTGCCCGTTTACGAGTGCACGCTCGATACGCCCGTGGGCATGGTCCACCTCAAGGACTTTGCGCTCAAGCACGGGTTCAACGGCGGCGACACCACGTTCTCGCTCAAGCAAATGCTGCGGCCGCTGGTCTTCGTGCCCCCGTCGATGCCGATCGGGGTGCTGCTGACCAAGATGCAGACCGAGCGGCGGCACATGGCCCTTGTCATCGACGAATACGGCGGGGTCGACGGTCTCGTGACGATCGAGGACCTGATCGAACAGGTGATCGGCGAGATCGAGGACGAGCACGACATCGACGAGGACCAGTTCTGGACCGAGGACCGCCCGGGCAGCTATCTGGCGCTGGCCAAGACCCCGCTGGAAGAGTTCGAACAGGTCATCGGCATCGACCTGACCGCCGCCGACGAGATCGATGGCGAAGAGATCGACACGCTGGGTGGGCTGGTCTTCATGCTGGCGGGCCGCGTGCCCGCGCGGGGCGAAGTGGTGCCTCATCCGGCGGGGCCCGAGTTCGAGGTGGTCGACGCGGATCCGCGCCGCATCAAGCGCCTGAGGGTGCGCCTGCCCGAGGCGCAGGATGCCTGATGCGCTGGCCCGTCTGGGCCAACGGCTGACGCACTCCGCACGCTCCCGAAGATGGGCCGCGTTTCTCTGCGGGCTGGTGATCGCATCGGGCCATGCGCCCCTCAACCTGGGACCGGTCGCCTTTATCGGCCTGGCCTTCGCGCTGTGGCTGTTCACGTCAGGCGATGGCTGGCGCGCCGCGGCCATGACCGGCTGGCTGCTGGGCTTGGGGCACTTTGCCCTTGCGCTCAGCTGGATCGTGGAACCCTTTCTCGTGGATGTCGCGCGCCATGGCTGGATGGCCCCGTTCGGATTGGCGGGGCTGGCCGGGGGGCTCGCACTGTTCTGGGGGGCGGCGTTCGCACTCGCGGCGCGGCTGCAGCTGGGCCTGTTCGGATTGGCCGCGCTTTGGGCCCTGGCCGAGCTGGCGCGGGGCTATGTCCTGACGGGCTTTCCATGGGCCAACATCGCCCAGATCTGGGCCGGCGGAGCCGCCGTGCAATGGGTGGCGCTGGTCGGTCAGTACGGGCTGACCCTAATGACCCTTGCGCTGGCGGCAGCGGCGGTCCGTGCCCTGCACAGCGGGCGCATGGCCGGGGCCGGGATGCTCATCGCCGGCTGCGCCGCGCTCTTCGCCGGCGGCGCGGCGCTAAAGGCCCGCGCGGTCGAAACGACGGACCGGACCGTGCGCCTTGTGCAGCCCAACGCGGCTCAGCATCTCAAATGGAGCCCCGATCACATCCCCGGCTTCTTCCGGGCCAAGCTGGACATGACCGCGGCCCCGGGCGAGGTCGACCTGATCGTCTGGCCCGAAACCGCCGTTCCGACTTTGCTTGAATACGCAGACGAGGCCTTCGCCGCGATGACAGATGCCGCGAACGCAACGCCGGTCGTGGCCGGGATCCAGCGCCGCGACGACGCAGGGCGCTACTACAACGCCCTTGTCACGTTGGACGACCGGGGCGCGCCTGACCAACTCTATGACAAGCACCACCTGGTGCCTTTCGGGGAATACATGCCGCTGGCCTCGATCTTTGCCCGGTTCGAGGTGTTCGGCCTCGCTGCACTTCAGAACAGCGGCTATTCGCCCGGACCCGGTCCCGCGCTCATCGACCTGGGCCCGTTGGGTCGTGCGCTGCCCCTCATCTGCTACGAAGCGATCTTTCCCCAGGACGTGTCCGGCGCACCGGCACGGCCCGACATGCTGCTACAGATCACCAACGACGCCTGGTTCGGCCGGATCTCGGGCCCCTACCAGCACCTGGCCCAGGCCCGGATGCGGGCCGTCGAACAGGGCCTGCCCATGGTGCGTGTGGCCAATACCGGCGTTTCGGCGATGATCGACCCGGTCGGGCGGGTCACAGCGCAGCTGCCGCTGAACAGGTCCGGCCACGTGAATGCCGCGCTGCCCGCACCGCTGCCGCCCACGCCCTATGCCCGGATGGGCGATCTGCCCATCCTGCTCGTGCTTGTGGCACTTGTCGGGATGTCCGCCTTGCGCCGACCGGGCAGCGATAGCGATTGACCTCACCTGCCGCTGCGCCTAGTCAGGGCGCCATTCCTGTCACAACGGCTTCCTGGCGTGGCAGGCGAACCCCAATGGAGCACTCCCGATGACACGACAGAACTACATCTTCACTTCCGAATCCGTATCGGAGGGGCACCCCGACAAGGTCTGTGACCGGATTTCCGACGCCATCCTCGACGCGTTTCTCAGCGAAGAGGAAACCGCGCGTGTCGCATGCGAGACCTTCGCGACCTCGGGTCTCGTGGTCATCGGCGGCGAAGTTGGGCTGTCCGACCAGGAACTGCTCAAGAACTACATGGGCCGCATCGGCCAGATCGCCCGCGATTGCATCCATGACATCGGTTACGAGCAGGAAAAGTTCCACTGGAACACCTGCCACGTCCTGAACTTCCTGCACGAGCAGTCCGCCCATATCGCCCAGGGCGTGGATCGAGACGGGGCAGGCGACCAGGGGATCATGTTCGGCTTTGCCACGAACGAGACCGACGCGCTGATGCCGGCCCCGATCCAATACGCCCACGACATCCTCAAGCGGCTGGCACATGCCCGCAAGTCCGGGGCCGAGCCCACGCTTCGGCCGGACGCGAAAAGCCAGGTGTCCCTGCGTTACGAGAACTGCAAGCCGGTCGAGGTGACCTCGGTCGTTCTATCCACCCAGCACGAGAGCGAGGCGCAAACCAGCGACGATATCCGCGCCATCGTGGAGCCCTATATCCGCGAGGTGCTGCCCGCCGACATGCTGACCGAGAACACCGAGTGGTGGGTCAACCCCACGGGCACCTTCGTGATCGGTGGCCCGGACGGAGACGCGGGCCTGACCGGACGCAAGATCATCGTCGACACCTATGGCGGGGCCGCGCCCCATGGCGGCGGCGCGTTTTCCGGCAAGGACCCGACCAAGGTGGACCGATCGGCCGCCTATGCCGCGCGCTACCTGGCCAAGAACATCGTGGCCGCCGGTCTGGCGGACAAGTGTACACTGCAGATCAGCTACGCCATCGGCGTGGCCAAGCCGCTGTCGATCTATGTCGACACCCATGGCACCGGTGCCGATGCCGCGGCGATCGAGGCGGCGATCCCCAAGGTCATGGACCTGACACCACGCGGCATTCGTGAACATCTGGGCCTGAACCGGCCGATCTACGAGCGCACGGCCGCCTATGGCCATTTCGGCCGCGCACCCGAGGCCGATGGCGGCTTCAGCTGGGAACGGACCGATCTGGTCGATGCGCTCAAGACGGAACTCCGCTAAGGGCATCTCCTGCCGCCAGTAACACACAGGCCCCGCCAGAGCGCGGGGTCTGATGTTTTTCCAGGTATTTGGGCCAAGAAGAAGCAAGGGCCGTCAGCGCCCTGAAGTCCCGCCTCTTTGTGGCAGTGCCGCAAGGGCCGCGCCTTCCAGGAAAAGGCTTTGGTCCGCGCTGTTGTGGACAAATCCCATCCGGTCATAGGCCGCGCGCGCCGCGGCGTTGTCGGCATAGACATTGAGCTTCATGTAGCGCGCCTGCCACAGGGCGGCGGCCCGGTCCCGTGCCTGGGCCAGCAGACGCCGCCCCAGCCCTTGCGAGCGGTGAGCTTCGGCCACCCATAGGTCCGACACGAACAGGCCCGCCGCCGCCCGAATCGTCGAGTAGACCGGCGAGAACACGACAGCCCCGGCGGGCGTCTCGTCCGACAGCGCCAGGATCGCCTCGAAGGGCGGGCGGGCGCCCGCCAGTGCGGCGCGCAGGTCTTCGGTCGTGGCCTGGTGGCTGTCGCCGATATCGGCGGAAAGTTGGGCAAGCGCCCGGTTCAGGAACGCGGCATCCTCGGCCCTGGCCGTACGAAAGGTCAGATCGGTCATGCGGCCACCTTGGACCGGCACCCCGGCAAAGGTCCAGCCGATACGACGCGCGACGGGCATGGACCCGGAAATGCCGATTCCAGAGCGGCGCGGCCAACCCGATCCGGGATAATGAACGCCGATCTCAGCCGAGGGAGGCGCGCCATGAGACTTTACCCCACCATCGAATTGCAGCAGGGCCGCTGCGTCAGCCTGTTCCGCGGACGGCTGGAAGAGCCACAGATCTGGCATGTCGACCCGGTCGAAAAGGCCCGCGAATTTGCCGAGGTCGGAGCCGAATGGATCCATGTCACCGATTTCGACGCGGTCGCGGGCGCCGAGACCGACAATGCCGAGATCGTCGAGTCCATCATCCGCCAGGCGGGCGTCCCTGTACAGCTGGGCGGTGGGTTCCGGTCCATGGACCGCATCGCCGAATGGATCGAACTCGGCGCGGGTCGCGTCGTGATCGGCACAGCGGCCGTGCACAATCCTGACCTGGTCAAGGAGGCCGCGAAATACTACCCGGATCAGATCGTCCTGGCCGTCGATGTCTTCCAGGGCCAGGTGATGAGCCAGGGCTGGACCGCGACGGCGGTCTACACCCCAGAGGATTTCATCGGCTGGTTCGAAAACGATCCGCTGGCGGCGATCATCGTGACGGATATCGATTCGGATATCGGCGATGCGGATCGGTCGCTTGCGCTGGTCACGCGGCTGGCCGATTGTGCCCGCGCCCCGGTGATCGCACGAGGCACGGTGCGCGCACTCGACGATATTTCGCGGCTGAAATACGTCCCCCACGTCTCGGGCACGATTATCGGCCGGGCGCTGTTCGACCGGTCCATTGACCTGGCCGAAGCGCTGGCGATCGCCCAGCCCGCGCCCGAGCCGCGGGCCGAGTTCATCTGAGACACACTCAGAGCGTGATCGGCTCCAGCACCTGGGGTTCGATCACGTTTACGCCGGGCAGCCCCTGCGCCAGCACCTCGGCCGACTGTTCGAGCGCGGGGAAGGTACGGTAGTGCACCGGGATCACTGTCTTGAAGTCAAAGTATTCCCGGGCGGCCCAGGCAGCCTGCGCCATGTCCATGGTGTAGTAGCCGCCTGCGCTCAGGATGCCGATATCAGGTTTGAAATAGGCCCCCATCCAGGCCATATCGGCCATGATCGCGGTGTCGCCCGAGGCATAGATCGTATGGCCCTCGCCTTGGATCATGAAGCCGCATTCGGTGCCCGCAAAATGGCTCTTTCCGTCGATGGTCCGCGAATTGGAATGCGACGCGGGCACCATCGTAGCGCGAACACTGTCACCCAAGGGGATCGTGCCGCCCTTGTTGAACGCGTGCCCGCCATGGGCGCCCTCATCGGCCAGCATCCCGACAAGCTCGACCATGCCCGAGACAGGCGCACCGGTCTTTTTCGATATCTCGACGATATCGGTCACATGGTCGAAATGCCCGTGCGTGATCAGAATCTGCGTGGCCCCAGCGATGGCGGCCTCGATGTCCTGCCCCTCCATCATCGGGTTCCCGGTCAGCCAGGGGTCGATCAGGACGACCTGGTCGGCGATTTCGATCCGGGTCGAGCCGTGGCCCAGCCAGATGATATTCATGTCAAATCTCCCTCGTCTCGTGACATTGCCAGCCTAACATGTGATCGGCAGGGCGACAGTCCATCGAGGGCCGGCCCGGCGCAGGCATCAAAGGAACGGCGCAGATGGATCTGACGCGGCAGATTGACAGCTATTGCGAGCGGCTGGATGCCTCTTATTGGGCCGAGCCGGTGAATGCCGTCACCAACGCAGCCTTCCTGATCGCCGCGCTGGTCATGGCGCTGCGCCTGCGCGGACAGCGGCTGCCGCTGGCCTGGGCACTGGTCGCCACGCTCACGGGCATCGGCATCGGCAGCTATCTCTTTCACACCTACGCCCAGGTATGGGCGGCCATGGCCGATGTGATCCCGATCCTGATCTTCATCCTGCTCTACATCTTCGCGATCAACCGTGATGTCTGGGGTCTGCGGATCTGGCCCGCGCTGGGGCTGACGGTGCTGTTCTTTCCCTACGCGGCCGCACTGGTGCCCGTGTTCTCGCTGGTGCCGGGGCTTGGCTCTTCGGCCGGCTACGCGCCGGTGCCGCTCTTGATCCTGATCTACGCCTATCTCTTGCGGAACCGGGCCCCCGACACAGCGCGCGGGCTGGCCATCGGCGCAGGCATCCTGATCGTGTCGATCACCTTCCGCTCGCTCGATCCGATCCTCTGCGCCGCGTTTCCGCTGGGCACCCATTTCCTGTGGCACATCCTGAACGGGCTGATGCTGGGCTGGATGATCGAGGTTTACCGCCGCCACCTGCTTGCGGCCCGCGCGGGCCTTGGGTAAAGCCGGATTGATCCGGAAAAGAGGTCTGACATGTCGATCGACGAAGGCACAGCCGCCAAGGTGGCCCATCTGGCACGCATCAAGGTCGAGCCCGAAGAGCTCCCTGCGTTGGCATCGGAATTCAACACCATCCTCGGCTTCATCGAACAGCTGAACGAGGTGGACGTGGAGGGCATCGAGCCCATGACCAGCGTGACGCCCCAGCGGCTCAAGCGCCGCGAGGACACGGTGACCGCGGGCGGGCATCCCGACAAGGTGCTGTCGAACGCGCCCGACGCGCGCGAGGGCTTTTTCGCCGTGCCGAAGGTGGTGGAATAATGACCGATCTGAACACCCTGACCCTGGCCGAGGCGCGCGACCGTCTGCGCACCGGCGACGTGACCTCGGTCGAGCTGACCGAAGCCTGCCTGAAAGCGGCAGACGGCGCACAGGCGCTGAACGCCTTTGTCCACCCGACCCCCGATCTGGCGATCGAGCAGGCAAAGGCGGCCGATGCGCGGATCAAGGCGGGCGATGCACCCGACATGTGCGGGCTGCCCATCGGCATCAAGGACCTGTTCTGCACCAAAGGCGTGGCCAGCCAGGCCGCGAGCCGCATCCTCGAAGGCTTCCTGCCCGAATACGAGTCGACCGTCAGCCGCCAACTGTTGGAGTCCGGTGCGGTCATGCTGGGCAAGCTCAACATGGACGAGTTCGCCATGGGCTCGTCGAACGAGACCTCGTGCTATGGCAACGCGGTGAACCCCTGGCGACGGGGCAATGACGACACGGCGCTCACGCCCGGCGGGTCGTCTGGCGGTTCGGCCAGTGCGGTCTCTGCCGATCTGTGCCTGGCCGCGACCGGCACCGATACCGGCGGGTCGATCCGCCAGCCCGCGGCCTTTACCGGCATCGTCGGCATCAAGCCCACCTATGGCCGCTGTTCGCGCTGGGGGATCGTGGCCTTTGCCTCGTCCCTCGATCAGGCGGGCCCGATGACCAAGACCGTGCGCGATGCGGCGATCATGCTCCGCACCATGGCGGGCCACGACCCGATGGATTCCACAAGCGCCGACCTGCCCGTGCCGGATTTCGAGGCGATGCTGACAGGCGACATCAAGGGCAAGGTCATCGGGATCCCCAAGGAATACCGCATGGACGGGATGCCCGACGAGATCGAAAAGCTGTGGGCCGATGGCACCGCCATGCTGCGCGACGCCGGCGCCGAGATCCGCGACATCAGCCTGCCGCATACGAAATACGCCCTGCCCACCTATTACGTCATCGCCCCCGCCGAGGCGTCCTCGAACCTGGCGCGCTATGACGGGGTGCGCTATGGCCACCGCGCCAAGCTCTCCCAGGGCGACGGCATCGTCGAGATGTACGAAAAGACCCGCGCCGAAGGCTTCGGACACGAGGTCAAGCGCCGGGTCATGGTGGGCACCTATGTGCTGTCGGCGGGCTTCTACGACGCCTATTACAACCGCGCCCGCAAGGTCCGCGCGCTGATCAAGCGCGATTTCGACAAGGTCTTTGCCGCCGGTGTCGACGCGATCCTGACGCCTGCCACCCCCTCGGCCGCCTTTGGGTTGGGCGAGATGCAGGATGCCGACCCGGTGCAGATGTATCTCAACGACGTGTTCACCGTGACCGTGAACCTTGCCGGGCTGCCGGGCATCGCCGTGCCGACGGGCTTGGACGCGCAAGGTCTGCCGCTGGGTCTGCAATTGATCGGACGGCCATGGGCAGAAGGCGATCTGCTGAATTCTGCCTATGCGCTCGAACAGGCCGCGGGCTTTGTGGCGAAGCCGGCAAAATGGTGGTAAGCCCTCGCAAAAGGGCAGAGCAGGACAACCCGATGAAACACGTGATTGGCACGATTTGTGCGCTCGGGATCGTTGCGGGCTGCGCGCCGACGGTGCCCGACAGCGCCTCGGGCGTGGGTTTTGACAGCTATTCGACCTATCAGAACGACCGCGCCTCGCGCGACGAGGCACTGGCGACCGGCGGCCGCCTGCCCCCGCCCGCGCAGGTCTCGTCCGAGCCGCTGGCCTCCACGAGCGGCGATGCCGCACAGGAACAGCAGGCCGCGATGGATGCGGCGACCGCCAATTCCGGCGTGCTTCCGGTCGAAGCCTCGCCTGCGAACCCGGCCCCCGAGGCGGTGACGCCGACCGGCATCTCGGCCGAGAACGACTTTTCCGCCGTCAGCGAGCAACGCACCATCGAGAGCGATGCGGCGCGGATCGCCCGGAACCGCCAGCAATACCAGGTGATCGAGCCCGGGGCGCTGCCCACCCGCTCGGGAAGTTCCGAACCTAATATCGTGGCCTATGCCCTGCAGACACAGCATCCGCGAGGCACCGCGCTCTATAGCCGGTCACGCCTGAACGCCGAGACCAAGTTCCGCCGCAACTGCGCCGCATACCCTTCGCCCGACCAGGCACAGCTGGATTTCCTCAAGCGTGGCGGCCCGGACCGTGACCGGCTCGGCCTCGACCCCGACGGGGACGGCTATGCCTGCGACTGGGATCCGGCCCCCTTTCGCCTCGTGGGACGCTGAGCGCCGTCTGGCACCCGTCGCCCAATTTCGGGCCGCGGCGCGACGGCCTGCGCCCGCAACTGGTGGTCTTGCACTATACCGCGATGGAAAGCGCGGAGGCGGCGCTGGACCGTCTGTGTGATCCGCAGTTCGAGGTCTCGGCCCACTACCTGATCGGCCGCTGTGGAACGGTATGGCAGCTGGTCCGCGACCGGGACCGTGCGTGGCACGCGGGTGCGGGCAGCTGGGGCGGTCAAGCCGACATCAACTCGCGCTCCATCGGCATCGAGCTCGACAATCGCGGAACGCATCCCTTTTCGGAACCGCAGATGGCAGCGCTCGAGGGGCTTCTGGCGGACCTCTTGGCGCGCCACGACATTTCGAAAGAAGGTGTCATCGGCCATGCCGACATGGCACCGGACCGCAAGATCGACCCGGGTCCCCGGTTCGATTGGCCACGGTTGGCGCGGCGCGGCCTCTCCGTCTGGCCGGAGGAAAGCCCACCCAGCGATCCAGATGGTATCTGGGACAACCTGACGAGGTTCGGCTATCCGGGCGGCTCCCCCGATGCAGCGACCCTTCGAGCGTTTCGCGCACGCTTTGCCCCCTGGGCCAGCGGCGCGGTTTCCGCCCGAGAGGCGGGGATCGCGGCATGTCTCGCCCGGCGCTGGCCTGCAAAACTCTTATGAAGAGTTTTGTCAAAAGCTTTGATCAAAGCTTTTGGTTCGCCCCGATTGACGCGGTCGGTCAAAGCCCCTACCTCGGTCCGGCGCGGAGGGCTGGATGGCCGCGGTGCCGGTCCGCCGGTGTCGAGGAAAGTCCGGACTCCCTGAAGCGGCGGTGCCGGGTAACGCCCGGGCGGGGAAACCCGACGGACAGCGCCACAGAGAACAGACCGCCCCGGCCTGCCCGGGGTAAGGGTGAAACGGTGGGGTAAGAGCCCACCGGGGGGCTGGCAACAGTCCCCGCATGGCAAGCCCCACCGGGAGCAATGCCGAATAGGGATCCCGCACGGGGGGCTTCACCCCGGGATCCGGGTTGGCAGCTTGAGGCCCCGCGCGAGCGGTGGTCCAGAGGAATGGCCATCCAGCCTCGGACCACGGTGCGGGGTGGACAGAATCCGGCTTACAGGCCCTCCGCGCGTATAGCCTGCGAATGCGGTTGACTCGCCGCCCTGCATGAGTAAAACGCAGGCTTCATGAGAATTTCACGGGCCGATCCGCGCCCGGTGCAGGAGACGACCCATGGCGAAGCCGACCACCATCAAGATCCGCCTGAACTCGACCGCGGGGACGGGCCATTTCTACGTGACCAAGAAGAATGCACGCACCATGACCGAAAAGATGGTCGTGCGGAAATATGACCCGGTCGCGCGCAAGCATGTCGAGTACAAGGAAGGCAAGATCAAGTAAGCGATCTTGTCCTGACCGGATGGGGGCCGCGGGCAGAAATGTGCCGCGGCCGTTTTCGTTGGCACAGCTGCGTTTCTGAGCCAGGCAAGGGGCAATGCTCCGGCCTGCCGGTCCGTTCGCGCAAGCCTTACCGATTTTGATACCTGCGCAAAGAAAAAGGGCCGGCGCATGGCCGGCCCTTTGGTCATGTATCCTCGGAGTCCGCTATTCCTGGTTGCCCAGGAACATCAGCAGAAACTGGAACATGTTCAGGAAATCCAGGTACAGGTTCAGCGCACCCGAAACCGCGGACTTGTCCAGCCATTCCTGGTCGCCCTGTGCGACATGAGCCAGGTATTCGTTCTTGATGTTCTGGGTGTCATAGGCGGTCAGGCCGGCAAAGATCAGAACACCCAGGATCGACACGGCAAACATGATCGCCGGCGACTGCAGGAAGATGTTGATGATCATTGCAACCAGCAGACCGATCACGCCCATGATCAGGAACGACCCCCAGCCCGAGATGTCCTTTTTCGTGGTGTAGCCCCAAAGCGACAGGCCCGCGAAGGCGATCGCGGTCACAAGGAAGGTCTGCACGATCGACACCGAGGTGTAGAAGATGAAGATCGAGCTCAGCGACACACCAATCAACGTGGCGAACACGAAGAAGAACAGCTGCGCCGCCTGCGCGGTGGCGCGGCGCATCACGGCCCCGAAGCCGAAGATCATCAGCAGCGGCGCGAACATGATCACCCAGCGCAAAGGCGAGGTGTAGATCGCGGCCCCGAGACCGGTCAGCAGCGTACCGTTGCCGATCTGGCCAACGGCGGCCGAAGGATCGGTCGTGGTCGCCAGGCCCGAAATGGCCCATGCGGCCAGGGCCGTGATCAGCATGCCCACGGACATCGTTCCGTAGACCTTGTTCATGTGGGCGCGCAGGCCCTCGTCAATCTGGGCGGCGCGGGCACCGGCCGCAGCCCGGATCGTATTGTATTCAGCCATTGTTTACCTCCTAGTGAAGCAGACTGGCACCGCAACTGCGTCCAGCTTTCGGGAAAGATATTGGCAATCTCACCCGCTTTTTCAAGCGTTCCACGCGGCAAACATGACTCTTTTCGGCGTGTTTTCGAACCTGGATCGAACGCGGGTCACCGCCACCAGGATGGACTGTCCCAAGCCGCACGGCGCGCTTCGCGCTCGGCCTCGTCGCGGGTCAGGCCCACGTCCCGCAGGATGTGGTCGTCGAGACGGGCCAGCGCCTGGCGCTGATGGTGCAGGGCGCGCATGCGGCCGAGGCGGGTCCAAAGACCGGGGCGGGCGGCAGAGCCACCGGCCGGGAGCGTGATATCGGACATCTGTCATTCCTTTTGCTGATGCTGATCAAGATATGCATTTCAGTCGTTGATATATGGGGGTGCTCGTTGCATATTGGAAATGAATGTATTTGACGCGCTTCATCACAAAGGTTGATCCATGAGAAACCTCGACATCGCCACCCTGCGTGCCTTTATCGCGGTCGTCGAACAGGGCGGCGTGACGCGCGCGGCGACAGGGCTGAACCTGACCCAGTCGGCGGTCTCCATGCAGCTCAAGCGGCTCGAAGACGCCTTGGGCCTTCAGCTTCTCGACCGTTCGAACCGCAAGATCGGGCTGACCAACGCGGGCGAGCAGCTGTTGACGTATGCACGGCGGATGATCGCGCTGAACGACGAGGTCTATGGCCGCCTCACCGCGCCCGCCTACGAAGGCGAGATCACCCTGGGTGTGCCCCACGACATCGTCTACCCGGTGGTGCCGCGCGTGCTGCACCAGTTCGCAACCGCCTACCCAAGGGTCAACGTCAACCTGCGCTCATCCCGCACGATCCGGTTGCACGAGGCCCACGAAAAGGGCGAAATCGATCTTTACCTGACCACGGAGGGCGCGCTTTTGCCCGGGGGCGAGACGCTGACGCAGATGCGCCTGCGCTGGATCGGGGCCCGTGATGGCGTGGCATGGAAGAAACGGCCCCTGCGCCTCGCCTTTTGCCGTTGGTGCATCTTCCGGTCGGTCGCGCTGCGGGCCCTGGACGATGCGGGCATTCCCTGGGACATGGCCGTGGAATCCGAGGATGACCGCGCGGTCGAGGCACTGGTCAGCGCAGACCTCGCCGTGGCGGCGATGCTCGAAGACAGCATTCCGCCTCATCAGCAGGCCATCGAGCCCGGCAGCGGCCTGCCCGATCTCGGGCATTCCAAGATCAACATGTACGGCAAGACCGGCCCATGGGACGAGGCGCTGACCGACCTGGCCGACATGCTGCGCCGGGGCTACCAGACCACCGGGCGGCCGATGCTCATGGAAGCGTGATCACGACCTTGCCGGTGGAGGCACGGCTGCGCAAAAGTTCCATCCCCTCTCCCGCGCGCTCGAGCGGCAAGGTGTGGCTGACATGGGGTTTCAACCGCCCCGCGGCGTACCACCCGAACAAGGTGCGGAAACTGTCGGTGATGACGTCGGGGCGGAATTTCAGGTAGCCGCCCCAATACAGGCCGATCACGCTCAGGTTCTTGACCAGCAGGTGGTTGGCAGGCACCTGCGGCACCTCGCCGCTGGCAAAGCCGATCGTCAGGAGGCGTGCCTCGGGCTTGCAGGCACGCATGGCGGCGGTGAACTGGGTGCCGCCCACGGGGTCATAGACCACGTCGGCCCCGCCCAACGCCTTGACCTCGGCGCGGATGTCTGCGGTCTCGGCCTCGATCAGGTGATCGGCCCCGGCCTGTTGCGCAATGGCCAGCTTGTCAGCCCCGCGCGCACAGGCGATCACGGTGGCGCCCATCAGCTTGCCGATCTCGACCGCCGTCAGGCCGACGCCGCCCGCGGCGCCCAGCACCAGGAGTGTTTCACTCGGTTGCAGGCGCGCACGGTGATCCAGCGCCACATGGCTTGTGCCATAGGCGATCTGGAAGGCGGCGGCGTCCTCGAACGGCATGGCGTCGGGCAACCCGACCGCGCGCGTCGCGTCAAAACAGCCGTATTCGGCCAGCCCGCCCGACCCGCCGAAAACGGCGACCCGGTCTCCGATGGACATGCCCTCGACCCCGTCTCCCAGCGCATCGACCGTGCCCGCGACCTCCATCCCGAGCGTGAAGGGCGGCTCGGGCGTGTCCTGATAGGTGCCCTTCTGCATCAGCAGATCAGCGAAATTCAGACCACACGCGGCGATCTTAACGCGAATTTTACCCGGGCTCGGATCGGGCACGGGAAGAGAATCAATTTGCGCCGAGGCACCGGTGTCGCGCACGCGAAAGGCGCGCATCTGGGATGGGATCACGTCAGTCATACCGGCAGTAAGACCGCGGCTCACGGTCTTGTCAAATGCCTGAAATCACAGAGCGGATGGTCGCCTCATGCTTGTGCCGGACAGGGCGTGTTTAACCCTGTCGTGTATGCAACACCTCAGGTGAATCGCACTTGAGCTTTGACAGTTGTGCAGAACTGGATTCTTGAGGTTTCATCATCAGATGGAGCTTC
>CAJXWO010000028.1 GCA_913062865.1 uncultured Paracoccaceae bacterium | reverse complement strand
GGCGACACGATCCTGATCGCGGGCTTTGTCGAGGAAGGGCCGGGCGCGCAATTCTACAACGCCGCCGGGGTCTACAAGAACGGGCGGCTGATCTACATCCACCGCAAGATCAACCTGCCCTCCTATGGGCGGCTGATCGAGACGAAATACTATGCCCAGGGCCGGTTCGTGGACACGCATGAGATCGACGCCGACTGGCGGCTGGGCCTTCTGATCTGTGCCGACCTCTGGAACCCTGCGCTGACCCATCTGGCCTTTCTGCACGGCGCGACGCTGCTTGTGTCGCCTATTTCGAGCGGGGTCGAGGCGGTGGGCGAGGCCTTTGACAACCCCGCGGGCTGGGCCGCGACAATGCATTTCTACTCGATGATGTATGGCGCGCCGTCGATCATGGTGAACCGCGTGGGCATCGAAGAAGACCTGACCTTTTGGGGCGGCTCGCGCATTCTAGATCCGTTCGGCAAACCGCTGGCTGTCGCGGGCGACCAGCCCGAGATGATCGTGTCCACGCTCGACTATGGCGAGCTGCGCCGCGCGCGCGCCCTTCTGCCCACGGTGCGCGACAGCAATATCGCGCTGGTCGAGCGCGAAACCAACCGCCTGATCGACCGTCTGGGCGTGCCCGACATGATCCGCGACGACGACTGAACTCGCTCTGGCGCGGGGCTTTCGCTTGGTCGGGGATTGGTCTAGACGATCCCCGACCGGCCCCGCGCCGCAACCACCTCTGCCCATGGGACGCGACAGATGAAATTCACCCTCTCCTGGCTCAAGGACCATCTCGACACCACTGCCACGGTCGATGAGATCACCGAGGCGTTGACCGATCTGGGGCTCGAGGTCGAAGGCGTCGAAGATCCCGCCTCGCGGCTTGCGGCCTTTACCCTTGCCAAGGTGAAAAGCGCCGAACAGCACCCCGATGCCGACCGCCTGCGCGTCTGCATGGTGGACACGGACGAGGGCGAGAAGCAGATCGTCTGCGGTGCCCCCAATGCCCGGGCGGGCATCACGGTGGTGCTGGCGAAACCCGGCGACTATGTGCCGGGCATCGACGTGACGCTGTCGATCGGCAAGATCCGCGGCGTGGAAAGCCATGGCATGATGGCCTCCGAGCGCGAGCTGGAGCTAAGCGACGAACACGATGGCATCATCGAGCTGCCCTCGGGCGCTGTGGGTGAGCGCTTCGTCGATTGGCTGGCGGCCAATGACCCCGACAAGGTCGACCCGGTGATCGAGATCGCGATCACCCCCAACCGTCCCGATGCTCTGGGCGTGCGCGGCATCGCCCGCGACCTGGCCGCGCGGGGTCTGGGCACGCTGAAACCGACCGAAACGGTCACGGTCCCCGGCCAGTTCGACAGCCCCATCGACATCACCATCGAAGAAGACACGCGCGACGGCTGCCATGTCTTCGCCGGTCGCCTGATCCGCGGGGTCAAGAATGGCCCCAGCCCCGAGTGGCTGCAAAAGCGTCTGCGCGCCATCGGCTTGCGCCCGATCTCGGCGCTGGTGGATGTGACGAATTTCTTCACCTTCGACCGCAACCGTCCCCTGCATGTCTTCGACGCCGACAAGGTCAAAGGCAACCTGCGCGTCCACCGCGCCAAGGGTGGCGAGACGCTGATCGGTCTTGATGAAAAGGAATACGCCTTTTCCGCGGGCCAGGTCGTGATCTCGGACGACGAGGGGATCGAAAGCATCGCGGGCATCATGGGCGGGCTGGCCACCGGTTGCACCGAAGAGACCACCAATGTCTTTCTGGAAGCCGCGGTCTGGGACCATATCCAGATCGCCCAGACGGGCCGCGCGCTCAAGATCAACTCGGACGCCCGCTACCGCAACGAACGCGGCATCGACCCGGGCTTCAACATGAAAGCCGTCGAGCTGGCCACGCAGATGATCCTCGACCTTTGCGGCGGGGAGCCGTCGAATGTGGTCGTCGCGGGCGAGGTGCCCGATGTGTCGCGCGCCTATCGGCTTGACCCGGCCCGGGTGCAAAGCCTTGTCGGTATGGACATCCCCGAAGACGCGCAGCGCGAAACGCTGACGGCGCTGGGCTTCACGCTTGATGGCGACATGGCCCGTGTGCCCAGCTGGCGGCCGGACGTGACCGGTGAGGCCGACCTGGTCGAAGAGGTCGCGCGCGTGGCCTCGCTGACCAAGCTTCAGGGCCGTCCGATGCCCCGGGCATCGGTCGGTGTGCCGGCCCCTGTCCTGAGCCCCATGCAGAAGCGCGAACAGATCGCGCGGCGGACCGTGGCCGCGCTCGGGTACAACGAATGCGTCACCTATTCCTTCATCGACCAGGCTGCGGCGCAGCTCTTCGATGGCGGCACCGACGCGACGCGGCTTGAAAACCCGATCTCGTCCGAGATGAGCCATATGCGCCCAGACCTGCTGCCGGGTCTCTTGCAGGCCGCGGCCCGCAACCAGGCGCGCGGGCTGGGTGATCTCGCGCTGTTCGAGGTCGGCCCCGCCTTCCATGGCGGTGAGCCAGAGGAACAGCATTTGCAGGTTGCGGGCCTTTTGGTCGGGCGCACCGGGCCCAAGGATGTGCATGGCGCGTCCCGCAGCGTGGATGTGTTCGATGCCAAGGCCGATGCCGAGGCGGTGCTAGGCGCCATGGGTGCACCCGCCAAGGTTCAGATCCTGCGCGGGGCCGAGGGCTGGTGGCACCCGGGCCGCCACGGCAAGATCTGCCTTGGTCCGAAAAAGGTGCTGGGCGTTTTCGGCGAATTGCACCCCAAGGTGCTGCGCGCGCTCGACGTGAAAGGCCCTGCCGTGGCCTTTTCCCTCTGGCCCGCCGAGATCCCGCTGCCGCGCAAATCGGGCGCGACCCGGCCCGCGCTGACCATCCACGATCTGCAGGCGGTCGAGCGTGACTTTGCCTTCGTCGTCGATGCCGACGTGGCCGCGCTGGACCTCGTGAACGCCGCCGCCGGTGCCGACAAGGCGCTGATCGAAGATGTGCGTGTCTTTGACGAATTCATCGGCGGCAGCCTGGGCGAGGGCCGCAAATCGCTGGCCATCACCGTGCGCCTGCAACCAACCGAAACCACGCTCAAGGACGCCGATATCGAGGCGGTCAGCGCCAGGATCATCGAAAAGGTTCAGAAAGCGACCGGTGCCGAACTACGTGGGTGACGGTAGGGCCATGATGCCCGACACGCAGAAGGAGGAAACGCGATGCTAAAGGTTTATCTTTCCGGCGAGATCCACACCGACTGGCGCGAACAGATCGTCGAGGGTGCCCAGGGCCTCGATATCCGCTTTGACGGCCCCGTGACCGATCACGCGGCCTCGGACGATTGTGGTGTCGCGATCCTTGGGGCCGAGGACAGCAAGTACTGGCACGACCACAAGGGCGCGATGGTCAACGCGATCCGCACTCGCAAGGGGATCGAGGACGCCGACGTTGTCGTCGTGCGGTTCGGCGAGAAGTACAAGCAGTGGAACGCGGCCTTCGACGCGGGCTACGCGGCCGCGCTGGGAAAATCCCTGATCATCTTGCAGCAGCCCGAGCATGACCACGCCTTGAAAGAGGTCGACGCTGCCGCCCTTGCCGTGGCACGCACGCCGTCTCATGTGGTCGATATCCTGCGCTATGTCCTGACCGGTGAACTGCCCCCGGCCAAGGCTTCGGCCGCCGCGGAGTAGGACGGCCGCGCTCACGGTCGTGGTCGATACGCTCTGTGGGAAAAACTGTTGGACATTCCCGTGCCCGTTTTCATCAATCTGTGTGCATCTGCAGAGCAAAAGAAACCGCCTGCGGGCAGGACAGTTAACGGTAACCGAGGGGCAACCACATGATTCAGGAATTCAAGGACTTCATCGCCAAGGGCAATGTCATGGACATGGCCGTGGGCATCATCATCGGTGCAGCGTTTACCGCCATCGTCACCTCGCTGGTGGGCGATCTGATCAACCCGATCATCGCGCTTTTCACTGGCGGCATCGACTTTTCGGGCTGGTTCTATCACCTGTCCGACAGCGATTGCGCCTCAGTCGCGGCCTGTCAGGAGGCCGGCGCACCGGTCTTTGCCATCGGTAACTTCATCATGGCGATCATCAACTTCCTGATCATTTCCTTTGTCGTCTTCCTGCTGGTCAAAATGGTGAACCGGATCAAGGAAGCTGCCGAGAAAAAGGAAAAAGAGGCTGCAGCGGCCGAGCCGGCAGGCCCGACCGAGCTTGAGATCCTCATGGAAATTCGCGACTCGCTGAAGCGATAGGCGGTCCAGGCGCCATCTTCCCGCCCGCGCCCCGGGCCTGACCCGGGGCCTCCACGCCAGACAACGAAGCGGCCCGCCTCACCCGGCGGGCCGTTTCGCGTTATTCGGCCGGGTCGAGCTTGTCCTGCGTTCTGGTCTCGAAATCCGACGCGTCGTGACGTTCATGAAGCTGCGTCTCCGGCTCGCCAAAGACCCGGTTGACCATGCGGCCGCGTTGCACCGCCGGGCGGGCGTCGATGGCCTTGGCCCAGCGCATGACATGCTCGTAGCTTTCCACGTCCAGAAACTCGGCCGCATTGTACAGGCGACCCAGAACGAGTTGACCGTACCAGGGCCAGATCGCGATATCGGCGATTGTGTAATCCTCTCCGGTGATGAACTCGCGATTGGCCAATTCGCGGTTCAGAACGTCCAGCTGGCGCTTGGTCTCCATCGCGAAGCGGTCGATCGGGTACTGCCACTTCTCGGGTGCATAGGCGAAAAAATGTCCGAACCCGCCGCCCAGATAGGGGGCCGACCCCATCTGCCAGAACAGCCAGTTCATCGTCTCGGTCCGCTGCGGACCCGCTGGCGCGAGGAAGGCGCCGAATTTCTCTGCCAGGTGCACCAGGATCGACCCGCTTTCGAACACGCGCAGCGACTCGGGGCCGGTCCGGTCTACCAGTGCCGGGATCTTGGAATTCGGGTTGATGTCGACAAAGCCCGACCCGAACTGGTCGCCATCGCCGATCTTGATGAGCCAGGCGTCGTATTCTGCGCCCGAGTGGCCCGCGGCCAGCAGCTCTTCGAACATCACCGTGGCCTTCACGCCGTTGGGCGTGGCCAGGGAATAAAGCTGGAACGGATGCTTGCCCTCGGGCAGCGCCTTGTCATGGGTCGGGCCCGCGATGGGGCGGTTGGTGCTGGAAAACTGTCCGCCGTTCTCCGTGTCCCAGGTCCAGACCTTGGGCGGGGTATAGGTATCGGTCATATGGCGTCTCCTTGCGTCATTGCGCCTCACCTACGTCGCCTGCACGCAGATGCAAGGGGGCTCGGCCTGTTCGACGCGCACAGGCCGTCCCTCTCTTGCGCACGAAGGCGCAACGTTCTCAGCTTTTGAGTACCAACTGCGGCGAGGTCACGTCGATCCCTAGGGCTTTGCCCACGGCATAGTAGGTGAGCTTGCCCGCATGGACATTCAGGCCGTTCAGAAGATGCGGATCGTCTGCACAAGCTTGGCGCCACCCCTTGTCGGCCAGCGCCAGCATGTAGGGCATGGTGGCGTTCCCCAACGCGATGGTCGAGGTGCGCGCGACTGCGCCGGGCATGTTGGCCACGCAATAATGCATGATCCCGTCAACGGCATAGATCGGGTCCTCGTGGGTGGTGGGCTTCGAGGTCTCGAAACAGCCGCCCTGGTCGATCGCCACGTCGACAATGGCTGCACCGGGTTTCATCGTCGACAGCCGGTCGCGCGTGACAAGCTTGGGTGCCGCGGCACCGGGGATCAGGACGGCGCCGATGACCATGTCCGCCTCGGCCACCAGTTCAGCGGTGTTGCCCGCGCTGGCATAGCGGGTGGCAAAAAGCCCGCCGAACACGTCATCGAGGTAGCGCATTCGCGGAAGCGACCGGTCAAGCACCGTCACCTCTGCCCCCATGCCCGCCGCAACGCGCGCGGCATGAGTGCCCACGACACCGCCGCCGATCACGGCCACCTTGGCTGGCCCCACGCCGGGCACGCCGCCCATCAGCACACCGCGCCCGCCATTGGCCTTTTGCAGGGTCCAGGCGCCCATCTGCGGGGCAAGCTTGCCCGCCACCTCTGACATCGGGGCCAAAAGGGGTAGGCCGCCGCGCTCGTCCGTCACTGTCTCGTAGGCGATGCAGGTCGCACCGGATGCCATAAGGTCATGGGTCTGATCGGGGTCGGGCGCGAGGTGCAGGTAGGTGAAGAGCACCTGGCCCTCGCGCAGCATCTTGCGCTCGGCTGCCTGGGGCTCCTTGACCTTCACGATCATGTCTGCACTGGCAAAGATCTCTTCGGCCGTGTCCGCGACCCGTGCGCCCGCCGCGCGGTAGGCATCGTCATCGAACCCGGCGCCCGCACCGGCGCCCGCCTGAACGGTGACGCTGTGCCCGTGGGCCACGGCCTCTTGGGCGGCGTTGGGGGTCAAGCCCACCCGGAATTCCTGCGGCTTGATCTCGGTCGGGCATCCGATTTGCATGGCGGTTTCCTCCTTGTCCTCCTGTTGCACACGCAGGCTTGCATGGATTGGATGCAAGGGGATTGAAACTTGTCCTCGCGCGAGTGCGATGCATGCGTATAATCGTACGCAAAGTGCGCAATTCTTCGAAGGAACGCTCGCAATTGACACTGGACCCGACCGACCGTCGCATCCTTTCGGTTCTTCAACGCCAAGGCCGTCTATCCAACGCGGACCTTTCAGAGGCGGTGAACCTTTCAGCCTCGGCCTGTCATCGCAGGGTCCAGCGGCTTGAGAAAGATGGCTATATCACCGGTTATGTCGCGCTGTTGAACGCACGTAAGCTGGGGCATCCGACGACCGTCTTCGTCGAAATCACCCTGCAGACCCAGGCCGACGAGGTGCTGGACGCCTTCGAAAAGGCCGTGCGCCGTATCCCCGAGGTGCTGGAATGCCACCTGATGGCTGGCACGGCTGACTACATCCTCAAGGTCGTGGTCGAGGACACGGATGATTTCGCCCGCATCCACCGTCAGCACCTGGCGCGCCTGCCGGGCGTGGCGCAAATGCAGTCCAGCTTCGCGTTACGCACGGTGTTCCGCACCACCGCCTTGCCGGTCTGAGCTGCGATCACCGGGTGCCCAATGAGCCCCGCAGGGCCTGCGACATGAAACTGTCAAACATGCGCGTCACGGTGGGCTATAACGAAATGGCGAAAAACGAGAAAACAGGAGGTCCCGTGACCGAGGACACCCATAGCGATAGCCCGCGCGACTGGCTCGAGGCGGAATTGGAAGAAACGCTCGACGACATGTTCGAGACCGAGTTCAGCGAACCGATGCTCAGCGAAGAGATCCGCAAGATCTATCGCGGGAAGCATCCCAACATGCTGGACCGGCGAACCTACTACCGCAATCTCCTGCGGCTGCAGTCGGAATTGATCAAGCTACAGGACTGGGTGCAGCACACCGGTGCGAAGGTGCTGATCATCTGCGAAGGGCGCGATTCCGCAGGCAAGGGCGGCGTGATCAAGCGGATCACCCAGCGCCTGAATCCCCGCGTTGCGCGCGTCGTGGCCCTGCCCGCTCCGACCGAACGGGAAAAGACCCAGTGGTATTTCCAGCGCTACGTCCCGCACCTGCCTTCGGGCGGCGAAATCGTTCTGTTCGACCGCAGCTGGTACAACCGCGCGGGTGTCGAGCGGGTGATGGGCTTTGCCACCGAAGAGCAGGTCGAGGATTTTTTTCGCGACGTGCCCGAGTTCGAACGCATGCTCGTGCGGTCCGGCATCATCGTTCTGAAATACTGGTTCTCGATCACCGACGAGGAACAGCAGCTGCGCTTCCTGATGCGCATCCACGACCCGATGAAGCAGTGGAAGCTGAGCCCCATGGACCTGCAATCGCGCGTCCGGTGGGAGCAGTATACCAAGGCCAAGGAAGACATGTTCGAGCGCACGAACATCCCCGAGGCACCCTGGTACATCGTCGAAGGCAACGACAAGAAGCGCGAGCGGCTGAACTGCATCGAGCATATCCTGTCGCAGATCCCCTATCACGAGATCGAGACGGAAAAGGTCACGCTGCCCGACCGGGTCTTCAACCCCGATTACGAGCGGCGCACGCTGCCCGATGAGCTCTATGTGCCCAAGATCTACTGATCGGGGCCCATCACAAAGAACAACCCCCGGTGCGCGGGCACCGGGGGTTGCGGAATAGCATAGCCGTTCGTTAGGCGCTTACAGCAGCCCTTCGCGCTGAGCCTTCTTGCGCGCCAGCTTGCGTGCGCGGCGAATCGCTTCGGCTTTCTCGCGGGCTTTCTTTTCAGACGGTTTCTCGAAATGCTGCTTGAGCTTCATTTCCCGAAACACGCCTTCGCGCTGAAGCTTCTTCTTCAGAGCACGGAGCGCCTGGTCGACATTGTTGTCGCGAACAGAGACCTGCATCGTGGTGTCACCACCTTCCTAAGTTTGAGTTGCAATTTCTGCAGGAGGTGGCCGTATAGCAAGCGTCCACTACGTTGTCCAGTATGTGATCCCCAGAAGGAGCCATGCGATGCCCCAGCACGACGATATCCGCGACAAACTGCTTGATGCCGCCCTGGCCCATGTGCCCTTTGATGGCTGGTCCGAGGCGACGTTCCGTGCCGCCCGAGCCGATGCGGACGTGGCCGAGCCGCTGGCCCGCGCTGTCTGCCCCCGCGGCGCGGTCGACCTGGCGCTGGCCTACCACGCCCGCTGCGATCAGGAGATGAAGAAACGCGTGCTGGCCGCCGACCTGGCTGAAATGCGGTTTCGTGACCGGATCGCGTATGCAGTGCGCACCCGGCTGGAAGTGATCGAGGACAAGGAGGCCGTGCGCCGCGCGGCGACGCTCTTCGCGCTGCCCCAGCATGCGGGCGACGGGGCCAAGGCCGTCTGGAACACCTGCGATCTGATCTGGACCGTTCTGGGCGACAAGTCCGACGACGTGAATTGGTACACCAAGCGCGCGACGCTTTCGGGTGTCTACAGCTCGACCCTGCTTTACTGGCTGGGCGATGACAGCCCGGGCCACGAGGCGACGTGGGAGTTTCTCGACCGGCGCATCGAGAACGTGATGCAGTTTGAAAAGGTCAAATCCCAGGTCAATAGCAATCCCGTCCTGTCGCGCCTGATGGCCGGACCGAACTGGGTGCTGGGCCAGATCAAGGCACCGACCAAGATGCCCGACATGGACCTGCCCGGTATGTGGCAGCCCCAGGACGCCAAGGACAGTTGACCCCGGGCTTTGTCCTGTCTGCCGCCCGCTTGCCTTGACCGTCCTGCCTGATACGAAGGTGCGACACGAAACGGGAGCGGGCGCATGACGGACAAGATGACAGCGGTTGAAATCGAAACCCCGGGCGGGCCGGAGGTTCTGAAACCGGTCACCCGCCCGGTGCCGGAGCCGAGGGCCGGCGAGGTGGTCATCCGCGTCGCATGGGCGGGCGTCAACCGTCCGGATGCGCTGCAACGTGCCGGGCTCTACAACCCGCCTCCCACCGCCAGTGACTTGCCAGGGCTCGAGGCCGCGGGCGAGATCGTGGCGCTGGGCGATGGGGTCAGCGACTGGGCGCTGGGCGATCAGGTTTGCGCGCTCCTGCCCGGTGGCGGCTATGCGGAATACGTCGCCACCCCCGCCGCGCACTGTCTGCCCGTGCCCGACGGCATGGGGCTGAAAGAGGCCGCCTGCCTGCCCGAGACCTATTTCACCGTCTGGTCCAACGTCTTTCAGCGCGGCGGCTTGCAGGCGGGCGAGCGGTTTCTGGTTCATGGCGGCAGCTCCGGCATCGGCACCACCGCGATTCAACTAGGCAAGCTTTTTGGCGCGCGGGTCTTTGCCACTGCCGGATCGGCCGAGAAGTGTGCGGCTTGCACCGATCTGGGCGCCGAGCGGGCGAACAACTACCGCGACGAGGATTTCGTCGAGGTCATGCGCGCCGAGGGCGGTGCTGACTTGATCCTCGACATGGTCGGCGGCGACTACATCCCCCGCAACATCCGCGCGCTGGCCGATGACGGGCGGTTGGTGCAGATCGCCTTTCTGCAAGGCCCCAAGGTCGAAGTAAACTTTGCCCAGATGATGACCCGGCGGCTGACGCTCACGGGGTCGACCCTGCGCCCGCAAAGCGACCTGGCCAAGGCCCGCATCGCCGACAGCCTGCGCGAACATGTGTGGCCGCTTTTGTCCGCCGGTCGCCTCGGGCCGGTGATGGATTCCGAGTTCCCGCTGGAAGAGGCCGCCGCCGCCCATGCCCGCATGGAAAGCTCGAACCATATCGGCAAGATCGTCCTGAAGGTGGCGGACCGGTAGGCCGGCCCGTCCGCATCCCGCGCGGAGACACGGGCGCAAGCCCGCCGCGCATCGCAGCCGCGCCCCCAACGCGGCGGCGATTTTGATGCGCTTGGCGCGCCGTTTCCAGGTCACGCGGATGTTGCTGGGATAAAGCAATAGGCACCACGGATCGGATCGCCACCGCGCGCGCCTGCGATACGCTGCCCATGGCGCACCGGACCGGTAGGCCCTACCGCACCGGCTGGAACAGCGCGTCGTCCATCGTGCAGTCCCGCACCACGTCGCGTCCGCAGGGCACCGGGTCGAGCGATTTGGAGAGGCAGATGCGCGCCTCCTGGATGTGGCCATCGCGGCAGGTGATGGTGATCATGTCCGGCTCCAACGTCGGATTGGCCTTCAGGAACGCCTGTTCCACAACGGACGCGGGCAGGCGCACCGGATCCTCCAGTCGCCGGAACACATCGGGCCGGGCGATGCTGTCATAGGCGTCGCGCGACAGGGCATAGTAGTCCTCGGCCGGGATACCCGCACAGGAGCCGTGCTTGCGCCACTGGTACCAGGCCAGCCCGCCCGTTCCCATGATATCGGCCATCGACCCGGTCAGACCACGCGAGGGCGGACGCTCGGCGGTCTGGCAAAAGCTGGGCCACCCTTGGTGGTATTGCGGCCAGAGCCCGTGCAGCGTCCACCCAAAATCGTGGCGCGGGTGGCATTGGTCGCTGTCTTTCGCGTCGCCCTCGATGGCACACCAATTGGGCGACCAGCTCAGTGCCATGACGTAATAGTCAAACTCGCCGGCCACCTCGCCCTCGGCCCGGGCCAGTGTTGCGGTCAACATGAGGGCAATGATCCAACGCATTCGCTCTTCCCTTTGAAACCCGGGCCGACTATATACCCGCCACGTTCCCCGACAACGGAAACCGTTCCGGCCCCGCCCGGGACCGCCTGCCAAGCCAGGCGTCGGGAGAGATTTGATTAGGAGAGACGACATGAGCAAACCGATCATGGCAAAGGCGACCGCGGTCTGGCTGGTGGACAACACCACGCTGAGCTTCAAGCAGATCGCCGATTTCGTCGGTATGCACGAGCTCGAAGTTCAGGGCATTGCCGACGGTGATGTGGCCGCGGGCGTGAAGGGCTTCGATCCGGTCGCGAACAACCAGCTGGACCAGGAAGAGATCGACAAGGGCGAGCAGGATCCGCTCTACAAGCTCAAGCTCAAGTTCAACCCCGCCGCCGTGGGCGAAGAAAAACGCCGTGGCCCGCGCTACACGCCGCTCTCCAAGCGTCAGGACCGCCCGGCCGCGATCCTGTGGCTGGTCAAGTTCCACCCGGAACTGACCGATGCGCAGGTCTCCAAGCTCGTGGGCACCACCAAGCCGACGATCCAGTCGATCCGCGAACGCACCCATTGGAATATCGCCAACATCCAACCCATCGACCCGGTCGCCCTGGGCCTCTGCAAGCAGTCCGAGCTGGACCAGGCGGTGCAGAAGGCCGCCGAGAAGAAGGTCGCCGAAGGTGCGGTCATGTCCGACGATGAGCGTCGCAAGCTGGTGAGCACCGAGCAATCCCTCGGCATGGAGGCCGAACCCAAGATCCCGACCGCGATCGAGGGGCTCGAGACCTTCAGCCTGTCCGACGACAAACCCGAGGAAAAGGAAAAGAGCGACAGCGAATACCTCGACGCCGACAGCTTCTTCAACCTGCCTGAGGACAAGGATGACGACGACGAGGACGACGACCGCTAAGCGGCATCCTCCGGATCGACAGGACCGAACGCCCGGCCGTCTTGCACTGCCGGGCGTTTCTGTGTGTGCTGACCGGAACGCATCAAGGAGACGTATCATGCGCATCGCGGTCATCGGGCGGGGTCTGGTCGGGTCGGCGGCCGCGCGGCACCTGTCGGCGCAAGGGCACGAGGTGGCGCTGATCGGCCCGACAGAGCCTGCTGACAAGGCCGGCCACACGGGCGTCTTCGCCTCGCATTACGACGAGGGGCGGATCACCCGGGGGATCGACCCCTGGCCCTTTTGGGCGCGGGTCAGCCGCGCCTCCATCGCGCGGTACCGCCAGATCGAGGCGGAAAGCGGCATCGCCTTCTACACCGAACGCGGCATCCTCATGGCCGGCCCCGCGGGCAGTGCGCCCATCGGGCGGGTCGCGGCCGTGGCCAAGGCACAAGGCATCACCTGCACCCATTTCGATGCGCAGGGCCTTGCACAGAGGTTCCCCTATTTCCGCTTCGACGGCCCGATGCTGGGCGTCTTCGAAGACGCGCAATCCGGCTTCATCAGCCCGCGCCGCCTGGTCGCCGCCCAGTCGGAGGCCGCGCGCCGGAACGGGGCCACGCTGGTCGAGGCCGTGGCGACCAGTGTTCGTGAGACGGGCAGCGGTGTGGTGGTCGAGACAGAGGCAGGCCCAGTCGAAGCCGATCAGGCGCTGGTCGCCGCGGGCGGCTTTTCAAACATGGTGCTGCCCCGGCCGCTCGACATCCGGGTCTATGCTCGTACGGTGGCGCTGTTCGAAGTGAGCGAGGCCGAGGCCGCGCGGCTGTCGTCCATGCCGCCGCTCATCTACCTGATGCCGTCGGGCGAGGATCCTTACCTCTTGCCACCGATCCGCTATCCGGACGGGAAATGGTATCTGAAACTGGGCGGCGATCCCGAGGATCATGTGCTGGAAGACGTAGAGGCGACCAAGGCCTGGTTCCGCTCGGACGGATCAAAAGAGGTGATGGCGCATCTCCATGCGCAGATCATCGACCGGATGCCCGATCTGCGCATCGAGTCTGTCAGCCGCGCGGCCTGCGTGACGACCTACACGCCCGACAACATCATGGCGCTCGAGCGGGTGTCGGACCGGGTGTCGGTGGCCGTGGGCGGCTGTGGACGCGGGGCGAAATGCAGCGACGAGCTGGGGCGGCTGGG
Organism: uncultured Paracoccaceae bacterium; assembly: GCA_913062865.1. Lineage (GTDB taxonomy): Bacteria > Pseudomonadota > Alphaproteobacteria > Rhodobacterales > Rhodobacteraceae > CAJXWO01. The sequence goes on along the minus strand of CAJXWO010000028.1, from coordinate 22,796 downwards.
GGCCGAGGTGGCGCTGGGCCGCGATCTGCCCGATTGGGCACGCGAGGCCGCGGTGGCCTGACATGGCAGGCAAACCGTGAGGTCCCGGGGCAGGCCCGGGACGGGATCTCAAAGGGGTTTGCGGGCGCGCAACGCGGCGCCGATGGTGCCATCGTCGAGATAGTCGAGCTCGCCCCCCACCGGCACGCCCTGGGCGAGCGAGGTGAGCTGCACCCGGCCCTCCAGCTGGTCGGCGATGTAATGGGCCGTGGTCTGCCCATCGACCGTTGCATTCAGCGCGAGGATCACCTCGGTCACGCCTTCATCTGCCACCCGGCGCACCAGTTGCGGAATGCGCAATTCGTCCGGACCCACGGCGTCGAGCGCCGAGAGCGTGCCGCCCAGAACGTGGTAGCGGCCCTTGAACATGCCGCCCCGCTCCATCGCCCAAAGATCGGCCACATCCTCGACCACGCACAGCTCGCCCGTGGCGCGCTTTTCACTTTGGCAGATGTCGCAGATCTCGGTCGTGCCGATATTGCCGCAGTTCACGCATTCCCGCGCGGTCGCGGCCACGCGCGCCATCTGGTCGGCAAGCGGGCCCAGAAGCAGCGCGCGCTTGCGGATCATGTAGAGCACCGCGCGGCGCGCCGAGCGGGGGCCAAGCCCTGGCAGCTTGGCCATCATGTCGATCAGCGCCTCGATATCGTCGGTGCCGCCCATGGCCTAGAACGGCATCTTCATGTCCTTGGGCAGGCCCAGTTCCTCGGTCAGCTTGGCCATTTCTTCCTGCGCGCGGTCGCTGGCTTTCTGCTGGGCGTCCTTGATCGCGGCGAGGATCAGGTCCTCGACCACTTCCTTGTCATCGCCGTTGAAGATTGACGGGTCGATGTCGAGCCCCTTGAGCTCGCCCTTGGCGCTGCAGGTGGCCTTGACCAGACCCGCGCCCGACACGCCCTCGACCATGATGTTATGCATCTCGTCCTGGAGCTCGGCCATCTTGGTCTGCATCTCCTGGGCTTTCTTCATCATCCCGGCCATGTCGCCGAGTTGTCCGAGGCCTTTGAACATCTTTCTCTCCTGGTCTGATCGCCGCTGCGGGGCGGGCGGTATCGATAACTCTTCCCTCACATATCGCAGCGCAGGGCGAGCTTCACAAGGTTGGGCCCGCTCAGTCGTCTTCGAAGGGATCCCATTCGTCGCTCACCTCGGGCAGTGCGTCGGCCTGGGCTTCGGCGGCGACCTCTTCGGCGGTGCGGATGGTGGTGATCCTGGCCTTGGGAAAGGCCTGCAGAACGGCCCGAACCATCGGGTGCTCTTCTGCCTCGGCGCGCAGGGCGTTTTCCTCGGCATCGCGCTTTTCGGAGATGGTGTCTGCACCGCCCTCGTTCACCAGCGTGACGGCCCAGCGGTTGCCGGTCCAGGCCTGAAGCCGCGCGCCCAGGCGTTGGGCAAGGTCGGCCGGGGCATCCTGGGTCGGCACGAATTCTATGCGGCCGGGCTGGTAGGCGGCAAGGCGCACGCACCCCTCAACCTCGATCAGAAGCTTCGCGTCGCGGTTGGCGCGGATCAGCTCGACCACATGTTCGAAGGTGGGGAAGCGCGCGAGCGCCTGATCGGTGGCGATGGCCTGCACCTGTCCGCCGCTCGATCCGGTTGCCCCATGCGATGCGGTCGGGCCATGCGACGCCATGGGCCCGCCTGACACCGGTGTCTGCGGCGCAGCGTGGCTGCCCATGGCCGATGCCCCCGCCTGGGGCGCAGATGCCACCCCGCCGCCGCCCGGGCCGGGTGCGGGTGGGATGGGGCCCGCGTCTTGCAGCTTGCGCACAAGCTCTTCGGGGCTGGGCAATTCGGCCACATGGGTCAGGCGGATCACCGCCATCTCGGCGGCCATCATGACGTTGGGCGCGCCTGCGACCTCGTCGAGCGCCTTCAGAAGCATCTGCCAAATCCGGGTAAGCGCCCGCATGCCTAACGCATCGGCCATGGCGCGGCCGCGCGCGCGCTCGTCGGGGCCCACGGTCGGGTCTTCCGCGGCCTCGGGCGTGATCTTGACCACGGAAATCCAGTGGGTGATCTCGGCCAGGTCGCGCAGCACCGCCATCGGGTCGGCCCCGTCGGCATATTGCGCGGCCAGCTCGGCCAGCGCGCCCGCCGCGTCGCCCTTCATGATCAGATCGAAGAGGTCCATGACCCGGCCCCGGTCCGCCAGGCCCAGCATCGCGCGCACCTGTTCGGCGGTCGTCTCGCCCGCACCGTGGCTGATCGCCTGGTCGAGCAGCGATGTTGCATCGCGGGCCGAACCCTCGGCGGCGCGGGTGATCAGCGCCAGCGCCTCATCGGTGATCTGCGCGCTTTCCCGGTCGGCGATGCGGCGCAGCAGGCCGATCATGTCCTCGGGTTCGATCCGGCGCAGGTCAAAGCGCTGGCAACGCGACAGGACCGTCACGGGCACCTTGCGGATCTCGGTCGTAGCGAAGATGAACTTCACATGCGCCGGTGGTTCCTCGAGCGTCTTCAACAGCGCGTTGAAGGCCGAGGTGGACAGCATGTGCACCTCGTCGATGATGTAGATCTTGTAGCGCGCGCTGGCGGCCCGGTAGTGGACGCTGTCGATGATCTCGCGGATGTCGCCCACGCCGGTGCGGCTGGCGGCGTCCATCTCCATCACGTCCACATGGCGGCCTTCCATGATCGCCACGCAGTGTTCGCACTGCCCGCAGGGGTCCGTCGTGGGCCCGCCGTTGCCGTCCGGCCCGATACAGTTCATCCCCTTGGCGATGATCCGCGCGGTGGTCGTCTTCCCGGTGCCGCGAATGCCGGTCATGATGAAGGCCTGCGCGATCCGGTCGGCGGCAAACGCGTTCTTGAGCGTGCGCACCATCGCGTCCTGGCCGACGAGATCGGCAAAGGTCTCGGGCCGGTATTTCCGGGCCAGAACCTGGTAACCGCTGTCCTGGGGATCGCTCATGTCGCCTCGCGCCTTGGTTGGGGTCAACCTATGCCTTGGGTGGACGGGCGTCCAGCATCGGGCTATGACAGGGGTGCCTTTCGGGAGGGCATCCAGGTTCGCGGAAAGCCGTATCGGCATCCCCCAACGTGATCGAGACCCTTTCATACGGTTTGTCTCGGGCCCGCATCAGCGAACCGCCGGGCCGCATGGGAGATGAAACCGATGCCCCCGACGATATCCCTGTCCCTTGACAGTTTGCGCCGCGCGGCCAAGGAGCTGCGCAAAGCCTATGAGGCGGGCGATGGCGCTGCCCGCGCCCGCCTGAAACAGAACCCGCCGCGCCCGGACGGGGGCGCACTGGCCCATGCCGATTTCCTGCATGTGGTCGCACGCGAACAGGGCTTTGCCTCCTGGCCGCTTCTGAAGGCCGCGGCCGAGACCCATGGTCTTGACCGGGCGCAGAAACAACAGCAGCTGAAAATCGCGCTGCACCATGGCCAGACCGGCCGGGCGCATCGGCTTTTGGACGACACGCCGGATCTGGCGCGGGGGCTGCTGGGCCTCGAGATCGCGCTATACGACCAGGCGGCGGTGGCCGCTACGCTTGAAAAGGACCCGGGCGCTGCGACCCGCCCCCTGGGCCCACGCAGCCCGATCCTGCACCTTGCCTTTTCGCGCTGGATCCATGCGCGGCCCGACCTGTCGGGCGACATGATCGCCATCGCCGAGATGCTGCTGGCCCATGGTGCCGATGTGAACGATGGCGAAGCGGTCGGCGACGATCACAAGCTCTCTGCCCTCTATGGCGCGCTGGGACATGCCAACAACATGGTGCTGGCGCGCTGGCTGCTCGCGCATGGGGCCGATCCCGACGATGGCGAATCGCTCTATCACGCGACCGAGCTGGGCCACCATGACGGGCTGCGTATGCTGTTGGATCATGGGGCCGACCCGACCGGCACCAACGCACTGCTGAGGGCGATGGATTTCCATGACCTGACGGCGGTGCGGATGCTGTTGGAGGCCGGCGCGCGGCCCAATGAATTCAACGCCGATGAGGTCGGAGGTGAGACGCCCTGGGTCGTGCCCGCGCTGCACCAGGCTGCCCGCAGGATGAGCCCGCCCGAGATGGTGGCGCTTCTGCTCGACCACGGTGCCGATCCGGCGCGGCGCTACAAGGGGGCTACGGCCTATGCCTTTGCCCGGGTCTACGGCAACCATGCGATGGCCGACCTGCTCGAGGCGCGGGGGGTGGCCACGGACCTGAGCGTGGACGAAGCGCTGCTCGCCTGTGCGGCGGACGGGCTCGACAGCCCCGGGCAGTATGTCGACCCCGCCCGTCTGGCGCAGGTCTATCGCGGCATCCTGCGCGAGATCCTGCATCTGCCGGGCAAGCTGGACCATATCCGCCGCCTTGTCGCGCTGGGGGTCGAATATGACAGGCCCGACGATATGGGTGTGACGCCGGTGCAGGTGGCAGGCTGGGAAGGGCTGCCCGAGGTCATGGCCTATTTCTTCGGGCTTGGCCCGGATATGGGCCATGTGAACGGCTATGGCGGCACGCTTTTGTCGACAATCCTGCACGGGGCCGAGAACTGCCCGCAGCGAGCGGACCGGGACCATATCGGGTGTCTGCGCCTGGCACTGGAGCATGGCGTCGCCCTGCCGCGGGCCGAGATCGCAGCACCGGACAACGCGAAAATCGCGGCTTTCTTGTCGGACTGGGCCGAGCGCTACCCGGGCCAGGTGGTCTGACCGGTCATTCCCATTCCATCTGGGAAAACACGGCTTGCGCGTTGCGGCGCGCAAGCTGGTCGAAGGCATCGAGATAGGAGAACGCCGACTGGTCCACGTCGACCGACCCGATGATATCGCCGCCCGCGTCGATATGGGCGGCGATCCGGCTGCGCAGGTTCACGAGGTAGTCGTAGCTGTCTCGTGTGGCGGTGGCCAGATCGGTCGCCGGACCGTGGCCGGGAACCACATGGGCAGGCGCGTAGACTGCCATCGCTTCGAAGCTTTGGACCCAATCGGCGGAGGACGAGAACTCCATCACGCCCAGCGTTCGGCCCACATAGACGATATCGCCCGTGAACATCACCTGCTCGGACGGCAGCCAGACAAAGCTGTCGCCGGGGGTGTGGGCCGGGCCGGGATGCACGATCTCGATCGTCAAGCCGCCAAGCTCGAGGGTGTGGCTGTCGTCGAAAACCGTGTCCGCCGTTACAGGCACCGTGTCGGACACATCGCCCATAAGCTGGGTGAGCACGGTCAGTTGCATCGACGCCCGTGCGGTTTGGTCGGCCACCGCATCGGCAGAGGCAATGAGCTCTGCCCCCTGATCTTTCCAGTAGCCATTGCCCAGCCAGCGGTGATCCTGCCCGCCCGTGTTGATGACGTAGCGGACGGGCTGATCGGTGATGGCTTGCACGGTCTCGTGCAATTGGGCAGCGCCGGCACGAGTGCCGCCCGCGTCGATCAGGACCGCGCCCGCATCGGTCACGATCAGGCCGAAGGTGGCGTTGTTGCCCAGGTTCTCCGCGTCACGCTGGCCGTAGGGCCCGACAATAGCCAAGGCGTGGTCGGTGACCTGCATGCTTTGCAGCTGGGTTTCGGCCCAGGCGGCCGTGGTGGACAGGCAAAGCGCCAAGGCTGCGGCGACAAAACGCATGAGATCCCCTCCCGAAAGACTGAGAGGAGACTAAGGACAGGGCGTTGCCCGCGCCATGCGACACATCCCGCCCGGCGCTACAGGGCCGGATCGGAGGGCGGATCCTCTTCGGGCGCGTCGGCCTCGTCCGGGTCCAGAACCAGATCCCGCGCGACGGTTTTCAGCGTCTCTGCGACGGGCGCGGAGCTGGTGCGCAGCGTTGTCGTAGCCGCTGTCGCGACGCCCGGCACGCTGATCCCGGCGCGGAAGAGAGGTGCTATGGCCCGGCTGATCCCGGCGGCATTCGGGGCCGTCACAACACCCCGCGCCAGAAGGCGCGACATGAGGCCCTGCGCCTCGGCTGGGCTGATCTTGAGCGCCTGCATCAGCAGGTCAGGCGACACACGGTTCTGCGCCTTTGCCATGGCCACGGCCCAGGCATATTGCGCACCGCGCGCCGCCATTCTGGCAGGCGAGCCAAAAGCGGGCAGGGGCACGGCAGCGGCCGTGGCCGAGCCAAAGAGAAGCTGGGTGAATTCGCGTCTGTTCATGGCGGAAATATGGGGGCCATTAGCCCGCGTCACCACGGGGAAAACCGTAGCCGACGCAGCACGAACGATAGGTGAGAGGCTGGACAACGACCCAAGCGGGGCTCGTTACGGCTGCTTCCTTCCGGACCTGACCGGGTTGGCGAGGCGCCTGCCCGCGCCAACCTCTCGACCGGTTACATAGGCGTTGCAGATCGGATTCGCAACGGGGGCACGCCCCTTGCCTTCAGCCCATCAAACCCGCCGCGCGGGCCCCGTCGATCAGTGTGTCGGCCACATGATGGGCAAAGCGGCCCTGGGTCGCGATGACGTCGGGCACCTGCACCACGCGGCACCCGGCACGGTGCGCGGCCTCAGCCCCGGTCTCGGAATCCTCGAACACAAGGCAGGCGGCGGCATCGACGCCCAGCCTTTCGGCGGCCAGCAGATAGGGGTCCGGTGCGGGTTTTGGGGCGGCAACGCATTGAAAGGTGACGACCGTGTCGAAATGCAGGTCGAGCCCGGTGGTCTTCAGCTTGTGATGCGCGTCCTTGTGTTGGGACGAGGTCGCGATGGCCTTGGGCAGGTCCAGCTCATCGACCCGCGCGATCACGTCGCGGGCACCCGGCTTCAGCGGAATGCCGTCCGCATACAGGTCGCGGGCGGCCTGACCCCAATGGCGGTCCAGCAGGTCGATATCCAGATCGCCGAAACGCGCCCGCAGGATTGCGCCGCCGGTCTCCTTGTCCTTGCCCACCAGTTGGGCGAACAGGTCCTCGTCGATTTCGATGCCCTGTTCGGCAAAGGCCGATTTGCCCGCCTCCCAGGTCAGGCGCTCTGTGTCCAGGAGCGTGCCATCGAGGTCGAATATCACGGCGGCGTAGGGCATGTGCGGGCCTTCCAAAAGAATGGCGGCGGCCCGGAAAAGGCCGCCGCCTGTCGTCGCAGTCTTTATCGGATCAAAGCGTGATGCGGAAGCGGGCGAAACCGTCGGGGCCTTCGCCGGCCTCTTCGATGGTCACACCTTTCACGTCCGAGATGTAGTCCTTGGCCTTTGGGCCGGTGTCGAATAGCACGGTCGTGCCGCTTAGCGGGGCAAAGGTCCAGTTGGCATCCGCCGACGGGTTGATGGTGCCCTGTTCGACAATGTAGCGCACGATCACGTCGCGGTTGGTGTCCGGAGCTTCGAAGATAATCGTATCGCCCTTGGCGCCGGGGAAGTTGCCGCCGCCGCCCGCGCGGTAGTTGTTGGTGGCGATGACGAAGTCCATGTCATCTGTCACCGGCTGGCCGTCATAGGCCAGGTTCACGATGCGGTTGGCATCCGGGTTCACCACCTCGCCCGAGCGGGATTCGAACTTGGCGGGCTGGCTCAGGTCGATCTGGTAGGTCACGCCGTCGATCACGTCGAAATTGTAGCTGGGGAAGTCGGGGTTCAGAAGGATCTGATCCGCCTCGCCAGGGGTGACCTGGTTGAACATGCCGGCCGAGCGTTCCAGCCAGTCCTTCAGTTGCGCGCCGGTCACCTTCACCGCCCGGGCGGTGTTGGGATAGAGGTAGAGGTCAGCCACGTTCTTGATTGCCACATCGCCCGCGGGCACATCGGTGTAATACTCCGGCCCGCCGCGACCACCGGCCTTGAAGGGGGCGGCGGCCGACAGGACCGGAAGCCCTTCGTACTCGGTGCCTGCCAGCATTTGTTCAATGTACCATTTCTGCGCGATCGACACGATCTGCACCGACGGGTCATCGGCCACCAGCGCGAAGTAGCTGTGCAACGGAGCCGAGGTCTTGCCCACCGCGCGGCGGACATAGGCCAGCGTTTCCTCGTGCTCTTGTGCGACCGATGCGAGAACGGCGGCGTCATCCTCGACCAGCGCGGTGATCGAACGATCCTCGTTCCGCTGGCTGATCGGCCGTGCCTCGGAGGCATGGCTGGCGATGCGCCAGCCGCTGCCGTCGCGTTCCAGCATCAGGTCGATCACGCCCAGGTGGCTGCCCCAGAATCCGCCCATCGCGGCGGGCTTGCCGTGGATCGTACCGGCCTCGGCATCCACGCCCGGCGCCTCGGCATAGGCGGGGCCGGGGAAGACCAGGTGATGGTGCCCGGTCATCAGCGCGTCGATCCCGTCGATTTGCGCCAGAGGGACGCTGGCGTTCTCCATGCCGTCGCTGTGGTTCGCCTCGCCGATGCCCGAATGGCTGAGCGCGATGATGATGTCGGCGCCCTCTTCCTTCATCTGGGGCACATAAGCGCGGGCAGTCTCGACGATGTCGCGGGCCTGGACATTGCCCTCCAGGTGCTTGCGGTCCCAGTTCATGATCTGGGGCGGGGTGAAGCCGATAAAGCCCACCTTGATCGGATGGCTGTTGCCCGCGCCGTCGGTCAGTGTCTTTTCGACGATGACGTAAGGCTTCACCAGCGTGGTATCCTCACGCGGGGTGGCGCCCATTTCCTTGGACACGTTGGCCAGCACGACGGGGAAATCGGCGCCCGCCAGCGACTTCATCAGGAAGTCGATGCCGTAGTTGAACTCGTGGTTGCCGATGGTGGCGGCGTCGAAGCCCACGGCGTTCATCGCGGTGATGATCGGGTGCATGTCGCCCTCTTTCATCCCGCGCTCGTAGGCGATGTAATCGCCCATCGGGTTGCCCTGCAGAAAGTCGCCATTGTCCACGAGCATGGAGTTCGTGGCCTCGGCCCGGATCGCGTTCACGATCGACGCGGTGCGCGACAGGCCGACGGTGTCGACCGGACGGTCGCCATAATAGTCATAGGGGTAGACATGCACATGCAGATCGGTGGTTTCCATGATCCGCAAATGCGCCTGATTGGCGGCGGCGCGGACCGAGAAGGGATGAACGGCGATCAACGCAGAGCCTGCGGCGGTGCCTGCCAGAAAGCTGCGGCGGGACAGGGTGAAACTGGGTTTGGAGAGCATGAAACGATTCCTCGGATATGAGATGGCTGCAACCTGACCCCCGCCCGTGACAGTGTTGTGAACCGACGCTGTGCATCGAAGTCATCAACTTAAGCGTGTATCCCGCGCCGGGCCCGATTGCAATGATCGTGACGCCATGGCAATCCGGCCGCAAAGGGCAGGGGGCAGTCGATGAAAATCGCGGAAACGGTGACATTCGGCGGCTCCGGTCTGGACCGTGCTGACGACATGCGCGCCGATCAGGATGCGGTCCGGGCAGCGCTGGCCCATCCGGACAGCCGCACGATCCTGTTCTGGAAGGGCAAGCCCCTGGTCGCAGCGGACGCTCTGGTGCGTCTGCGCACGGATCACCCGGTTTTGGCTGACGCGTCCATGCCGCCCATCCTATTGGGGCGCGAGGACGGCGCGGCGCGCTTTGCCTTCGACATCTCCGGATGGGAGCCGGAAGCTCAGGACACCAGCACGCTGGGCGCCTTTCTGGATCCGTCGCAACAGCAGCACCCGGGCCTTGCGAACGGACAGGTCTTTGCCGAATTGCGGGCGGTCATGACGATGCTGAGCCCGCGCGACGCCGAACTGGCCGCGACGGCCAAGGCGGTGCTGGGATGGCATGTCTCGCACCGGTTCTGCGCCAAATGCGGCACCGCGAGCGAGATGGCGTTGTCCGGATGGCAGCGTCTGTGCCCGGCCTGCGGCGCGCATCATTTTCCACGCACCGATCCGGTCGTCATCATGTTGATCACCCGGGGCAACGCGGTTTTGATGGGGCGCTCTCACGGCTGGCCCGCGGGCATGTACTCGCTCTTGGCGGGCTTCGTCGAACCGGGCGAGACCATCGAGGGCGCGGTGCGCCGCGAAGTCTGGGAAGAGGCAGGTGTGCGCGTGGGCCGCGTCACCTATCTGGCCAGCCAGCCCTGGCCCTTCCCGTCGTCGCTGATGTTCGGCTGCATGGGACAGGCACTGTCGGATGAGATCACCATCGACCCCAAGGAAATCGAGGATGCGGTCTGGGTCAGCCGTGAGAACATGATGGACGCGCTGGCCGGTCGGCACCCCATGCTACAGCCCGCCCGCAAGGGCGCTATCGCGCAGTTTTTGATTCGCAATTGGCTTGCGGATCGGCTCGATTAAGGCGAAACTGCCCGCATAACAAAAAATGTTCCGAGCGGTGTCATGAAGTTTTCGAGCAAGGAAGACATCGAAATCCCGATCGAGCAGACATTCGACATGCTGAACGACTTCGAGGGTTTCGAACGTGCCGTTTTGCGGCGCGGCGGTCAGGTGCGACGCAAGGGCGAGATCATCCCCCCAAGATCGGTATGGGCTGGCTGGTCAACTTCCGCTACCGCGGCCGCCAGCGCGAGGTCGATGTGAAGCTGTCCGACTACGACCGCCCAAATCTCATGGGCTTCACCTTCGAGGGGTCGGGCATTCGGGGTGAGTTCAAGATCGAGCTGGTGGCCCTGTCGCGGCGCCGCACGCGGATGGGTCTGTGGCTCGAGATCAAGCCTGAAACGCTGTCGGCCCGGCTGCTCATCCAGTCCATGAAGCTTGGCAAGGCCAATCTCGACAAGCGGTTCAAACTGCGGGTCGCCGACTATGCCAAGGATCTCGAGGACCGGTACGCGCGCACCGCGCGCGTCTAGCGCCGCCGCCCGTCGGCGGGGTAGACCCCCAGCAATTCGACCCGGTCGGTGAAATAGTCGAGCTCGTCCATCGCGAGCTGCACGTTTCGGTCGTCCGGGTGGCCTTCGATATCGGCAAAGAATTGCGTCGCGGTGAAGGATCCGCCGACCATATAGCTTTCCAGCTTGGTCATGTTCACGCCGTTCGTGGCAAACCCGCCCATCGCCTTGTACAGCGCGGCGGGAATGTTGCGCACCTGGAAGACGAAGCTGGTCATCATCCCGTGATCGCCACGCCGGGTCAGGTCGGGTTCGCGCGCCATCACCAGAAATCGGGTCGTGTTGTCCTGCTGGTCCTCGATATGGCGTGCCACGAGGTCGAGCCCGTAGATCTCGCCAGCCAGTTCGCTGGCCAGCGCGGCAAGCGTCGGGTCGTCCTGTTCGGCCACGAGCTTGGCCGACCCGGCGGTGTCGGCCCCGGTGACCCTGTGAATGCCATGGGCATGCAGGAAGTCACGGCACTGGCCCAGCGCCATCGGGTGGCTCGTGGCGCGCTCGATCTGGTCGAGTTTCGTGCCGGGCAGGGCCAGAAGGTTGATATGCACCCGCACAAAGGCCTCGTTCACGATGTGCAGGCCCGAGGCCGGCAGTAGGTGGTGGATGTCGGCCACCCGTCCGAAGGTCGAGTTGTCGACAGGCAGCATGGCCAGGTCCGCCTTCCGGGACCGGACCGCGTCGATCGCGTCCTCGAAGGTCCGGCAGGGCAGGGCCTCCATCTGCGGATAGGTTTCCCGGCAGGCCTGATGCGAATAGGCGCCAGGCTCTCCTTGGAATGCGATACGGTGCGTCATGCCGGTTCCCGGTGAGAAAAGCCCGTGTTTTGGGCGTTTGGTCGCGCTAGGTACACCTTGCACGCCGGGAACGGAACCCTATACATACGCCCGGACGGACACCGCATGAGATGGGACGCGAACAATGCTAGACACGATGACATTCACCAAGGTGGTGGGCAGCCTCTGCGGATCGCTCCTCATCTTCCTTCTTGGGAAATGGGCGGCCGAAGAGCTGTATCATGTCGGCCATCACGGGTATGGCGAGGCAGAGCAGGCCTATATCATCGACACCGGTGAAGACGAGGTCGCTGAAGAGGCAGCCGTTGAGGAAGAGGTTGACCTTGCAACACTTCTGACCACCGTGGACGCAACGCGGGGCGAACGTGTGTTTGGCAAGTGCCGCGCCTGCCACAAGGTCGAAGATGGCGCCAACGGCACCGGTCCGCACCTGTATAACGTTGTCGGCCGCGAGATCGGCGTGGTGGACGGTTTCGGCTATTCCGGCGCTCTGACCGAGGTGGCCGAGGTCTGGACGCCCGAGAACCTCAACGCCTTCCTCGAAAACCCGCGCGGCTGGGCGCCGGGCACCTCCATGGGCTTTGCCGGTCTTCGCGACCCCGAAGAGCGCGCTGAGCTGATTGCGTGGCTTGACACCATCGGCGACTGATCCGACCGGTTTATCGCTTTTCAAAGACGCCCCTGCCGTTTCGCGACAGGGGCGTTTTCGTGTGCAGGACGCTGTCGGGCAATAAATTCGCCGTGGGAAATGCGGATCGCTGCTTGAACATGGCCCAGCGCGCTCTCTACCTTACTTTTAACAAGACCCGGCGAGCGGCCGGCATTCACAGAGGAGGTTTCCCATGTCTGTTGCCCAGGCGCGCACGAAGGACGGCCAGACCCGCTGGCGTTTCGTCACCCTGTTGTCGGCCCTGACCGTGGCCTTCGGGGCTCTTTTCTGGGCGGTGTCCGCCCAGGCGCAGGACCAGGCCGCGACCGGAGACGAAGAGATCATCACCTCGCACGGCTATTCCTATTTCGGGGAGCTGAAATACCCCGCCGATTTCCCGCATTTCGACTACGTCAATCCCGACGCGCCCAAGGGCGGGGAGATTTCGCTTGGCGCGACGGGCACCTTCGACAGTCTCAACCCCTATTCGCGCAAGGGCAGGTCCGGCGTGCTGACGACCATTCAGTATGACACGCTGATCGAAAGCTCCGACGATGTGGTGGGTGAATACTACGGCGTCCTTGCCGAAAAGCTTGAATACGACGCAGGCCGCAACTGGGTGATCTTCCACATCCGCCCCGAAGCGCGGTTCTGGGATGGTACGCCGGTGACAGCCGAGGACGTGGTATATTCCCATAAGCTGTTTATCACGCAGGGTCTGCCGTCCTACGCGCAGGCCGTGAGCCGCATGGTGCCCGATGCCGAAGCCCTGGACGAGCGCCGGGTCAAGTTCCACTTCAATCCCGAGGTCAGCCGCCGCAGCCTGATCGAGACCGTGGGCAACACGCCCGTCTTCAAGAAGGCGTGGTTCGAGGAGGATCCCGAGAACCGCCGCCTGGACGAGCCCCGCCTCGAGGTCGCCATGGGCTCTGGTCCCTACAGGCTCGAGTCTTTCGATATCAATCGCCAGATCATCTACAAGCGGGTGCAGGATTACTGGGGCGCAGACGTGCCCGCGAATGTCGGGCGCTACAATTACGACACCATCCGGGTGGAGTATTTCGCCGACCAGACCGCCAGTTTCGAAGCCTTCAAGGCGGGCGAATACACGTTCCGCAACGAAAGTGACCCGAAGCTCTGGGCCAGCGGCTACGATTTCCCCCGCGTCGACGAGGGCGTCGTGACGCTGCAAGAGATCCCCGATGGCAGCCCGCCCACGCCCGATGGTTTTGTCTTCAACCTGGCCAAGCCGCAATTCGCCGACAAGAACGTCCGACTGGCACTGTCGCTGGCCTTCAATTTCGAGTGGGTGAACGAATCCCTGCGGTTCGGCCTGTATGAAAGCCGCGCCTCCTTTGTGCAGGACACGCCCTTGATGGCGACCGGTGTGCCCGCGGGTGCCGAGCTGGCGTTCCTGGAAAGCCTGGGCGACGTGGTCCCCGACGGGTTTTTGACCGAGGAAGCGCGTGTGTCGCATACCTCCAACCCGGCGCAGCTCAACGACCGCCGCAACTTGCGACAGGCTGCGCGTCTTCTGGACGAGGCGGGCTGGCAAGTGGGCGAAGGCAATGTGCGACGCAACGCTGATGGCATCACGCTCGACGTCAACATCCCGATCCCGTCGAACGTATCGCCGACAATCGAGGCGATGGTCGAAACCTATGTCCGGAACCTCGAGATCATCGGGGTCAATGCAAGCTTTGAAAAGGTGGATCCGGCGCAATACACCCTGCGCGAGCGCGAACGGGACTATGACATGATCTACTCGACCCGCTACGGTGCATTCCTGTCCACCGGCGGCGGACTGAGCCAGATGTACGGGTCGGAAGAGGCCGAATTCAGCCTGTTCAACCCTGCCGGCCTCGCCAGCCCGCTGGTCGACGCGATCATCGAGGCGTCCTTTGACACCACCAATTTCGACGAACAGAACGCGGCGCTCAAGGCGTTGGACCGTGCGTTGCGGTACGAATTCTTCGTGATCCCCACGGGCTATATCGCAGATTACTGGGTGGCGTCCTTCGACATGTATGCCCGCCCCGATCCTTTGCCGCCCTACGCTCTGGGCTATCTCGATCTGTGGTGGATCGACCCGGAGCGTGCGCAAGCCCTGCGGGATTCCGGCGACCTGAACTGAGATGGGCGCCTATATCCTCCGACGTCTGCTGCTCGTGATCCCAACGCTGTTGGGGATCATGATCATCAACTTCTCGCTGGTGCAATTCGTGCCGGGCGGGCCGATCGAGCAGGTTCTGGCCAATATGCAGGGCCAGGGCGATGTGTTCGGGGGCTTTGCTGGCGAGGGCACGGATTTCAGTGCAGAAGAGGCGACCGGGGCCGCGTCGGATTATATCGGCGCGCGCGGCCTGCCGCCTGAATTCATCGAACAGCTCGAACGCGAGTTCGGGTTCGACAAGCCCCCGGTCGAGCGGTTTTTCGACATGCTGTGGAATTACATGCGGCTCGATTTCGGCGAAAGCTACTTTCGCTCGGTCAGCGTGATCGACCTCATCATCGAAAAGATGCCGGTATCGATCTCGCTGGGCCTTTGGTCGACGCTGATCGCCTATCTGGTGTCCATCCCGCTGGGGATCCGCAAAGCGGTCAGGGACGGCTCGAGCTTCGACACCTGGACCAGCGGGCTCATCATCGTGGCCTATGCGATCCCGGGCTTCCTGTTCGCGATCCTTCTGCTGGTGCTGTTCGCCGGCGGGTCCTACTACCAGATTTTCCCGTTGCGTGGTCTGACCAGCGACAATTGGGAGGATCTGAGCCTTTTGGGCAAGGTGGCTGACTATTTCTGGCACATCACACTGCCGGTGGTGGCCTCGACCATATCGGCCTTTGCCACGCTGACACTGCTGACCAAGAACAGCTTTCTCGATGAAATCAAGAAACACTACGTCATGACGGCCCGCGCCAAGGGACTGAAGGAAAGCCGCGTGCTCTACGGTCATGTCTTCCGCAACGCGATGCTGATCGTGATCGCCGGGTTTCCCGCCGTGTTCATCGGCGTCTTCTTCACCGGTAGCCTGATCATCGAAACCATCTTTTCGCTCGATGGCTTGGGGCGTCTGGGCTTCGAGGCAGCGGTGGCGCGGGACTATCCCATCATCTTCGGCACGCTCTTCATCTTCGGGCTGATCGGTCTGGTTGTCGGCATCCTGTCGGACCTGATGTATGTCATCGTCGACCCGCGCATCGATTTTGAAAAGCGGGAGGGGTAGGGCATGGCGTTGACCGATCCGATCCCTGGAACCGAGGGGCCCGCAGATCGGCCCAAAGCGGTTGCACCGCCGCAGAAGGCCGGATTCCTGTCTCCGCTGAACCAACGCCGCTGGCGCAACTTCCGCCGCAACCGGCGCGCCTTCTGGTCTCTGATCATCTTTGGCATCCTCTTCGGGCTGAGCCTGTTCGCCGAATTCCTGGCCAACGACAAACCTATCGCGGTTCGATACCAGGGGCAGATCTACATGCCCGTTTTCAATTTCTACGCCGAGACGGAGTTCGGTGGGGATTTCCAGACCGAGGCCGTTTATCGCGATATCGAGGTGCAGTGCCTGATCCGCTCGGGCGGGCTTGACGCGTGCTGGGACGATCCCGAGGGCGTTTTCGAGGACGCCGCGGACGGAATCGTGGACGGTCAGGAAATCCAGAAAGGGTGGCTCTTGTGGCCGCTCATTCCCTATGCCTACGACACACCGGTGGATCGTCCGGGCGCGGCCCCGCTGCCGCCCAACGGGCAGAACTGGCTGGGCACCGACGACACCAAGCGCGATGTCATGGCCCGGGTGATCTATGGCTTCCGCCTGTCGATCCTGTTCACGCTGATCGTGACTACGCTGGCCTCGATCGTGGGCATCGTGGCGGGGGCGATCCAGGGCTATTTCGGAGGCTGGATCGACCTGATCTTCCAGCGCATCATCGAGATCTGGGGCGCGACACCGTCGCTTTACGTGATCATCATCCTCTTCGCGATCCTCGGAAGGGGGTTCTGGCTCTTGGTCTTTCTCACCGTGCTCTTCGGATGGACCGCGCTTGTGGGTGTGGTGCGCGCGGAGTTCCTGCGCGCGCGCAATCTTGAATACGTGCGCGCGGCCAAGGCGCTGGGCGTGTCGAACCGCACGATCATGTTCCGCCACATGCTGCCCAACGCCATGGTGGCCACCGTCACCATGCTGCCCTTCATTGTGACTGGCACGATCTCGACCCTTGCGGGGCTTGATTTCCTGGGCTTCGGCCTGCCGTCCTCGTCGCCGTCGCTGGGCGAGCTGACGCTCCAGGCGAAACAGAACCTGCAAGCGCCCTGGTTGGCCTTCACCGCCTTTTTCGTCTTTGCCTTGATGCTGTCGCTGCTCGTCTTCATCTTCGAAGGGGTGCGTGACGCGTTCGATCCCAGAAAGACCTTTCAATGAGTGTGCTTGACGTGCGCAACCTGCGGGTCGCTTTCCGCCAGGATGGACAGTTGATCGAGGCGGTCAAGGGCGTGTCCTTTACCGTCGACCGCGGCGAGACCGTGGCGCTCGTGGGTGAATCCGGATCGGGAAAGTCGGTGACGGCGCTATCGACCGTTTCGCTTCTGGGTGAAAGCGCCGAGGTCTCGGGCAGCGTCCTGTACGACGATCAGCAGATGATCGGGGCCTCGGACGCGTTGCTGCGCAAGGTCCGCGGCAACGACATCAGCTTCATCTTCCAGGAGCCGATGACCTCGCTCAACCCGCTGCACACGCTGGAAAAGCAGATCCGCGAAAGCCTGATGCTGCACCAGGGCCTGACGGTGGACGAGGCGCGCGACCGCATCGTCGAACTGTTGACCCGCGTGGGCATCCGAGACCCCGAATCGCGCCTGGGCGCCTATCCCCACCAGCTGTCGGGCGGTCAGCGGCAGCGCGTGATGATCGCCATGGCGTTGGCCAACAAGCCCGACGTGCTAATCGCGGACGAGCCCACCACGGCGCTCGATGTGACGATCCAGGCGCAAATCCTCGAGCTTCTGGCCGAGCTGAAGGACAGCGAGGGCATGGGGCTTCTGTTCATCACCCATGACCTGGGCATCGTGCGCAAGATCGCCGACCGGGTCTGCGTGATGAAGGACGGCGAGATCGTGGAAACCGGTGCCACGGCCGAGATTTTCGCGAACCCGCAGCATCCCTACACGCAAAAACTTTTGGCTGCCGAGGCGGTGGGCGTGCCCGACCCGGTGCCCGATACCGCGCCCGAGATCGCGAGCACCCAGAACCTCAAGATCTGGTTCCCGATCCAGAAAGGCCTTCTGCGCCGCACCGTGGGTCATGTGAAGGCCGTCAACGACGCCACGATCTCCGTCCGCGAGGGCGAGACGCTGGGCATCGTTGGCGAATCCGGTTCGGGCAAGACCACCCTGGCGCTGGCGCTGATGCGTCTGATCCAGAGCGAGGGGCGCATGGTCTTCATGGGCGAGGACATCCGCAAATGGTCGACCAAGGAGTTGCGTCGACTGCGCAAGGACATGCAGATCGTCTTTCAGGATCCGTTCGGCTCGCTCAGTCCGCGCATGTCCTGCGCGCAGATCATCGCCGAAGGCCTGTCTGTTCACGGGCATGACGGAGCCGCCAGCCCGCGTGACCTGGTGGCCGAGGTGATGGACGAGGTGGGCCTCGACCCGATCACCATGGACCGTTATCCGCACGAGTTCTCAGGTGGTCAGCGCCAGCGCATCGCCATCGCCCGCGCGATGATCCTGCGGCCCCGGCTGCTGGTTCTGGATGAACCGACCTCGGCGCTCGACATGACGGTGCAGGTGCAGATCGTGGACCTGTTGCGCCGCTTGCAGCGCAAATACGGTTTGGCCTACCTGTTCATCAGCCACGATCTGAAAGTCGTACGCGCCATGTCCCACAGGGTGATCGTGATGAAGCAGGGCGACGTTGTGGAATACGGCACCGCGGAAGAGATCTTTGACGCGCCCAAGACCGAGTATACCCGCACACTTCTTGCAGCGGCGTTCGACCTGGCGGGATAGACCGCGACGACCTCAGATCGCCGAGGAATGGCCCGCCTTCGACAGTTCGTATGCGTCGAAATGCCGGGCGATCAGGCGGGTCAGGGGCCGCACCTCTGGCGGAACGAAAAGCCCGTCCTCGGTGATCTGCAGAAGCCCTTCAAACGCGCGGTTCACCTGGTCGAACATCTCGCGCAGGCCGCGTTGGCTGATGTCGAAACTGTCGCAGATCTCGGCAGCGTCGATACGGAAATCGCACATCAGCGCCTCGATCAGGCGGGCGCGCAACATGTCTTCACCCTTGAAGACATGCCCTCGCGAGGTGGAAAAGCGGCCTTCGCGGATCGCGCCGGTATGGACCGAGGTCGCCGGGGCATTCTGCGCATAGCCCTGCGGGAAGCGCGAGATCGAAGAAGCGCCCAGGCCGATCAGCACGTCCGACGTATCGTCGGTGTAGCCCTGGAAGTTCCGCCGCAGCGTGCCGTTGCGCAACGCCACGTCGAGCCCGTCACCCTTTACCGCGAAATGGTCGATACCGATTTCGGTGTAGTTGTCCCAAAGGAAAAGGCGACGTGCGGTCTCGAACAGCGCCAGCCGCTCTTCCGGTGTGGGCAGCGCGTCCGAGGGAATCATCTGCTGACGCTTGGCCATCCAAGGCACATGGGCGTAACCATAAAGGGCCACGCGATCCGGGTTTAGCGACAAAAGCTTCTGGACCGATTCGGTGATGCGCGCCTTGGATTGGTGCGGCAGACCGTAAAGAATGTCGGCATTCAGGCTATGCACACCACGGTCGCGGATCATCTCGACCGCCTTGCGGGTCACGTCGTAGCCCTGGATGCGCCCGATGGTCTGCTGGATCTGGTCGTCGAAGTCCTGCACGCCGATCGAGGCCCGGTTCATCCCCGCGGCCGCCAGCGCGTCGAGCCGCGCACCATCGATCTCGTTCGGGTCGATCTCGACCGAGAACTCGGCGTTCGGGCCGAAAGGGGCGACCTCGGCGATCGCCTCGGCCAGGTCGGTCATCATCTCGGCCGTCAGCAGCGTCGGCGTGCCACCGCCCCAGTGTAGCCGCGACAGGGTCACGCCCTCGGGCAACGTGTCGGCCAAGAGCTTGAGTTCGGCCTTGAGCACCTCGAGATACGCCGCGACCGGGGCCGCGCTCTGGGTGCCCTGCGTGCGGCAGGCGCAGAACCAGCACAGCCGCCGACAGAATGGCACATGGACGTATAGCGAGATTTCGCCTCCGGCCGGAATCGCGCGTATCCATTTCTGGAACAACGCGCCGTTCACCTGGTCAGAGAAATGAGGGGCGGTGGGATAGCTGGTATACCGCGGTACTCTCGCGTCAAATAGACCCAGCTTCGCCAATTGAGTTCGTGTCACCATGAGTTTACAGTTAGCGTTGTGTGGCAAGGAAAACCTTGACGCAGATCAAGCGCGCGAAGACCGATACATGTTGAACGATCATACACAGTCCATCAGCCAGGATTGCGGCGACTGCCCCATTCGCCACCGCGCCGTGTGCGCCCGGTGCGAAACAGATGAGCTCGCCCGCCTGGAGGAAATCAAGTACTACCGCAGCTTCGAGGCGGGTCAGACGGTGATCTGGTCGGGCGACCGGATGGATTTCGTGGGCTCGGTCGTGTCGGGAATCGCCACGCTGACCCAGACCATGGAGGACGGCCGGACCCAGATGGTCGGGCTGCTCTTGCCCAGCGATTTCGTCGGGCGCCCCGGCCGCGAAGGTGCGGCCTACGATGTCGTCGCCACGACCGACATGGTCATGTGCTGTTTCCGAAAGAAACCGTTCGAGGACATGATGGCGCGCACGCCTCACATTGCGCAACGCCTTCTGGAAATGACCCTCGACGAGCTCGACGCCGCGCGCGAATGGATGCTTGTGCTGGGCCGGAAGACGGCTCGGGAAAAGATCGCGTCGCTCCTGTCGATCATCGCGCGCCGGGATGCCTCGTTGCAGCTCAAGGGCATGGACGGTCCGTTGATCTTCGATCTGCCGCTGACGCGCGAGGCGATGGCGGACTACCTGGGCCTGACACTCGAGACCGTGAGCCGCCAGGTCAGCGCGCTGAAGCGCGACGGTGTGATCCATCTCGAAGGCAAGCGGCATGTGACCGTGCCGGACTTTGCGCGCCTTCTGGAAGAAGCGGGCGACGACACCGACGGCGGCATGCTGGCCTGATCATGCTGGCCTGCCGGGCCGCCCGAAGCCTCCGGCATTTAGACCGATCCTCTCCCGACCCGGTTTGCCAGATCCGAACTGCGAGACCCGGGCAGTCATCGGGCGGGCGCCGCTGCGATGCGACGCGGCCAAGCGGTTCGAAACCGCTTGAGACCGCGTTTCGAAACGCGGTGAACAAGGCCCTTCTATGGACCCTGCCCCGTCTTTGCGCTGTGCGCCTCGGATCAGTGGGCCCCGGTCAATGCGCCATGAAGACCGGCACCGACGCGTGTTCCAGCATGTTTCGCGTGGCGCCCCCCAGGATCGCTTCGCGGAAACGCGAATGGCCATAGGCCCCCATCACGACCAATTCGGCATCCATGTCCGTTGCGTGACGCAGGATCACATCCGACACCCGCGGCAAGGTCTTCGACAGCACATCAATTTCCACCCGTACGCCGTGACGCGACAGCCATTGGGACAACGGGCCGCCCGGGTCGGAGCGGTTGGGGCTGTGCGCAGGCGGATCCACCACGACGACGCTGACCAGGTCCGCCTTTTGCAGGAACGGCATCGCGGCGCGGATTGCGTTCATCGCCTCGACGCTTTCGTTCCAGCTGATCATGATCTTCTTGGGCCGGGCCGCCATTGCCGCGGCATCGGGCATCACCAGCACCGGGGCATGCCCTTCGAACATCGCCGATTCGATGATCGGCTCCAGTTCCGCACCGCAGCCTTCGCCATAGGGTCGGGGCAGTATCACGAGGTCGGAAAACCGCGCCCGGGCCGCCACGATGCGGCCCAGGTCGGCCAGTTGGGCAACGCCGGTATCCGTGGCCCAGCGGGCCTGGGTCCCTTCGAGGCGTTGCTTGACTGCCTTTTCGAGAGCGGCCGCGTCCTCTTGAGCCCGCGAAATGCTTTCCTGAAGCAGCATCGCGTTCGCGCCGGCGTAGTAGTACCCGGTCTGCGTACGGTCCACGCCAAGGCAAAGAACATCGAAATGGGCGTCTTCCGCCATGGCCAAGGCATCCCCCTGCGCCAGCGGCGTTTCCATCAACGCGGGATCGGAGAGAACGGACAGAAGCGTTTTGTAAGCCATTGGTATCTCCTGAAACTGTGATCTCGGACAAGGCTAGCGGTTTCAGCCTGCGACGCCTTGATGCGGGTCAAGAAAAGCACCACCCAGCCTTGATGCAGATCAATGCGGGTGGCGCCCCCCGCCAGCAATAAGCGGACAGTCTAAATTCCCCGCTCGAAGTACGAATCGAGCGGTCCAGACGAAGGGACGCAAAATGTTGAATTATATTAAGCTGATCGTGTTTGGCTTGATCACGCTACTGGCGATGATCGCAGCCAATTACGCACGTGACGTGGCTTACCTCGTCCACGCCATCATCATCATGGCCGTGGGCGGTGGTCTTTTCCTGTACACGCTCCGCCATACGGACGAACCGGTTGCGGCCGCCGTTCGAGAGCAGAGCTACATGGACGGCGTGGTGCGCGCCGGCGTGATCGCCACCGCCTTTTGGGGCGTCGTGGGCTTTCTGGCCGGCACGTTCATTGCCTTCCAGCTGGCCTTTCCCGGTCTCAATTTCGATTGGTCCGAAGGGTATCTGAACTTTGGGCGGTTGCGTCCTCTCCACACCTCCGCGGTGATCTTCGCCTTTGGCGGCAATGCCCTGATCGCGACCTCGTTCTATGTGGTTCAGCGCACCAGCGCGGCGCGGCTATGGGGCGGTAACGCAGCGTGGTTCGTCTTCTGGGGCTACAACCTGTTCATCGTGCTGGCGGCAACCGGCTACCTGCTGGGCGCGACCCAGTCCAAGGAATACGCCGAGCCGGAATGGTACATCGACTGGTGGCTGACGATCGTCTGGGTGGTCTACCTTGCGGTGTTCCTGGGCACGATCATCAAGCGGAAAGAGCCGCATATCTACGTGGCCAACTGGTTCTACCTGTCCTTCATCGTGACCGTCGCGATGCTGCACGTGTTCAACAACCTGTCGGTCCCGGTCTCGATCTTCGGCTCCAAGTCGGTCCAGGTCTTCGCCGGTGTGCAGGACGCCATGACGCAATGGTGGTACGGCCACAACGCGGTGGGCTTTTTCCTGACCGCGGGCTTCCTGGGCATGATGTACTACTTCGTGCCCAAGCAGGCCGAGCGTCCCGTGTTCAGCTACAAGCTGTCGATCATCCACTTCTGGGCGCTGATCTTCATCTACATCTGGGCCGGTCCGCACCACCTGCACTACACGGCGCTGCCTGACTGGGCCTCGACCCTGGGGATGGTGTTCTCGATCGTGCTGTGGATGCCCAGCTGGGGCGGCATGATCAACGGCCTGATGACGCTTTCGGGCGCCTGGGACAAGCTGCGCACCGATCCGATCATCCGCATGATGGTGATCTCGGTCGGCTTCTACGGCATGTCCACCTTCGAAGGCCCGATGATGTCGATCCG
>CAJXWO010000027.1 GCA_913062865.1 uncultured Paracoccaceae bacterium | reverse complement strand
TGAAGTTCAAAAAGGCAGGATGGAGCAATGACTTCCTGCAAACACTCATCGAAGGCTTCTGAAGCGCGATTGCCCTGCATCTCGCCATGTTGTGTCTTGTCCAAGGGACGCCTAAATGCACTAAGATATTGGACATGCTGGCCCTTCCGGGCCGCCCCGCCCCTGGAAAGGACCCTCATGGAGCATTGGGACGAAATCCGCACAGCCTTTCACGTTGCGCGGCAGGGCACGGTCAGCGGTGCGGCGGATGTCCTGGGCGTCCACCATGCGACCGTGATCCGCCATATCGACGCGCTCGAGGGACGGCTGGGCGTCAAGCTCTTCCAGCGCCATGCCCGGGGCTACACACCCACAGAGGCAGGCACGGATCTGATGCGCGTTGCCCAGGCGACCGAGGAACAGTTCGGCCAGCTCGAGGCGCGGATGAAGGGGCGCGGCGACGCGGTCGAAGGCGAACTGGTGCTGACCTCGCTGCCTGCGCTTTCGGGGCTGCTTGTGCCCGCGCTGGCCCGATTTCACGAGGCGTATCCGGACGTCATCCTGCGCTACCTGACCGGCAACCGGCTCTTCCGCCTCGAATACGGCGAGGCGCATGTGGCGTTGCGCGCCGGGCCCGCGCCCGACCAGCCCGACAACGTCGTGCAGAAGTTCATGGACCAGTCGATGGCGCTTTACGCGTCGCAGGACTATGTCGCGCGCTACGGACTGCCCGAGACCGAGGCCGATCTGCCTGCCCACCGCTATGTGGGCGCCGACGACCCCGAGTCGCGTGCGCCTTTCGATCGCTGGATGCGCGAGGCGATCCCGCGCGAGCACGTGATGTTCCGCAGCGCGGACCACCATGTGTTGGCCACCGCCCTTGTCGAGGGTGCCGGCATGGGCTTTCTGCCTGAATGGCAGGGCAATGCCGACCCGAGACTGGTGCGCGTCATGAAGCCCCGTCCGGACTGGAGCGCGCCGCTCTGGCTTGTCACCCATGTGGATCTGCATCGCACCAGCAAGGTGCAGGCCCTGCTTAGCCATCTCAAGGAAAGCGCGAAGACTTGGCAGGCGTCAGGCTGATCCGGCCGGATCGGTGTCAGTACCGGTGCCAGACTCCGTCCCGGTGTCCGGGGTGTCCGGAACGGAGAGCTCCTGTGCCAAAAACCGTTCGAACGCGTCCAGGTGAACGGGCTCGAACTGTCCGAACCCCTGCATCCAGACGCTGGCCTCGCGCAGCGCATCGGGCTCCAGCTTGCACCACTTCACCCGTCCGCGCTTTTCCTGGCTGATAAGACCCGCGCGGCTCAGGATCGCGAGATGCTTGGAGATCGCGGCCAGCGACATGTCGAACGGATCCGCCACATCGGTCACGGCCATGTCGTCTTCCAGAAGCATCGCAAGGATCGCCCGGCGGGTCGGGTCGGCCAGGGCGGCAAAGACGGTGTCGAGCGCGTCGGACATGCGCGTGCCTAAATACGCCGTGCCGTCATCGTCAACCGTTTGGTTGAATAAGCCCCGGCGGCCTTAAGGGGGCCCTGGCGGGCCGGCGCCCAGTGCGCGTCACGCTGAGCTTCGATAATAATGATCGCAAATCAAAGGGTTGCGCCTGGTGTCGCGAGGGTCAGCGCTTGCTTGACTCACGCGGCGGCGCGGCATACTCCGATGCCGACGCTTCCAAGGGGAATGGCATGCGCGATCCCGACCCGTCCGAACGCTTGAAAGAGCTGGAAGAGCGGATCGGCAAGGCGAAGGCCGCACAGGAACCTGCGCCCCCCAAGGAGGAACACTATACCCAGGCACAGGTGGCCTGGCGGATGGTGACGGAACTCGTGGCCGGTCTCGGGATCGGCTTCGGCATCGGATACGGGCTCGACGGCCTGTTCGGCACAATGCCGATCTTTCTGGTGCTGTTTACATTGCTGGGCTTCGCGGCCGGGGTGCAGACGATGCTGCGCACGGTCAAGGAAGTCGAAAAGGACAGGCTGGCCGACACGGCCGGAAGACAGGACGAAGGGGAATAGACGTGGCGACGGAAGAAGGCAGCGGCGGTCTGGAATTTCACCCGATGGACCAGTTCATCGTGAAGCCCCTGTTCGGCGGCGACACGATTGCCTGGTACACCCCCACCAATGTGACGCTGTGGATGCTGCTGGCGATCCTGGCCGTGGCCGCGCTGCTGGTGCTGGGCACCTCGCGCCGCGCGATCATCCCCACGCGGACCCAGTCGATTGCCGAGATGGCCTATGGCTTCGTCTACAAGATGGTCGAGGACGTGACCGGCAAGGACGGGATCAAGTATTTCCCCTACATCATGACGCTGTTCATGTTCATCGTCTTCGCGAACTTCCTGGGCCTGATTCCCATGGCCTTCACCACGACCTCCCATATCGCGGTGACCGCGGTTCTGGGCTTTGGCGTCTTCATCGCGGTAACGATCCTGGGCTTCGTCAAGAACGGCACGGGCTTCCTCAGCCTCTTCTGGGTCGAAAGCGCGCCGCTTCCGCTGCGCCCGGTCCTGGCGTTGATCGAACTCATCTCGTATTTCGTGCGCCCGGTCAGCCATTCCATTCGTCTTGCCGGCAACATGATGGCTGGTCACGCCGTTCTCAAGGTGTTCGCGGGTTTCGCGCAGGTCGCCGCCATCGCGCCCATCGCGATCCTCGGTGTCGTCGCGATCTACGGGCTCGAAGTGCTGGTGGCCTTCATCCAGGCCTATGTCTTCACGATCCTCACCTGTGTGTATCTGAAGGACGCGCTTCATCCGCATCACTAAGGGTTTCGCGGGCGCCTGCCCGCACCTGAAACAATCATCCATTCCATCGTAAGGAGAGAAATCATGGAAGGCGATATTGCAAACATGGGTCAGTTCATCGGTGCAGGCCTCGCAGCCATCGGCTCGGGCGCGGCAGCCATCGGTGTGGGCCACGTGGCCGGCAACTTCCTGGCGGGCGCCCTGCGCAACCCTTCGGCGGCCGCAAGCCAGACCGCGACCCTGTTCATCGGCATCGCATTCGCAGAAGCCCTGGGGATCTTCTCGTTCCTCGTTGCTCTGCTGCTGATGTTCGCCGTCTGATCTATCGGAACGCTATCCTTACGGTCGGGCGGGTCGCATCTGTGACCTGCCCGGTTCCCTCAGGTTCCGACGGAGGACGACATGGCGACTGAGACGCAAGACGCGGCCGACGCCGCGGGTCAAGGGGCCGAAGCTGGCGGTGCAGGCATGCCGCAGCTCGACTTCTCGACCTTTCCAAACCAGATCTTCTGGCTGCTGGTCACCCTTGTCGTGATCTACCTGATCCTGTCGCGCGTGGCCCTGCCGCGCATCGCGGCGGTTTTGGCTGAACGTCAGGGCACGATCACCAACGACCTGGCCAAGGCCGAAGAGCTCAAGGCGCAGGCGGTCGAGGCTGAAGAGGCCTATAACAAGGCGCTGGCCGATGCCCGTGCCGAGGCGCAGACAATCGCCCAGCAGACCCGCGCCGAAATCCAGGCGCAGCTTGATGATGCGATGGCCAAGGCCGATGCCGAGATCGCGGCGAAATCCGCGGAATCGGAAAAGGCGATCGCCGAGATCCGCGCCAGCGCCATGGAAAACGTGCAGGACGTGGCCAAGGACGTGGCGAAGGATATCGTGGCCGCCATGGGTGGCGATGCCGATGCCCGCTCCATCAACGCGGCCGTGACCGCCCGGATGAAAGGCTGATCCCATGCGTGCAGTACTGATCTCGACCGCGGCGATCATGTTCGCCACGCCGGCGCTGGCCGCGAAGGGCCCGTTCTTTTCGCTGGCCAACACCGATTTCATCGTCCTGATCTCGTTCATCGTGTTCCTCGGCGTCCTGGCATATTTCAAGGTGCCCGGGCTTCTGGGCGGCATGCTGGACAAGCGCGCCGATGGTATCCGGTCCGAACTCGACGAGGCGCGTGCGCTGCGGGAAGAGGCCCAGACGATCCTGGCGTCCTACGAGCGCAAGCAGAAAAAGGTGCAGGCCCAGGCGGACCGCATCGTAACCCAGGCCCGCCAGGAGGCGGAACTCGCCGCCGAAGAGGCAAAGGCGGATCTCGAGAAATCGATCCAGCGCCGCATGCAGGCCGCCGAAGACCAGATCGCCTCGGCGGAAGCGTCGGCTGTCAAGGAAGTCCGCAACCAGGCCGTGGCCGTCGCCGTAGCCGCGGCTCAGGACGTGATCGCCAAGAAGATGAGCGCCGACAAGGGCACCTCCCTAATCGACGACTCCATCGCCGAGGTGGACAAGCGTCTGCACTGAAGCACGCCGCCTTTCCCTAGCAAGACCAAACCTCGGTGTTCCGCACCGGGGTTTTTCATTTGCAGCCCCCGCCAACAAGCTGCCCACGCCCCGGGCCTGCCCCGGGGCCTCCCGGCCGGACCAAGAGGCCCCGGATCACGTCCGGGGCGCGGGGCGGCCTGGCACGTGGCTTGCGCCGGTCTCGATGTCCGGGACGGCCCCGAAGGCGTCCCGAACCGCAATCCCGATCACCCGCCCCGGGCCTGTCCCGGGGCCTCTCGGCTGGACACTGAGGCCCCGGATCAGGTCTGGGGCGCGGGGTGCATACACTTCACCCGGTTTCGTGCTGGAAACGCAGCTGGGCAAAGACCTCTTGCCGGTCCGACCGCCGGTCCTGGGCCAGCCCGTCCTCCACAAAATCCAGGTGGCGGATCACCGTGTCCCGTGCCGCTTCGGGGTCGCGCGCTTGCAGCGCGGCATTGATCGCGCGGTGCTGGTCCAACAGCGCCGCGCGCGTCGTGCGCTGCTTGAACAGCGCCTTGCGATTGTAAAAGACGCCCTTGCGCAACAACTCGAACATCGACCGCATCATGTGCAGCATGATCGTGTTGTGGCTGGCCTCGATGATCGCCATGTGAAACTGCGCGTCGAGCTTCGCCTCTTCCTCGGCATCGCCCCGCAGATGCGCCGCCTCCATCTTGTCGAGAATGGCTTGCACGACCTTCAGATCCGTCTCGGACCCTGCCCGTGCCGCGCGCTCGGCGGCCAACGACTCGAGATCCCGGCGAAAGGCGATGTAGTCGAACACTGCCTCTTCGTGTTCCGAAAACAGCCGGATCAGCGCGTCTGAAAAGGCATTCCCCAGAACCTCGGCCACGTAGATCCCCGCCCCGGCGCGCGTGACAAGAAGGCCCTTGTCCTGCAACTCGGCCACCGCCTCACGCAGGCTGGGACGGGACACGCCCAGCCGCTCGGCCAGCTCTCGCTCCGAGGGCAGCCTCTCTCCGGGTCGCAGGATCCCGCGCAGGATCAGTTCCTCGACCTGACGCACAACGGCAGAGGACAGTTTTTCGGGTTGGACGGGGCGAAAGGGCATGTGCACATTCCTCGATTGGTCAAAGAATATGACCACGGTGCCCGCAGCGCAATTGCCGCCGGTCGGTCAGGCGAAATGGTCGCGCAGCCGGTCGTAAAGCGCCTGGTCGCCCGCCACCATGTCCGTCAGCGCCGCTTCGTGGCGTTCCACGCTGTCGATGGCGGCGCGCAGGGCCGCGCTGTCCCGGTCCGTCCGGTTCTCGTGTCGCGCGCCCACACCGGGGATCAACCCTTGCAGCGGCCGAAAACTGTCCGGGTCTTCAAGGAACGCGATGTGGTCGTACCCGGCCAGCGCGGCAAAGGCTCCCTCCTGCGCGTCCGGCCCGCCGTGCCCGGTGACGCGACGCGTGTAGTAATCGGGGGCGCGAAAGGGCTGCGGCCCAGCGCCGTGAAACGGCAAAGGCTCTTCGAGGTAGTCCAGAATGCAGGCGGCGCGCGTGTGCCCCCGGGTCACGTCGAACAGGTAGTTCGAGACCAGCCGCTCCTTGGGCCGACGCATGATCGCGATCTGCGTGATATCAAGCCCGGTCACGTCCCGGACCGCGTGCGAAAACCCCCATTCACAGGCCACGAACGTCACGCCGTTTTGATGCGCCTCGTTCAGCCAGGCGCCCAGCGTGCCGGAGTCCCAGTCCCATATCCGCAGGGGGCTTTCGTCGTCATGGACCGGGTTGCAGTTGAGATGCGGGTGATAGGGCTCCCACCCGCTGGCGCGGGCCGCCTCGATCAAAGAGGTGCCCCCGGCCTTGTGGAAATGCTGGAACCAGATCAGGTCGCACCAGCCCTGGCAATCGGCCATGTTGCCCCCCGCGCGCTATCGCTGGATAAAGGTCTTCCAGACCCAGATCAGCACGAGCGCACCTAGGATCGCACCCACGAACCCAGCCGCGGCCCCCATCACCGCCAGAAGCGCGCGCAGCACCAGCCCGCCGACAAGTGCCCCCGCGATGCCGATGGCGATGGTCGGCAGGATGCCGGTTTCCATCCGCATGAGCCGCGTTGCCACGAAGCCCGCCGCGGCGCCGATGATGATAAGCCAGATGACATGCATGGGCCGTCTCCCTATTTCCGGGGCCGCCAATGGGTCGGCACGATGATCAGTGCGCCGATCGAGGACAGAATCGCGTCAACGCCCGGTGCGCCGAACCGCACCCCGAACATGATCCGGATGAAATAGAACAGGAATGCGCCGCCCACGCAGATGATGATGCTTTGCAGGATGCCGTTCCGGGTAAAGCCCGTCTTCTCCGACAGGTAACCCACGATCCCGGCGATCACGACGGTGCCGAACAGGGGTAGAAACATCGCTCAGCCTTCCAATCTGTCGCCCTTGGCGATCGGCAGACCGCGCAGGAACGTGTCGCTGTCCTGGGCGCCCTTGCCCTCGCGTTGGGCCCGAGTGATCCGGACCGCGCCGGTGCCGCAGGCCACGGTCAGGGCACCGTCCAGCACCTCTCCGGGGAGACCCTGCCCCTCGGCCAGCCGCGACGCAAGGCATTTGATCCGCGTGCCCTGAAACCGGGTCCAGGCCCCGGGAAAGGGCGACAACCCGCGGATCTTGGCGTCGACCTCACCTGCGGGCGCGGACCAGTCGATCGCCGCCTCGGCCTTGTCGATCTTGGCGGCATAGGTCACACCATCCTCGGGTTGCGGCACGGGCACCAGATCGGGCAGGCGCGCCAGCGCGTCGACGATCAGCCGCGCGCCCATCTGCGACAGGCGGTCATGGAGCTGGCCGGTCGTCTCTTCCGCCCCGATGGGTGTGGCGTCTCGCAGCAGCACCGGCCCGGTGTCCAGCCCTGCCTCCATCTGCATGATGCACACGCCCGTCTCGGCATCGCCGGCCATGATCGCGCGGTGAATGGGCGCGGCCCCCCGCCAGCGCGGAAGAAGCGAGGCATGGATGTTCAGGCAGCCATGGGTCGGCGCATCCAGCACCGCCTGTGGCAGGATCAGCCCATAGGCCACGACAACCGCGACATCGGCGTTCAAAGCGGCAAAGGCCTCTTGCGCCTCGGCCCCCTTCAGCGACACCGGGTGCCGCACCTCCAGCCCCAGCGCCTCGGCCCGGGCATGGACCGGCGTCGGGCGGTCCTTCTTGCCGCGCCCGGCGGGGCGGGGGGGCTGACAATAGACAGCGGTAATCTCGTGCCCGGCCGCGACCAGCGCATCGAGAACGGGAACCGAGAACTCTGGCGTGCCCATGAAGATGACGCGCATGGCGGTGACCTATCCTTTCAGCTTTCTGGCCTTGCGCAACAGCATGTCGCGCTTGACCTTGCTCAGCCGGTCGAAAAACAGCCGCCCGTTCAGATGGTCGATCTGGTGCTGCACGGACGTGGCCCAAAGCCCCACGAAATCCTGCCGGTCGATCTGCCCCTGGTCGTTCAGGAACCGCACCGTCACGGCGCGCGGCCGTTCAATCCGGGCTGAAACGCCGGGCAGGTTGGGGCTTGCCTCGTCATGGGTGCGCATCTGGACGCTCGCATGCAGTATCTCGGGATTGGCCATGCGGACGGCCTGACCGCGCGTATCGCTTGCATCCACCACGGCCAGCCGCAGCCCCACACCGATTTGCGGCGCGGCCAGACCCACGCCGGGCATCGCCTCCATCGTGTCGATCATGTCCTCCCAGATCGCGCGAATTTCGTCGGTGATCTCGTCTACGGGCGCGGCGGGCGTGCGCAGCCGCTTGTCCGGCCAGGGGATGCAGCGCCGCACGGTCATGGGGCATAGGCCGCTTCGGCTTCGGCGCGCGCCTTGGGCGTCAGCCGGTCGAACGTCACGATCCCGTTCAGATGGTCGAACTCGTGCTGGGCGCAGATGGCCTCGAAACCGGTAAGCCGCTCTTCGACGGTCTCGCCCGTCAGCGTCCGATACCGGAGTGTGATGGCGGCAGGGCGCGTGACCTCGGCCGTCACCCCGGGGATAGACAGGCAGCCCTCGCCGGTCACCGCAACCTCGTCCGAGGTCCAGACGATCTCGGGGTCGATGCAGGCGCGCGGGGTCTTTGTGCCTTCTTTCCAGCCGCAATCCATCACGAACACCCGCGCCAAAACGCCGATCTGCGGCGCGGCAAGACCGCGGCCCGGCGCGGCGTACATCGTGTCGAACAGGTAGGCCACCAGCGCCTCGGCCGGCGCATCGCCCAACGGCGCGCAGACCTGGGCAAGGCGCGGATCGGGCCAGCGCAGGATGGGTCGAACGCTCACGCCCGCGCCCGCTCGCGCTTCAGCTTCTGCATCTTGCGGGTGATCATCTGACGCTTCAGCGGCTTGAGGTAATCGATGAACAGCTTGCCGTTCAGATGGTCGATCTCGTGCTGCACGCAGGTCGCCCACAGCCCGTCAAAGTCGCGCTCCTGCGGCGTGCCGTTCTGGTCGATCCAGCCCACGCGTACCTCGGCCGGGCGGGTCACGTCGGCATATTGCTCGGGGATCGACAGGCAGCCCTCTTCGTAGGTGTTCAGATCGTCCGACACCGCGAGGATCTCTGGGTTGAACATCACCGTGGGCCGGGGCGCCTCGCCCTCTTCCTTCACGCAATCAAGCACGATCAGCCGGTGCATCACGCCCACCTGCGGCGCGGCCAGCCCGATGCCCGGCGCGTCATACATCGTTTCCAGCATGTCGTCGGCCAGCACGCGCAGCTCGTCCGACAGGTCGGTGACGGGATCGCAGACCTTTTTCAGCCGCGGGTCGGGATGGATCAGGATGGGCCGTTTCATGCCCTCTGATTTAGGCGAGCGGCCCAACGGGCGCAACGCCCCTTGCACCCGCCGTCCGGTCGGGTAGCGTTCGCGGGTCCAACATCAAAGAGGCTCCCATGCAATTCGACGACATCATCGACCGCCGCGGCACCCATTCCATGAAATGGGACATGATGGAGGAGAAATACGGCGTGCCCGCCTCGGATGGCATCCCGATGTGGGTGGCCGACATGGATTTCCGCCCGCCCGCCTGCGTGGACGCGGCCATCGACCGGATGAAAGACTGCGGCGTCTACGGCTATTTCGGAGACGATGCCGCCTACCGCCGGGCGATCGCGTGGTGGATGTCCAACCGCCATGGCTGGTCGGTGGCGCCTGACTGGATCTTTTCGACCAACGGCCTCGTCAACGGCACCGCGCTGTGCATCGACACCTGGAGCGCGTCGGGCGACGGGGTCGTGCTGTTCACGCCCGTCTACCACGCCTTTGCCCGCGTGATCGAAGCGGCGGGGCGCACTGTGGTGGAATGTGAAATGCCGATTGTCGACGGGCAATACACGCTCGATTTCGATGCCTGGGATGCGCAGATGACCGGCGCGGAAAAGATGCTGATCCTCTGCTCGCCCCACAATCCCGGTGGCCGTGTCTGGACACGAAACGAGCTCGAGGGCGTGGCAGCCTTTGCCCGCCGCCACGACCTGATCCTTGTCTCGGACGAGATCCACCATGACCTCGTGATGCCGGGGCACACCCATATCCCAATGACGCTGATCGACGGCATCGCGGACCGACTGGTGATGATGACCGCTTCGACCAAGACCTTCAATATCGCGGGTGCCCATATCGGCAACGTCATCATCCCCGATCCGGCCCTGCGCGCAGCCTTCACGACCACGATGATGGCCCAGGGCGTGTCGCCCAACAGCTTTGGCATGTTCATGGCCGAGGCCGCCTACAGCCCCGACGGCGCGGCCTGGGTGGACAACCTGGTGCCGTATCTCGACGGCAACCGGCAACTTTTCGATGCGGCCGTGAATGCCATTCCGGGGCTCGCATCCATGCCCCTGCAATCCACCTACCTGGCTTGGGTCGATTTCGCGGGCACCGGCATGACCGCCGAAGAGTTCACCCGCAGGGTCGAGCAGGGTGCGCGCATTGCCGTGAACCACGGCCCGACCTTCGGCAAGGGCGGTGACAGCTTCCTGCGGTTCAACATCGCCACGCCGCGCAGCCGGGTCGAAGAGGCCGTGGCACGGCTGGCCGACGCCTTCGCGGATCTGCAGTGATCAGTCGATAGCCGGACCCAGAAGGGCAATCGGCGCATCGGGGTCGCGGGCGAAATCCAGCGGAGCCGCATCTGCCGCAGCGGTGTTGCGCTTGAACTCGTAGCGCAACTCGCCCGCCTCTTCCTCGGAGGCCACGATCAGCGCCTGGTACAGGTGACGCGCACCGTCGAACAGGTCGACAAGCCCGCGCAGCTTGGGCGCCTTTTCGGCGGCAACGGAAAAGCCGCCCTCCCAAAGCCGCAGAACCCGCACGTTCTGATCCCCGGCTTCGACCCTAAACCGCGACTTTCGTTGCGCCGCCTCGATGCGGGCGGCGTCCAGCCCGTCCTGGATTTCCTTGGGCAAGAAGGTCGACATGGCCGCAGTCCTCTCTGTTCGCCTGAGGGAGGGTGCGCCGCGCGGGTGAGAAATCAAGCGTGATTGCCCGCTTTTTGGGCATGTCCCAGGCAGAGTCACATTCCCGCCACAGACGACGCCGCTGTCTCCGCACCCGTCCCGGCCCCCGCGCCGGGACCTCATCGCCCGCACCGCTCGCTGGCTCAGATCGGGGTCAGCCCCAGGATCGTCGCCTCGTGCCGGCGCACCGTTTCCGGCAGGCGGGCCGAGGCCTCAAGATGCGCGGCCAGCCGCCCCGCGTCGTCCTCGCCTGCCATCCATCGGGCCACCGTCTGCACCTGCACCGCATCGCGCACCATGTCCGGTGGGAACGCCATCGGGAATAGAGATGGAAAGATCTCGGCCAGAACCGGTGCGGTGCCGCCGCCCAGCGTCTCAAACGGCCAGACCTCCGCCCCCACCCGGTGCCGCAGCCGTTCCAGTGCCGCGATCCCGGTCAAGGCCTGCCCGCCCACGGAGCCCGCGCCCGACAGCTTCCAGACCTCTTGCGCGCCTTTCGCGCCGCGTTCGGCCTGCCGCAAGTTTTCCGGCATCGCCCCGCCCCAAAGCTTGGGCTTCTTGCGGGGCAGGCCGGGAATGTCGCGCTTCAGCCCGTTGCCCCAGAACGGGCCATCTTCCGGGAACAAGGCATTCAGCCGCGCGGCCGCATCGAAGCGGTTGTTGGCGTTCCTCGGCCCGTCCTCGACCTCGCGCGCGATCCGCGACCAGACCGCCTGCCAGTCACCGTCCAGCGCCGTGCCGAACCCCTCGGGATAGCCGAAGGGAAAGTCGAAGCCCGCCAGAACGCGTCGCCCCTGCGCCCGGGCCTGCGCGAACAGCGCCTCGATCTCGGCCATCGCAGCGGCCCGCGAGGGCGGGTTCGACAAATCCACCTGACCGCCCTGCCAATGGGCGATCCAGATGCTGTCCTTGCCGCGCTTCGGCGTGCCGGCCGCGGACCAATCTACCATGATGTAGCTGTCGAAAATCGGCATCGCGATCCTTGGCTTGGGTTGTCGTGCATTTTTGCGCATTTCCTGCGCAGCGACATGGGGTTGCGCACACTTATTGGCGGTTATCTTAGATCCAACCAAGGAGGCGACCATGGGTCAACTGATTGACGGTGTCTGGCACGACACCTGGTACGACACGAAATCCACCGGCGGGGCGTTCAAACGCTCCACGTCGGCATTCCGCAACTGGGTCACCGCTGACGGCAGCGCGGGCCCCTCTGGCGAAGGCGGGTTCAAGGCCGAAAGTGGCCGTTACCATCTGTACGTGGCCGGCGCATGTCCCTGGGCGCATCGGGCGCTCATTTTCCGGTCCCTGAAAGGGCTCGAAGATCATATCGGCGTGTCGGTCGTGCATCCCGACATGCTGTCCGATGGCTGGACCTTCGACGCCGATTTCCCCGGGGCAACCGGGGACATGCTCTATGATCTGCCCTTCCTGCGCGACATCTACCTCAAGGCCGACCCGCAGATCTCGGGCCGGGTGACGGTGCCCGTGCTCTGGGACACGCAGCGCGAAACCATCGTGTCGAACGAAAGCGCCGAGATCATCCGCATGTTCAATTCGGCCTTCGATCACATCACCGGCAACACCGACGACTACTGGCCCGCCGCCCTGCGCGACGAGCTCGAGGAGGTGAATGCGCGGATCTACGACACCGTCAACAACGGGGTCTACAAATCCGGTTTTGCCACCAGCCAAGATGCCTACGAAGCCGCCGTGCGCCCGCTTTTCGACTCGCTCGACTGGCTCGAAGAGCGCCTGTCGCGCACCCGCTTCCTGGTGGGCGATCGGATTACCGAGGCGGACTGGCGGCTCTTTACTACGCTCGTGCGCTTCGACAAGGTCTACAACACGCATTTCAAATGCGTGCGCGCCCGGATCGTGGATTACCCGAACCTCTGGGCCTATACCCGCGAACTTTACCAGTGGCCCGGCGTGGCCAAGACCGTGGCCTTCGACCATATCGTGCGCCACTATTACTACAGCCACGACAGCGTGAATCCGAACCGCATCGTTCCGGTTACGCCCGCCCCCGATTTCGACGCGCCCCATGATCGGGCGCAACGGGGTCAGGCCCGCGTCGCGTAGTGCTGCACCATCGCCGCCAGGTCCTCTGGCGGCGTACCGCTTTGCACGAAGGCGCAGGCATTCGCGCTGTGCTAGAAAATGTATCCGTCCGAGAAAAAGCTTGAATTCGTAACGAACACGACACGCGTGGCAGGGTGGCGAAAGCTTGCAAGATCCGCCACTGCCAGCGCGCTTGCATCCTCGATCAACAGGTCGAGGATCATGACATCAAAGCGATCGACTTCGAGCACGTCCATCGCCTCTTCCCCGGAACACAATGCCCGCACCTGGACTCCGAGACGCTCCAAATGGCGCGCCCAGAGCTTAGCCAACTCGGGCTGTCTCTCGACAAGCAGAACTTTCATGGGGATGTTATTACCATGCAAACGACACGTTCAAATTTCCGCAACACAGGTTAACAACCGGTTAACGACCGTTCGAGCGCCCCCCGAACACCCGTGTTTTTCTGCGCAATCAGCAAGAAGCCGCGTATCGCTCTGTGGGCAACCGGTGGATAAGTCCGGCCGCTCGGCGCTTGTGCGCGGGCGCAGGCTTGATAGGGTCGGCGCCAAGTCAATTCGGGCCAAAGCAGGCAGGTATCATGCGTCTTTCAGTTGTTCTTTCCATCCTTTCCATCCTTGCCAGCGTCAGCACCGCCCAGGCCAATTGCGGCGGCTCGTTTTCAGCTTTCGTCAGCGATCTGAAACGCGAGGCCACCCAGCGCGGCCATGCCGCCGATACGGTAGAACAGTTCTTTGCAGGCGTCCGCCAGGATCCCGCGGTGATCCGCGCCGACCGGGCTCAGGGCGTCTTCCAGCTGCCTTTCATCGACTTTTCCCGCCGCCTGATCAGCCAGAACCGCATCCAGAACGGTCAGGCCAACGCCCGCAAATGGGACAGCGTGTTCGACACTGCCGAACAGCGCTATGGCGTCAGCCGCGGCGTGCTGTTGGCCTTTTGGGCGTTCGAGACCGATTACGGCGCGTTCCAGGGTGATTTCAACACGCTGAACGCTCTTGTCACCCTGTCCCATGACTGCCGCCGCCCCGAGCTGTTCCGCCCGCAGATCTTTGCCGCGCTAGAGCTCTATGAGAACGGCGATTTCAGCCCCTCCCGCACCACCGGTGCCTGGGCGGGCGAGATCGGCATGGTCCAGATGCTGCCGGAAGACATTATCGAAAACGGCGTGGACGGCGACGGCGACGGCCATGTGCGGCTGAAGACCTCTCCGCCCGACGCGCTTTTGTCCGGGGCCAAGATGCTGCAAAGCCTCGGCTGGCGGGCGGGCGAGCCGTGGCTGCAAGAGGTCACCGTGCCGTCGGACCTAGACTGGTATCAGATCGGTCTTGAGACCACCAAGACCGTGCAGGAATGGGGCAATCTGGGTGTGCGACCCCGGTCGGGCAGCTTCGGCCGCGGTACTCTCGACGCCTCGATCATCCTGCCACAGGGTCGCAATGGTCCGGCCTTTATCGCCTATCCGAACTTTCGGGTCTATTTCGAATGGAACCAGAGCTTCGTCTACGTGATGACTGCCGCCTATTTCGCCACCCGGCTTGAGGGCGCGCCGGTCTATGAAGCGGGCAATCCCGATCCGGGCCTGTCAGACGCGCAGATGCAGGAGCTTCAGCGCAGGCTGGCGGGCATGGGCTATGACGTGGGCAAGATCGACGGCATCCTGGGCGCGGGCACCCGGGCGGCGGTGCGGGATGTGCAGCGGCGCCTGGGGATGCCCGCCGACGCCTGGCCGACGCCGGCGCTCCTCAACCGTCTCTAGCGCGGATCGGAAAGCGGTCGCCGCCTTCGGTGATCAGCACCAGACGGTCCGCATCGCGCACGTAATAGTCGCATCGCGCCGCCCCGTGGACAAAGCGCAGGCAGACCGTGCTGTCGGCGGTGATGTCCCAGTAGCCGTAGGCCGTACCGCCCTCGTTGGCGTAGGTGTAGGTATAGCGCCCGTCACGGTAGAACTCGGACTGCCCGCCATCGTAGAATGTCAGGATGCGCCCGCGCAAAAGCGTGTCGAGGTCGCCGCGCGCGATCATCGCATCGCTGCCTCGGGTGTTCCACTCTTGCGCCAGGGCAGGTGAAGCGAGGATCAGAGCGAGGGTGATAAGGCGGCGCATGGCCTCAACCTAGCACCGATCCCCCATTAACCATGCTCACGTTCCCGTGGCGGGCAATCTTTACTTTCTGGCAAGGAATGCACAGTATCACGTCAATTCTGTAGTCTTTCTCTGGTGTCTCACCAAAGAACCGGCCCCGCCGAGTTGCCGCTCGACGGGGCCTTTTCCTTGCACCGGACCTTACGATCCGATCCAAAGGCCGAGGATCGTCACGATCAGCGTCACCGCTGCGATCCGAACCATCCACTTTCTGTATTCTTTCTCTGTCAGGTCTCTCACCTCCTTCCGCCGCGATGGGTCGCGACGAAGACAGAAGAGGGTGAAAGGCTTGAAAGGGCGTTAACCACGGCCCGCAGGGCTTAGGCCACCAGTGCCTCGGCCTTTTTCAGATCGACCGACACCAGCTGCGACACGCCCTGTTCGGCCATGGTCACGCCGAACAGGCGGTCCATACGGCTCATCGTGACCGCGTGGTGGGTGATGATCAGGAACCGCGTCTCGGTCCGGCGGCACATCTCGTCGAGGAGGTCGCAGAACCGGCCCACATTGGCATCGTCCAAAGGCGCGTCGACCTCGTCTAGCACACAGATCGGTGCGGGGTTCGCAAGGAACACGGCAAAGATCAGCGCCAGCGCCGTGAGCGTCTGCTCGCCCCCGGACAAGAGCGACAGGGTCGACAGCTTTTTGCCCGGCGGCTGGCACATGATCTCGAGCCCGGCTTCGAGCGGGTCATCGCTTTCGACCAGCACGAGGTTCGCCTCTCCGCCGCCGAAGAGATGGGTGAAGAGCATCGAGAAATTGCTGTTCACCTGCTCGAACGCGGTCAGGAGCCGCTCGCGCCCTTCGCGGTTCAGGCTGGCGATGCCACCGCGCAGGGCCTTCACCGCCTCTTCGAGGTCGGCCTTTTCATGGGCCAGCGTGTCGTGCTCTTCCTGTACCTCTTTGGCGTCTTCCTCGGCGCGCAGGTTCACAGCCCCCAACGCGTCGCGCTGGCGTTTCAGCCGGTTCACATCGGCCTCGACTTGGGTGGCGGGCGGCAGCGTGTCGGGGTCGCGCCCCAGCTGGTCCAGCAGCGCGGCGGGCGTCAGCTCCAGATCCTCGTCGATCCGTGCGGCGGCCTGTTCTGCGGTCTCGCGGGCGGCATCGGCGCGGGCCTCGGCCCCGGCGCGCGCCTCGCGGGCCTCGGACGCGGTGCGTTCGGCGTCGCGCTCGGCCGCCTCGGCCCGGCGCAGCGCGCCTTCGGCGGTCGACAGCGCATCCTTGGCCTCGGCCTGCCGCGCCTCGGCCTTGGCGATGGCCCCCGACAGGTCGTCGCGCTGGGCCGCCAGCTGATCGGGCAAACCTTGCGCCTCTTCCAGCTCAGCTTCGGTCTGGTCACGGCGTTCCTGCAACTCGGCCACGCGCCGCCCGGCGGTGTCGAGCCGGGTGCGCCAGCTGTCGACTTCCTGGGCGATCTCGGACAGGCGCCGCTGCCGGGCCTCGCCCGCGCGACGCAGCTCGTCATGGCTCGCGCGGCGGGTCATCATCGCCATGCGCGCCGCCTCGACGGTCTGCTTCAGCGTCTCGGCCCCGGCCCGCGCGGCATCGAGGTCGGGCAGGTCGGCCTGCGCGCGCTCGGCCTCGGCCAGTCGGCTGCGGGCGGCCTGGGCCTCTTCCTCGTGCCGCGCGGCGGCCAGGTCCAGCCCTTCGAGCTTGCCCGAAGCCAGGTTGCAATCCGCCTCGGCTCGGGACAGGGCGCGCCCCGCCTCGGCCATTTGCGTGTCTGCCTCGCGCCGGGCGGCCCGGGCGTCCTTGTCGGCCTGTGTCAGTTCGGCCAGTCGCGCGGTCAGGGCCTCATGGGCCCGCTTCGCACCATCGGCCCGGGCGTTGGCATCCTCGAGGTCACGCTTGAGCGCCACCAGCCGGTTCAGCTGTTCCAGCCGCAGTGCGGCGGCCGAGGGGGCCTCTTCCGCGCTCGACACGAACCCGTCCCAGCGCCAAAGATCGCCCTCTAGGCTCACCAGCCGCTGGCCGGGTTTCAGAAGCGGCTGCAGCCGCGCGCCGTCCTCTTCGCCCACGACTCCGATCTGCGACATGCGCCGGTCCAGCACATCGGGAACCGAGACATGGCGGCTGAGCGGCGTCACGCCGTCGGGCAGCGGCTGCGGGGCGGGGTAGGGGGCCAGACCGTGCCAGCCGGTCGCGTCCTCGCTGCGCGCCTCCGGCGCGTGCAGGTCATCTGCCAGCGCGGCCCCCAGCGCCTTTTCAAAGCCCTGTTCCACCTGCAACCGGTCTAGGATCTGACCGCCCTCGGTACTGTCCCGCTCGACCAGCCGCGACAGCGCCGTGACCTCGGCATTGAGCGCGCTGGCCTCGCCTTCGGCCGCCGACCGCTCGGCGCGCGCCTCGGATTCGCGCGATTGCGCCTCGGCCCGGGCGGTGTCGGCGGCAGCGAGCGCCGCCTCGGCCCGGCGGGCCAGGTCGGCGGCGGCGCTCTCGCGCTCTTGCGCGGCGGCGAAATCGGTGCGCGCTTTCTCAAGCGCGGCGGTCGCGGTGGCCTTGGCCTCGCGGGCGCGGGCGGCCTCGGCCTCGCTGCGTTCGGCGGTCTTGCGGTTGTCCTCGACCAGCCGCTGGGCGGAATGGTGCCGTGCCGACAGCCGGGCGATGTCCTCGGTCAGCTCGGCCAGCTCCTCTTCGCGGTCCTGCAGCACCGACGCGGCCTCGCGCGCGGCCTCGGCGGCGGCGTCGAGTTTCTCGCCATGGCCCTCGTCCTCGCGGCGCAGATCCTCGGCCTCGGCATCGAGCCGCGCGATGGTGCCCTGGGCATCGGCGTTCAGTGCCGTTTCGCGCTCCATGTCGCGGCTCAGCTGGGCGATACGCTGGGTCAACGTCTCGATCCGGGCGCGGGCCTGTTTTTCCTGCCCGTCCAGCGTGTCGCGCTCGACCAGAAGCCGCTGGAGGAGCGCGGCGGCGATCGCGTCTTCCTCGCGCAGGGGGGGCAGGGCGGCGTCGGCGGTCTCGCGGGTCTTGGCAGCCTCG
Organism: uncultured Paracoccaceae bacterium; assembly: GCA_913062865.1. Classification (GTDB taxonomy): domain Bacteria; phylum Pseudomonadota; class Alphaproteobacteria; order Rhodobacterales; family Rhodobacteraceae; genus CAJXWO01. The sequence goes on along the minus strand of CAJXWO010000027.1, from coordinate 18,713 downwards.
CGTGCGGCGCCCTCGGCGCGGGCGGCGTCTGTCACGGCACCGCGCAGCGCCTCTTCGGCCCGGGCGCGGGCCTCATCGGCCTCTTTCCAGCGGCGGTAGAGCAGCGCACCCTCGGCCTGGCGCAGCTCTTCGCCGATGGCGCGGTAGCGCGCGGCCTGTTTCGCCTGCCGCGCCAGCTGTGCCAATTGCCCGGCCAGCTGTTCGATCACGTCGTCCACGCGGGCCAGGTTGGCCTCGGTATTCTTGAGCTTCAGCTCGGCCTCGTGGCGGCGCTGGTACAGCCCCGAGATCCCCGCCGCCTCTTCCAGGATGCGGCGGCGGTTCTTGGGCTTGGCGTTGATCAACTCGCTGATCTGGCCTTGGCGCACGAGCGCGGGCGAATGCGCCCCGGTCGAGGCATCGGCGAACAGCATCTGCACGTCCCGCGCGCGCACATCCTTGCCGCCCGCCTTGTAGGCCGAGCCCACGTCGCGGGTGATCCGGCGCACGATCTCGATCTGGTCGGCATCGTTGAAGCCCGGGGGCGCCAGCCGGTCGGCATTGTCGATATGCAGGCTGACCTCGGCGAAGTTGCGCGCGGGCCGGGTGGCCGCCCCGGCAAAGATCACGTCCTCCATGCCGCCGCCGCGCATGGCGGTGGGGCGGTTCTCGCCCATCACCCAGCGCAGCGCCTCGAGCAGGTTCGACTTGCCGCAGCCATTGGGGCCCACGACACCGGTCAGCCCCTCGTGGATCAGCAGATCCGTGGGGTCGACGAAGCTTTTGAAGCCGGTGAGTCGCAGTTTGGTAAAGTGCAAGCGGGCGGTCCCTGATTCCGATGGGTCGCCCGAGTCTGCCGGTCTGCGCCCTGACCTGTCAACGCATTCGCCCTTCATGTCGCGTGCGCCCCGGAATTATCCACAAGATATTGCGCAGCCGTGCCATGTCAGAGCCAAAACATGCGGACGGAATGCCGCATTTGACATTCGAAACTTGGAATGTAATTATATTCGAGAAACGGAATACAAGGAGCCGTCCAATGTCCACTCTGACCAAACGAGCCGCTGACAGCTACTCCCCGCTCTACTTCCTGGCGTCGCTGGGCGCGGGCGGTGTCGCTGTCACCTTCTTCATGTACCTCTTCTTCTGGGTGCCGCATCCCGACCAGCCGGTGCCCGTCTTCGAAGACATCGCCGCGGCCTTCGCCGGCGGCAGCCTGCCCCTGCAGATGGCGATCGCCATCGCCGTGATCGGCATCGCGGTCTTCGCCTTTCTCAACATCAAGTCGCTGATCTGGAACCTGACCGCGCTGTCGGCGTTCAAGAAGACCGAAGGCTACGAAAAGCTGCGCAACTCGAACGGTGAAACCACGCTGCTCGCCATGCCGCTGGCCATGGCCATGTCGGTCAACGTGGGCTTCATTCTGGGTCTCGTCTTCGTGCCGCGCCTCTGGACCGTCGTCGAGTACCTCTTTCCCATGGCCATGGTCGCCTTCGGCCTGATCGGCATCCTGGCCTTCCGCACCATCGGTGATTTCCTGGGCCGCGTGCTGACCAAGGGCGGCGTGTTCGACATGACCGCGAACAACTCCTTTGCGCAGCTTTTGCCGGCCTTCGCGCTGTCGATGGTGGCCGTGGGCTTTGCCGCCCCCGCCGCTATGAGCACCGCGACCGTTACCGTGGGCGCCGCGCTGGTCATCTCGACCTTCTTCGGCACCGCCGCGATCCTCTACACGATCGTTGCCGCGATCCTGGGCCTGAACTCCATGCTGCATCACGGCACCGCGAAAGAGGCCGGTCCGACGCTCATGGTCATCGTGCCGATCATGACCGTTCTGGGCATCATGTTCCTGCGCCAGGAACACGGGCTGCACACCACCTTCGAGGTCCATGCCGCGGCCGCTGAAACCATGGTGTTCCTTGCGCGCATGCTGACCGTGCAGGTGATCTTCCTTCTGCTCGGCATGCTGGTTCTGCGCCGGCAGGGCTATTTCACCGACTTCGTGCTGGGCTCCAAGACGTCGCCGGGCTCCTACGCGCTGGTCTGCCCCGCCGTGGCACTTGGCGTGATGCTGCACTTCTTCACCAACAAGGGCCTCGTGGCCGCCGGCATCATCGACAAGTTCACGCTGGCCTACTGGGCGATCACCGCGGTAGCGCTGGCCAGCCAGGCGGTCGCGATCTGGCTGGTGCTGCGCCTGAACAAGCAGCATTTCAGCAAGACCGAAGCGGCTGCCGTCCCGGCTGAGTGATCCAAGAATCTTCCTCCCAGAAGACACCTGAGCGCCCCCATCCCTAGGGGGCGCTTTTTTTCGGGCCTGACGGAAAAGCGGTTTCGAAACCGCTTGGTCAAGCCCGTTCGACCGGGCTTTTCCGCGCGGGATTGATCCCGCGCATCCGCGCCCGGTCGACCGGGCGCAGAGCCGGCCTCACCCCTTGAACGGTGCCATGCCGGCGCGCGCCAGCTCATCCGCGCGTTCGTTCTCCGGGTGGCCCGCATGGCCCTTGACCCATTCCCAGGTCACGTCGTGCCGGGCCTGCGCCGCATCCAGCCGCTGCCACAGCTCCGCATTCTTCACGGGCTTCTTGGCCGAGGTCCTCCAGCCGTTCCTTTTCCAGCCATGGATCCAGCCCGTCACGCCGTTCTTCACATAGGCGCTGTCGGTCACCACCGTGATGCGGCTGGGCCGTTCCAGCACTTCGAGCGCGTTGATCGCCGCCAACAGCTCCATGCGGTTGTTGGTGGTCGCAGCCTCACCGCCCTGAAGCACGCGTTCCTTGACGACGGTCTCGCCGTCCCTGGCCTGCAAGAGCACGCCCCAGCCCCCCGGCCCGGGATTGCCGCTGCAGGCCCCGTCGGTATAGGCGAAAAGCTGGGTCACGGCAGATCGTCCAGCCCCGCATACCCCGGCAGCGCGGCAATGCGCGCGATCCAGGCCTGAAGGCCCGGAAACCGGTCCATCTCGAACCCGCCGCGGTCTTGGGCCGTGTGGGTGTAGCCGTAAAGCGCGATATCTCCGAGATCGGGCCGGGTCCCGCCGAACCAGTCGGCCTCGCCCAGACCGCTCTCCATCAGACCCAGGATCCCGTGCCCGTCCTCGAGGAGGGCTGCCATGCGCTCGGGCGTGGCCTGGGCCGCACGATGGGGATAAGAGCGCAGCGCAGAACGCACGGCAATCACCGGCTCGTGGCGGTTCTGTTCGAAAAACATCGAGGCCAGCATCTGCGCTTGCTCGAGCGGTGTATCGGGCACCCAGTCGGTGCCCGCCGCCAGATACCACAGGATCGCATTCGATTCCGTCAGGATCGTTCCGTCGCCAAGGTGCAGCGCGGGCAGCTTGCCCAGGGGCAGATGCCCAGCGGCCTTGGCCCGCGCCAGCGCGTCGGACGTGGCCTCGCAGGCGACATGAGCATAGTCCCGGCCCATCAGCGCCAAGAGCAGCCGCACCTTGTAGCTGTTGCCCGAGGACGGCATCGAATAAAGGGTCAGATCGGACATAGCAGGCTCCGCACGCTTGGCCAAAAGGCCGCTATCACCGGCGGCACAGGATCGCAATCCACTCGGCCGGCGCGCCGTCGAAGCCGGTGTCGCAACCTGTCCAGCGGGTCAGGGGCGTGAACCCGGCCTCGGCCAGATGTGCCTCCAGCTCCTTCGGTTGGTAGTAGCTGTAGAAGCGCCCCAGCCGGTCCGTCGCCTCGCCCGTGCCGGTCTTGAGCCCGATCTGAAACAGGCCCCTAGGTGTCAGGGCCCGATGGCAGGCGGCAAGGTGCCCGGGAAAGGCCGCGCGCGGGGCGTGCAGCAGGCTGAAATTGGCCCAGATCCCGTCATAGGCAGCCGTGGCCGTCAGATCCTCGAACCGCGCCTGCCGGGCGTCGACGCCCGGCGCCATGGCCGCGCGCGCGGCCATTGCCGCGGCGGCGTCCCAGGCCGTGACCCGGAACCCTGCCTCGGCCAGGTTCGCGGCATGAAGCCCAGGCCCACACCCGAGGTCGAGCACCTTTGCCCCCGGTGTCAGACCCGCGCAGAAGGCATGAAACGGCGGCTCTTCCCCCGCGTCCACGATGACCTCGGCATATTGCTCGACGCGCTCGTCATAGACCTGGATCGTGCGCGCATCGCTCACAGCAAACCCCCGACGCCAAGGCAGATCACGACGATGGCTGTCAGCAGCACCCGCAGCGGCATCCACCATGCCGGCGCCAGACCATAGCGCCAGAACAGCCAGTCGAGCCCCAAAAGCCCCACGAAGCCCGCGATCAGGTTCACCGAAGCCGTCACCGGCCCGCCGCCTGTCATGAAAAAGGCCCAAAGCGCCGGAATGACCGACAGACCGTAGCCTGTCGCGGCCATCGCCCCCTGCGCCTTGGTGGCAAAGCCCCACAGCACGCCCGACATGAAAGACAGGATCACCGACCCGTAGAACAGCTGCACATAAGGGCCCACGAAACGCGGGCCCAGCACGGATGCGCCCCAGGCCGCCAGGTCACCCGACAGGCTGGTCACAGCGCCCCAGGCAAAGGGGATCAGTCCGGCAAGTCCCAGGATCAGGGGCGCGCGGGGGATATCGGTCATGGGCTGCAGGTCCGTTTTAAGGGTCTCGTTGACCAGCAGCCTAGCGCAGGGCGCGGCACTTGCCAGCCCCGCCCACGGCTTAGGCGCGCTCCAGCGCGAGCCGCCCCGCCAGAAGCGCAAAGATACCCGCGAAGGACCTGTTGAGCCAGGCCATGGCCCGCTCGCTCGACAACAGCCAGTCGCGCGCCTTGGCAGCGAAAAATCCGTAAAGCAGGAAGACGCCGAAGGTGAGCCCCATGAAGATCGCGCCCATCGCCGCCATCTCGGCCGTCGCCGTGGCCGGGTTGCCCGACAGGAAGGGCGGCAGCAGGGCCAGGAAAAAGACCGACAGCTTGGGGTTCAAGAGGTTGATCAGAACGCCCCGCCGGGCGGTAATCCAGCCGGGCTCGGCCCGCCGCTCGGCCCCCACGGTCAGCGCCCCGCCCGCGCGCAGCGCCTGCCAGGCGAGATAGAGCAGATACGCCACGCCCGCGAATTTCACGACGTTGAACAGCACCGCGCTGGTGTGCAGCACCGCCGCCAGCCCCAGGGCCGCCGCCAGGAAATGCGGCACGATCCCCAGCGTGCAGCCGGTCACGGCCCACAGCACCGCCCGCCGCCCCTGACCCAGGCCGATGGCCAGCGTGTAGATCACGCCCGTCCCTGGCGCGATGACCACGACGAAGGCGGTCAGAAGAAACTGCAAAGAAATCATTCGGGGTCCTTTCCCGGTTGGGTGGCCAGGTCGGGGCCGGTGCGAAAGTAACTCACATCGTTGGTGAAGACACTCTCGGGCGCAAGGCGGATCATCCGACCGTCTGGATCGTCGATCCGCGCGATCCGGTCGATGAACCACGCATTCCAGTCCGGCGCGGGGCCGAGGTAGCGGGTCAGAAGCCTGCGAAAGCGGGCGGGGTCCATCGGTTCCACCGTGGCCCGCCCGCGCAGGCCGAGATGCCGCAGCCGCCCCGCGGCATTGTCATAGTCCACGATCTCGACGCTCACGCGCGGGTCGCGGGATATTCGCGCGGCGGAACTGGACGCGGTGTCCGACAGCATCCACAGCACGCCCTCTTCCCAAACGAACCAGACCGGCGCGATGCGCGGCGCGCCGTCAGCGGCGCTGCTGGAGAGATAGGCCATCAGCGGCAGGCGCAGAACCTCTTCGGGATCGAACGGGGTGGGCATTTTGTTTTGTCTCGCAACTGAAGGAGTCTCAGTCAGGCCCAAGTCCCGCCGCATTGCACCCGCACGTTAACCTTTCCTAACAAAAGGTAAACGATGCGATGATTCTGAAAGTTGCAACGGTAGTCTTCACGACCAGTTCGATCATAGCGCAGGCCAGCGCCGTCAGCGCTCAAACCTGCCATCCAAGCTACCAAGGTGCCTGCGTTCCGGCCAATGTGAGTGGCGTAGATTGCAGCAACGGCAACGGAAACGGTCCGTACTACGTTGTCGGTCCGGTTCGCGTGGTCGGTGCCGATGTTTACGACCTCGATCGGGACAGGGACAGCATCGCTTGCGAACGCGGCTAGGCCGGTTGCCGCAACACCCGCGGCACCTTGAACTCCACGTTCTCCTGCGCGGTTTCCACCTGCTCGACCGTCACGTCATAGCGGTCTCGGAAGGCGTCGATCACCTCGTTCACCAGCACCTCGGGCGCGCTGGCCCCGGCGGTGATGCCAAGGCTCGAAATCCCTTCGAGCGCGCGCCAGTCGATATCGGTCGCCCGCTGCACCAGCTGGGCATAGGAACATCCCGCCCGCGCGCCGACCTCGACCAGACGCTTGGAGTTCGACGAATTGGGCGCGCCCACCACCAGCATCGCGTCGCATTTGGGGGCCATTGCCTTGACCGCCTCCTGCCGGTTGGTGGTGGCGTAACAGATGTCTTCCTTGTGCGGGCCGACGATGGCCGGGAACCGGGCCTGCAGCGCCGCTACGACCTCGGCGGTGTCGTCGATGGACAGGGTGGTTTGCGTGACAAAGGCCAGTTTCTCGGGGTCGCGCACGTCAAGCGTCGCCACATCGGCGGGCGTTTCCACCAATAGCACCTCGCCCTCGGGCAGCTGGCCCATGGTGCCCACGGTCTCGGGGTGGCCCGCATGGCCGATCATGACGATCTGAAGGCCCCGGTCATTATGGCGCTCCGCCTCGATATGGACCTTGCTGACCAGCGGGCAGGTGGCGTCGACATAGAGCATCTCGCGCGCCGCGGCCTCGGCCGGGACGGCCTTGGGCACGCCATGGGCGGAAAACACCACGGGCCGGTCATTGGGGCACTCGTCCAGTTCCTCGACAAAGACCGCGCCCTTGTCGCGCAGCCCATCGACTACATATCGGTTGTGCACGATCTCGTGACGCACATAGACCGGCGCCCCCCATTTCTCGAGCGCCATTTCCACGATCTTGATCGCGCGGTCCACACCCGCGCAGAACCCGCGCGGGGCGGCCAGGTAGACGGTCAGGGGCGGCTTGGTCATGGGCGGTTCCTTTCACCCCACACCTAAGCAATCCATGCCTGCCGGTCCAGACCACGGGAAGGCGGAAGCCTGCATATCTCCATTGTCTACTTTGGTGTACACTTTACCTGTTGCCCGATTCTGAACGGCCCGGAACGCCACCCGCTGGAAAGGGATCCTGTGACAGACGCGTTCGACGAGAGATACCTATCCGAGGCCGATACCCGGTTCTCTTCGCTGGCAGGCCAATTGCCGCTGACCACCGTGGAGGGGTTGGCGCGCGAAGCCGTGCGAAGCCTGTCGCGCAACGCGCTGGTGCCGGACGATCCGGACCACCCCGCCCCGCGCAACATCGAGGCGCTGGCCCGCGCGCTGATCGCGACGGACCCTTCCGAGTCCACGGACATGATGCGCCATCTCCAACAGCGCGGCGTGACGCTCGACGTACTCTACTTCACCTACCTTGCCGGCGCGGCGCAGCGGCTGGGCGCGATGTGGGACGCCGACCAGGTCAATTTCATGCAGGTCACCATCGGCACAGGGCGCATCTACGCTATCGTGCGGCGGTTGCGCCGGGCCCTGCCCACGCCGCCCGCGCTGCATACCGAGACAGTGACCATCGCCGCCGTCTCGGGTGAGGATCACGCGCTAGGCGTCGAGATGGCGGTGGAGTATTTCCGGGAAAAGGGCTGGAACGCCCGGCTTCTGGTGGGGCTGGATCACGATGCGATCCTGAGAGACCTGGCCGATCAGCCCTGCGAGGTGCTGGGGCTGTCGGCCTCGGCCACGGATGCGGCGCTCGAATCGCTGTCGCGCCTTGTGGTGGCCGCGCGTCTGGCCCATCCACACATGACGGTGATGGTCGGCGGCGGCGCCGCCCAGGCGCCGGGTGACCTTCTGACGCTGCTGGCGCCGGACCATGTCTTTACCTCCGTGACCGACGCGCTTGCGGTCCTCGGCCGCGGCGCGCAATAGGCCTGCGCGGCGCTTCACACCCCTGTGACTTGACCTTCCGGTCGCTGGAAAGCCGATACCGGCACCGCGCGGCAGACAGGAGCACGGGGCGATGACGACGACACGCGGTACAGGCGCAAGGATGATGGCGACCGGCCTCTTGGCGGCGCTCCTCACGGTCGCGGTGCCTTGGTCCCCGGCCTGGGCGCAAGGTCTGCTGCCCTACCAGGACGCTGACGCGGTGGCCCGCGGCAAGGCGGTCTACGACGGGTACTGCGCCGCGTGCCACGGGGCGGATCTGGAGGGCGAACCCGATTGGTGGACGCGCGACGCCGACGGCTATCTGCCTGCCCCGCCCCATGACGAAACCGGGCACACCTGGCACCACCCGGACATGCAGCTGCTGCAGATCACCTGGCTGGGCACCGAGGCGATCGTCGGCAACGGTTACAAATCCCGCATGATGGGCTTTCAGGACGTGCTGACGCCCGACGAGGTGGCCGAGGTACTGGCCTATATCAAAAGCACCTGGCCCGCGCACATCATCGAACGGCATAACGAGGTCAACGCGTCCGCCGCGACCGCCGCGCAATAGACGCTCAGGTCGCCGCCGCCGTGGCCCAGGCCAAAACGACATAGCGGCCCGTCTTGGCGATACTGACAAGAAGCAGGAACAGCCAGACTGGCGTGCGCATGATGCCCGCGACGACGGTGAAGCCGTCGCCGAAGGGGGCCCAGCTCAGCAGCAGGGTCCACACGCCCCAGCGTTCGTACCAGGCCTGCGCCCGGTCGAGCTGGCGGTCGGAGACGGGAAACCAGCGGCTGCCGCGAAACCGCTCGACGCCAAGCCCCATGAGGTAATTCACCACCGATCCCAGGATATTGCCGATGCTGGCCACTGTGATGATCCAGAACAGCGGTGCAGCCTCCTGCACCTGCAAAGCGACGAACACCACCTCGGACTGGAACGGCAGGATCGTGGCCGCGCCGAAGGCGGCGGCGAACAGCGTTCCGAGGGCGGCGAGACTTGCAAGCATGGCGGCACGAAAGCGGGGCCCGCAGGCCCCAGCGGATCAGCTGCCGTCGGCCGTCGTGACGTCGCGCTCGGGCCGGTCGGCCGCGGGCTCGCGCGGGGGGCGGCCGATCACGTCTTTCAGCTCGTCGAGCTCGATGAAGTTGTCGGCCTGCCGGCGCAACTCATCGGCGATCATCGGCGGCTGGCTGCGAATCGTGGATACGACCGACACCCGCACACCCTGGCGCTGAAGGCTTTCGACCAGCGGGCGGAAATCCCCATCGCCCGAAAACAGCACGATGTGATCGACCCGCGGGGCCAGTTCCATGGCATCGACGGTCAGCTCGATATCCATGTTGCCCTTGACCTTCCGGCGGCCCTGGCCGTCGGTGTATTCCTTGGCCGGTTTGGTGACCATCGAAAAGCCGTTGTAGTGCAGCCAGTCGACCAGTGGGCGGATCGGCGAATATTCGTCATTCTCCAGAAGCGCGGTGTAGTAGAACGCGCGCACCAGCTTGCCGCGGCGCATGAATTCTTGCCGCAGAAGCTTGTAATCGATGTCGAACCCCAGCGATTTGGCGGCCGCGTACAGGTTCGATCCATCGATGAACAGCGCAAGCCGTTCGTCCTTGTAAAACATTCAAAATGTCCTTCTGCTATCGACGCGGCGCAGCACTGCGTGGTGTGTGAATGAAATAAGCGTGCTCCGCGCACGGTCTAAATATGCGAATTGCCCTTTGCCGCAAGGGTCACTTGTGGTCAGTTTCCCCCATGGTTGGACAAAAATCCGTTAATCCCGTGCTGATCGCGCTGGGGGCCAACCTGCCTTCGAAGGCGGGCCCGCCCGAGCAGACGCTGCGTGCCGCGCTCGATGCTCTCGGGGCTTGGGGGCTGCGCGTTCTGGTGGAAAGCCCCTTTTATCGCACGCCCTGCTTTCCCTCGGGGGCCGGGCCCGATTACGTCAACGCCGCGGCCTTGGCTGAAAGCGCGCTGCGCCCCGACGAGATCCTCGCGCTTTTGCACCGGATCGAGGCCGACCACGGCCGCGAACGGGTGCAGCGCTGGGGCATGCGCACGCTCGATCTCGATCTCGTCGCCTGCGGTCAGACCGTGTTACCCGATCCAGGCACCCAGACCCGCTGGCGCGATCTGCCGCTTGAGGCACAGATGCAGGACACGCCCGACCGGCTCATCCTGCCCCATCCGCGCCTGCAGGACCGCGCCTTCGTTCTGGTGCCCCTGGCCGATGTGGCTCCGGACTGGAGCCATCCGCTGACGGGCCAGAGCGTGCGTCAGATGCGCGACGCCTTGCCGAATGCCCTGCGCGACGAGGTCACGCCCTGTGAATGGGCGCTTGTCAAGCCCTTCGATGACCTGTAAAACCACGCTTTCTAATGCTTGCAATCTGATTGGAGTATCCCATGGCCCGCGTGACGGTCGAAGACTGCGTTGACAAGGTTCCGAACCGGTTCGAACTGGTGATGCTCGCCGCGCATCGCGCCCGCGAAATCTCGGCCGGTGGCCAGATCACCGTCGACCGCGACAACGACAAGAACCCGGTCGTTGCCCTGCGTGAGATTGCCGAGGAAACCCAGTCGGCCGAGGAACTGCGCGAACGCCTGATCGAATCGAACCAGACCCAGATCGAGGTGGACGAGCCCGAAGAGGACTCGATGGCGCTTCTGATGGGTGGCGGTGCCGCGGCCGACAAGCCCGGCGAAGACGACATGTCCGAGGAAAAGCTTCTCCGGGCGCTGATGGAAGCACAGGGGCAGGGCTGACCTGCCCCGGTCTCGGGGACGCGGATGATTTCAGCCGAAGATCTCATTGCGCTGGTCCGCAACTACAATCCCAAGACCAACGGCACCCTCATCGCCGAGGCGTATGACTACGCCCGCGACATGCACGAAGGGCAGTACCGCCACTCGGGTGAGCCTTACTTTACCCACCCCGTGGCGGTTGCCGCGATCCTGACCGAACAGCAGCTTGACGATGCCACCATCGTGACCGCGCTGCTGCACGACACGATCGAAGACACCAAATCCACTTACTCCGAGATCTCGGCCCGCTTCGGTCCCGAGATCGCGATGCTGGTCGACGGTGTTACCAAGCTAACCAACCTCCAGCTGTCCTCGACCGAGACCAAGCAGGCGGAGAACTTCCGCAAGCTCTTCATGGCGATGTCCAAGGATCTGCGCGTGATCCTGGTCAAGCTGGCCGACCGGTTGCACAACATGCGCACGATCAAGGCGATGCGCCCGGAAAAGCAGGTCAAGAAGGCGCGCGAAACGATGGAGATCTTCGCGCCTTTGGCGGGCCGCATGGGCATGCAGTCCATGCGCGAAGAACTCGAGGATCTGGCCTTTCGCGTCCTCAATCCCGAGGCGCGTGCGTCGATCATCCGCCGCTTTATCACGCTGCAAAAGGAAACCGGCGACGTGATCCACCGGATCACCGCCGACATGCGCAAGGAACTGGGCAAGCAGGGGATCGAGGCCGAGGTCTTTGGCCGTGCCAAGAAACCCTATTCGATCTGGCGCAAGATGGAGGAAAAGGAACAGGGCTTTTCCCGCCTCTCCGACATCTACGGCTTTCGCATCATCACCGAAAGCGAAGAGGACTGCTACCGCGGGCTGGGCGCCATCCACCAGCGTTGGCGCGCCGTGCCGGGCCGGTTCAAGGACTACATCAGCCAGCCCAAATCGAACGGCTACCGTTCGATCCACACCACCGTGTCGGGCCGCGACGGCAAGCGGGTCGAGGTGCAGATCCGCACCCGCCAGATGCACGACGTGGCCGAAACCGGCGTGGCGGCCCATTGGTCCTATCGCGACGGCGTGCGGGCCGAGAACCCCTTTGCCGTGGACCCGGCCAAGTGGATCTCGTCCCTGACCGAGCAATTCGACGCCGAAGAGGATCACGATGCCTTTCTCGAGGCCGTCAAGCTCGAGATGTATTCCGACCAGGTCTTCTGCTTCACGCCCAAGGGCGACGTGGTGAAACTGCCCCGCGGCGCCACGCCCATCGACTTCGCCTACGCCATCCATACCCGGATCGGCTCGGGCTGCGTGGGCGCCAAGGTCGACGGTCTGCGCGTGCCCCTCTGGACCCGCATCAAGAACGGTCAGTCGGTCGAGATCATCACCGCAGAGGGCCAGACGCCGCAGGCCACCTGGCTCGACATCGCGACCACCGGCAAGGCCAAGTCGGCCATCCGCCGTGCCCTGCGCGAGGCCGACCGCGAACGCTTTATCAAGCTGGGGCAGGAACTGGCCCGCGCGGCCTTTGCCCATGTGGGCAAGAAGGCCACCGACAAGACCTTGGAGACCGCCGCGCGCAAGCTGCGGCTCGAAGATCGCGATGACCTTCTGGCGCAGCTGGGCCAGGCCGAGATCACCGCGCGCGACGTGGTCGACGCGGTCTATCCCGACATCAACCCCAAGACCATCCAGGAAATCGACCGCCGCCGCGCCGTGATCGGCCTGTCGCCGGGCCAAAGCTTCGACCGCGCGCCCTGCTGTCAGCCGCTGCCGGGCGAACGCATCGTGGGCATCACTTTCCGCGGGCGCGGCGTGGTGGTCCATGCCATCGACTGCGCAACCCTCAGCCTGTACGAGGACCAGCCCGGCCGCTGGCTCGACCTGCATTGGCACACCGGCACCCACCCGGCCGAGTACACCGTGACCCTCGACATGACCATCGGCAATGATGCCGGCGTTCTGGGACGGATTTGCACGTTGATCGGAGAGCGAAAGGCCAATATCTCCAACCTCGAGTTCGTCGACCGCAAGCCCGACTTTTTCCGCCTGCTCATTGACGTGGAATTAAGGGATGCAGAGCATCTGCATTCCCTGATGTCCGCGCTCGAGGCGGAAAGCGACGTGGCCGAGGTGGAACGCTACTGCAATCCCGCGGCTCCGGGGGCGGAGGCAGCCGAATAAAGGGGGCGACCCAGGTGGTCTTCAAACGCCGCGACAGGCGACCGATCTGGAAGATCCTGGCCGATGGGCTCTGGCCCAAGGGCGGCTGGCTGCGCGCCGCGCAATACGTGCGCCACCGCATGCACCGGCTGCCCGGATCGCCCGAAATGATCGCCCGCGGGATCTTTGCCGGGGTCTTTACCGCCTTCACGCCGTTCTACGGGCTGCATTTCCTCTTTGCGGGCCTTCTGGCGTGGATCATGCGGGGCAATATCGTGGCCGCGCTTCTGGCCACCTTTTTCGGCAACCCGCTGACCTATGTGCCGATCGGTTTCATCTCGCTCAAGACCGGCTATCTCCTGCTCGGGCTCGAGCATCAGGATGACGAGGTCAAGCGCGGGCTGATGGGCAAGTTCGTCGATGCCGGCAGCGACCTGAAGGACAACATCTGGGCCTGGCTGACCGGCGCGCCACACGACTGGTCGCGGCTGGTCACCTTCTATGACGAGGTCTTTTTTCCCTACATGGTGGGCGGGCTCATTCCCGGCATCGTCGCGGGCACCATCGCCTATTACCTGTCGGTACCCGTCATCCGCGTCTACAAAAGGCGCCGCGCCGACAAGCTGGCCAAGCGACTGGCGCGCGCGGGCGCCGGAAAGAGCGACCAAAAAAAGCGCCAAACCGGCTGACGCCCCCGTGAAAACGCTCTAGGTTCCGACCCGAACGCGGTGAAGGAGAGAGCGGATGCAGCCCCTTGGCAGATTGCGGCTTGGCGTGAATATCGACCATGTGGCGACGGTGCGGAACGCCCGCGGCGGGGCCTATCCCGACCCGATGCGCGCCGCGCAGATCGCAGAAGAGGCGGGTGCCGACGGCATCACCGCGCATCTGCGCGAAGACCGCCGCCATATCACCGACGCCGATATCGAAGGGCTGATGGAGGCGCTGAGCGTGCCGCTCAATTTCGAGATGGCCGCCACGGACGAGATGCAGCGCATTGCCCTGCGTCACAAGCCCCATGCCGTTTGCATCGTGCCTGAACGGCGCGAGGAACGCACGACCGAAGGCGGGCTCGAAGTGGCCAAGGATGAAAACCGCCTGGCCCATTTCATCGCCCCCCTGCGCGAGGCGGGCTGCCGGGTGTCGATCTTCATCGCCGCGGACCCGCGCCAGATCGAGGCCGCCCACCGCATCGGTGCCCAGGTGATCGAACTGCACACCGGTGCCTATTGCGACGCCCATGCCGAAGGCGACCTGGACACCCGCGATGCGGAACTGGAAAAAATGCGCGAGATGTCGGCCTTTGCCCATTCCCTCGGGCTCGAGGTGCATGCGGGCCACGGGCTCACCTATGACACCGTCCAGCCCGTCGCGGCGTTCCCCGAGGTGATGGAGCTCAATATCGGGCATTTCCTCATCGGCGAGGCGATCTTTCGTGGGCTCGACCCGGCCATCCGCGAGATGCGCCGCCTGATGGATGAGGCCCGCGCGTGATGGCTGTGTTGCGAAACCCCTCTGCGATGCGTTTCACAAGGGCCAAAACCTTCGCAGAAGGTTTTGCGTCACGTCCAAAGTCTTCGGCGAAGACTTTGGCACCGCGGTTGGGGACACAGGCATGAAAGCCATCTGGTACGAACGGTTCGGCCCCGCGGACGAGGTGCTGACCCACGGCGAAATGCCCGACCCGTCCCCCGGCCCGGGCGAGGTTCTGGTGCGCGTTCATGCCACCGGCATCAACCCGTCGGACGTGAAGCTGCGCGCGGGCGCCCGCCCCGGCGCTACCATGGCCTATCCCCGTGTCATCCCCCAGTCCGACGGTGCCGGCGTGATCGAAGCGGTGGGCGCAGGCGTCGATCCTGCCCGCATCGGCACGCGGGTCTGGCTCTGGAACGCAGGCTGGCAGCGGGCCTTTGGCACGGCCGCCGAATACGTCGCCCTGCCTGCCCATCAGGCGGTGGAACTGCCCGAGGGCACAGGGTTCGACGCAGGTGCCTGCCTGGGCATCCCCGCCATGACCGCCTGGTACGCGCTCTACCGCGACGGGCCCATCGACGGTCAGACCGTGCTGGTGACCGGCGGTGCGGGCGCGGTGGGCCGCTATGCCTGCCAGATGGCGGCGCTGGGCGGCGCGCGCGTCATCACCACCGTCAGCTCGCCCGAGAAGGCCGCGCATTCCGGCGCGGCGGACTGGATCAACTACCGTGACACGGACGTGGCCGAGGCGGTGATGGACCTGACCGGTGGCGCGGGCGTCGACCGCATCGTCGAGGTCGATTTCGCCGCCAACCAGGATGCGTCCCTTGCCGTGATCAAACCCGGCGGCACCATCGCCAGCTACGCCTCGGCCTCGCAGATGGCACCGACGCTGCAGTTCTATCCGTTCATGTTCAAGGACGTGACCCTGCGGATGCTGATCGTCTACCAGATCGACCCGGCCACTCATGCACGCGGCGCGGCGCAGCTGGCCGACTGGCTCGCAGCCGGGCAGCTTTCGCATGCCGTGGTCCCGGGCGGCGCGCTGAGCGACATGGCTGCGGCGCACAAACTGGTCGAGGCGGGCGAAAAGCTCGGGACCGTTGTCGTCCGGGTCTGAGTCATGAGCCGCCGCGACTGGATCGTGGCGCTCTTGGCGGCGGTCGTGATCGTCGCCGCGCTCTGGGTGCTCGAAGGTGCCCGGCGCGGGGTCGAGATCACCACCGCCCTGGTCGGGGCCACCCCGGTCACCACCTACGCGAAATCCGGGGTCGATGGCCCGGCCGTCGTCGTGGCCCATGGCTTCGCGGGATCGCGCCAGATGATGCAGGCCTATGCGCTGAGCCTCGCGCAGGCGGGCTACCGGGTGCACAGTTTCGATTTTCTGGGCCACGGGCGGCACAGCGTGCCCATGTCCGGCGATGTTGGGTCGGTGGACGGTACCACGCGGCTGCTTGTCGAGCAGACGCTGGCGGTGATCCACCATGCGGGCGGCGAGGGGGCCAAGTTTCCTACTGTCGCGCTGCTGGGCCACTCCATGGCCACCGATGTGCTGGTGCGGGTCGCCGCGCAGACCCCGGGGGACGAGCCGCTGGTCCTTCTGTCGGCCTTCTCGCGCGAGATCACCGCAGACCGGCCCGATCACCTGCTTCTGGTCACCGGCGCCTGGGAGCCGGGGCTGGTGGGTTTCGCGACCGAGGCGCTTCAGATGCTCGACCCGGACGCACAGCCCGGCCGGACGGTCAGTGCCAAAGGCCTAACCCGCCGCGCGGTTCTTGCCCCCGCGGTCGAGCATGTGGCGATCCTGCAGAGCCGCACCGGGCGGGCCGAGGCCGTGGCCTGGCTCGATCGTTTCTACAGCCGCAGCTCTGCCCCATCCGTGCCGCCCACCGGCTGGGCGCTTCTGGCGCTGCTGGCCGGGATCGTGGCGCTGGCACGTCCCCTCGCGCGGCTCCTGCCCGACCGGCGGGTGGCCCGCGCCCAGATCCCCCCGCGCAGCTTTGCACTGGCCACCCTTGCACCGGCCGTTGCCGCGCCGCTCATCGCCGTGCCGCTCGATCCCGGTGTTCTGCCCGTGCTCGTGGCCGATTACCTGGCGCTGCACCTGGCGCTGTTCGGCGGGCTGCAACTGGTGATCCTGTGGCGCGCGGGCGTGCCCCTGGGCCATGTTGCGCCCGCAGCCAGTCTGGCGCTTCTTGTCTACGGGCTGGGCATCTTCGGCCTCGCACTCGACCGGTACGGCGCGAATTTCTGGCCCACGCCGGAGCGGCTGGCCATCATCGCAGCGCTCAGCCTCGGTGCGGTGCCCTTCATGCTGTCCGATGCGCTGGTCACCCAAGGCGGCCGCGCGCCCCTTTGGCAGCGCCTTTCGGCCCGGGCGGCGTTTCTCGTCTCCATCGCCATCGCCGTAGCGCTCGATTTCGAGGGGCTGTTCTTCCTCCTGATGATTGCGCCCGTGATCGTCCTGTTCTACCTCGTCTTCGGTCTGATGGGCCGAGCGGTGGCGCTGCGCACGGGCGCGGCCACGGCCGGTCTGGCGCTGGGACTGATCCTGGCCTGGGCGCTGGGCGTGAGCTTTCCGCTCTTCTCGGCCTGAAGGGGGCAATGATGATCCTGGGTGTCGGCACCGACCTTGCCAATATCGACCGCATCGCCGGCACGCTTGACCGCTTCGGCGACCGCTTCCGCAACCGCGTCTTCACCGAGACCGAGCAGAGAAAGGCCGAAGGCCGCGCCGACACCGTGGGCACCTATGCCAAGCGCTGGGCCGCGAAAGAGGCCTGTTCCAAGGCGCTGGGCACCGGCCTGCGCATGGGCATCGCCTGGAAGGACATGGCCGTCACCAACCTGCGCACGGGCCAGCCCGTCATGCAGGTCACCGGCTGGGCGGCCGAGCGGCTGGCCCAGATGACGCCCCCGGGCCACGAGGCGGTGATCCATGTGAGCCTGACCGACGATCACCCCTGGGCGCAGGCCTTTGTCCTGATCGAGGCGCGGCCCATCGCAGACCCGCCCGACGCAGGCCACACCTGAGCCCGCCTTGACACCCCACCCACCGCACCGCATGAAGCCGCAACACCTAGTCAACGGGAGAACCGCATGGCCGCCGAGCCGAAAAAGGGAAACGCCATCGTCGAAACCGTCAAGACGGTGGTCTACGCCCTCCTGATCGCCGGTGTCTTCCGCACGCTGTTCTTCCAGCCCTTCTGGATCCCGTCGGGGTCGATGAAGGACAACCTGCTGATTGGCGATTTCCTCTTTGTCAACAAGATGGCCTACGGCTATTCCTACGCCTCCTGCCCGTCGATCATCATCCCCGCCCTCGGGCTGAACATCGATGCCGAGGATATCTGCGGCGTTCTCGATGGCGAGAACACGCGCTTTCTCGCCGGTGAGCCCGAGCGCGGCGATGTCGCCGTCTTTCGCCACCCGGTCACCGGCCGCGACTTCATCAAGCGGCTGATCGGCCTGCCCGGCGACACCGTGCAGATGCGCGACGGGGTGCTCTACCTCAACGGCACGGCGGTCCCGCGCGAAGCGGCCGGCGTGTTCGAGGAAACCGCCGCCCCCCAGGGGCCCCAGCGCCTGCGCCCGCGCTGCGAAAACGGGCCCGTCGGCACCGGCGGCACCTGCACCAAGTCGCGCGCCATCGAAACGCTGCCCAACGGGGTCAGCTACTCGGTGCTGAACATCGCAAGCCAGGGCTCGGACAACACGCCGCTCTACACGGTGCCCGAGGGGCATTACTTCTTCATGGGCGACAACCGCGACAACTCGTCGGATAGCCGCTATCCCCAGCAGGCGGGCGGTGTGGGCTTCGTGCCCTACGAAAACCTGATCGGACGCGCGGACCGCATCATGTTCTCGTCGGCGGGCCGCTCCATGCTCTTCTTCTGGACTTGGCGGGGCGACCGGTTCTTCAAGGGGATCGAGTGAAGCTCTCGGCGGAATTGCAGGCGCTCTCCCGCCGGATCGGACACCGCTTCGCGCGGCCCGAGCTTCTGCGCGAGGCGGTCACCCATGCCTCCTACGCCACGCCCGGGCGGGACGACAACCAGCGGCTCGAGTTCCTGGGCGACCGGGTGCTGGGCCTGACCATGGCCAACGCGCTGCTCGAGGCCGACCCGACCGCGACCGAAGGCCAGCTGGCCCCCCGCTTCAACGCGCTGGTGCGCAAGGAAACCTGCGCCGAGATCGCGCGCGAGATCGGGCTGGGCGAGGTGCTGCGCCTCGGCCGATCCGAGATGCTGTCGGGCGGGCGGCGCAAGCAGGCGCTGCTGGGTGACGCGATGGAGGCGCTGATCGCCGCCGTCTACCTCGACGCGGGCTTCGATGCCGCGCAGGACCTGGTGATCCGGCT
>CAJXWO010000026.1 GCA_913062865.1 uncultured Paracoccaceae bacterium | reverse complement strand
GGAGGATTTCCTGCGCGAATTTCTGGAATTGCCTCACGGGGTCCCCTGCCATGATGCCTACTCGCGGCTTTTTCGCTCTAAGAACGGATCTAGGTACAGCTCCATCGCTGCAAATAGAGGCATTTTCGCATGGTCGAACTGCCAATCACGACCATCGGATGTAATGTGATGGAAATAACACGTAATCACGGGGGCAGGGGAATCGCATTTTAGGGGGCCGCGCTGAACGGCATGGCTTGCGGCTGACGCGGGGATGGATTCTGACGGTGGACTCGTCCTTCTGGAGCTCGTCACCGCCATGCATCTGTTCCTGTCCGCCTTTGAGGAAATCCCCGATCACCGCGCCGAGAACGCCCGACATGATTTGGGTGAGCTGCTGGTCATCGCGTTCGTATCGGTGCTTTGCGGCGCAACGTCCTGCGCCGATATGGCAGCCTTCGGACGAGCAAAGGAAAGTGTTTTCAGGGACTTCCTCAAGCTCAAGCACGCGGTGCCGTCGCATGACACCTTCTCGGCCGTGTTCCGGATGATCGATCCCAAGGCGCTCGATGCGGCCTTCGGGCGCGTACTGGCCGATGTCGCAGCCCTCCTTCGGGAAGGCGACGTGATCGCCGTTGACGGCAAAGCCCTGCGTGGGGCCCGCGATGCGGGAGAGAGCGCCAGAACACGGATGATGGTCTCGGCCTACGCCGCCCGGCTGCGCCTGACGCTGGCCAGCGTGCCGGCCGATCGGGGTGCGGAACTGGAGGCCGCGATCGAGGCGCTCGGCCTGATCGCGCTCAAGGGAAAAGTCGTGACCGCCGATGCGCTGCACTGCAATCGCCGTACGGTTGCAGCGATCAACGCAGGTGGCGGCGACTGGTGCCTCGCGCTCAAGGCCAACCAGGACTCGTTGCTGTCCGATGCCCGGGCCTGCTTCGGGACGCAGCCAGACGCGCACCCGAGCGCGTTTTCCGAGGATATCGGCCACCGCCGGACGGAAACCCGAACGGCAACGGTCGTGTCGAGCAAGTCTCTGGCTGAGCATCATGACTTCCCGGGCCTAAAGGCATTCGGCCGGGTCGAGGCCACCCGCAAGACGGCCGACGGCACAAGCTCAGAGACGCGGTACGTCGCCCTGTCCTGGGTGCCGACGCCGGAGGTCTTGCTATCGACCGTACGCGCCCACTGGGCCATCGAGAACAGCCTGCACTGGCAGCTCGACGTGTCGTTCCGCGAAGACGCCGCACGCAACCGGAAGGATAACGGCCCGGGCAACATCGCCATCCTGCGCCGCCGTGCCCTCGATGTAATGCGCAGGGACACGTCGAAGGGTTCCCTCTCCATCAAGCTCAAGCGAGCAGGCTGGGACGACGACTTCCTACGCAACGTTCTCAATGGCTTAACAGCAGCATGAGCCATATGCGATTGCCCTGCAGGGGAAGCGGCGCGCTATGAGGTGTGGCCTCCGCAATAATCTGCTAATTCATTACCAGTTAGAAAAATATTGGCCGGCGGAATTTCCCGAGGTGGTTTATCGCAAAATATTCATGGCGCTTCTGTCGCTCTGGATCGGGGCGTCTTCTGCGCTTGCGCAGGACCGACAGTACAACCTGACAGGTGTCACCGTCTATGATCCAGCCGAGATACTCGGCTTCGTGGCACAACTCGCCGCGCAGCGCAGCGGAGTCGTCGATGCCGGCGCGATCGCCGACGTGTTGGAAGTTATCTACCGGGAGGATGGCTATTTCCTCGCCGAGGTCTTCATCGCGGCGGACGGGAGCACGCTGGTGGTGGATGAAGGCGAGATCGGGCACCTGTCGATCGAAGGCGTGAATGCGGACATGTTCGCGCGCATCCGGTCTTACATGGCGCCCTTGGTCGGGCGCCGCGCCGTAACGCAAGCCGAATTCGAGCGGGCGATCATGCTCGTGGAAGATATTCAGTCCATAACGGCGACAGCCGAAATCGACTATCCGCCCGGCAGCAGCACTGCCGAGGTTCGAGTGATCGCCCGAAACGTAGACGACGCCTTCGGATATGTGACCCTCGACCATCCTTCGCGCGCCCTCGGCGAAGAGGTGACGCTGTCCTTCGGCGAGCGGTTCACGAGCCTTCTGACGGCGGGTGATTTGTTGCGTGTCGACCTGTCTGGCACCGCAGAGCTTGGGGGCGGCGACACATCGCTTTCTGGCGCTCTTGCCTATCGGTTTCCCTTTGGCAGTAACGGTGCCTACGCTGAAGCATATGTCGGCAACGTCGTGGCGCGGCGTGAACGCGACGGCACGCTGGCTCGGACGGATATCGAGGGTGACACGGCCATCGTAGCACTTGGTTATCCGGTCATCCGAGATGTCGAGACCTTTGGCTACGCTCTGTTCGAGCTGCGTCGCTCAGGTTCATCCGTAACGGTCGAGAATGACCTTGGCCCCGATGCTGTCTTCGATAGCGAGGTGACCGCTGTGGCCGTCTCCTGGATCGAGGGACGCACGCTGCCTGCCGGAGGTGCATGGGAATACGGACTGCATCTGACCTATGGCGAACGATCCGGGAGGCAGGCCGGATTCGATGACGGCGAAGAGAACTTCACGCATCTGCGCTTCGGCATTGGCTACGACCATCCTGTCGATTGGTTCGGCCCGGAAAGCTCGGTGCGCCTTGAACTTTGGGGGCAATACTCGAATGATCGACTTCCGGGCATCGAGCAGTTCCACATTGGGGGACGCGAAGAAGATAGGGGCTACCTGTTCGCGGAAGCACAGGGCGACAGCGGCGCTTCGGCGACGCTTGAGGTCGGGCGAGACTTGTTCCCAGAGAACAGTATCCTGACGCGCTATCACCCGTTCGGATTTCTGGACGCCGGGTGGGTACGGAATAACGCCCCCTCGCGCACAGGCTATGCTGAAGAGATGTTCTCCTCGCTTGGCCTCGGCGTAGACTTGGAGTTTACGGGCGGCCTTTTCCTGCGAAGCTACGTTGCAGTACCTCTGCTCGATGGCCCCACCACCGAAGCTGGGGATCCCGCCGTCTACCTCGGATTGACAAAGAGTTGGTGACCGCTATGCGCCTGACATCCCTCCTCGTCGCCACCTTCATTGCAGGCGGCCCCAATGCTGCGCCAGCCGACAGTGGCAATCACTTCGGATGGTGCAACGGAGTCGGCAATCCACACCGGGCGGCGAACTGCGGCACCGGCGGCGGAAGCGGTGCGCCGACTGCGACACCGTCCAGCGTTCCGATGGCCAACCATATACAGGGAACTGGAACGGAGACGGGAAACGGGGGCGGCCCGACACCAAGTGGAACCCCAGGCATCATCGTAGTAGAACCTTTGCCGCAGCAGGTGATCACGGGAACATCGCCAGTGCAAACCATAGTCGGCCAGCCTGGCCCGACGATCACAGGTACCAGTCCCGGTCCGATCATTGTCGTTCCGAACCCGCCCCAGACCTTCACCGGTACCAGCCCCGTGCCGCAGGTGCAGGCCATCCCAACGCCGTCCTTCACCGGAACAGGCCAGCTGACGATCACGGTCCAGCCGCTTCCGTCCACTACGATCACGGGGTTTTCTCCGGGGCTGACGATGCAAACTGTGCCGACGCCCTCATTCTCCGGACAGGGATTGCCACAGATTACGGTGGTCCCTAATCCGCCGGAGACGATCGTCGGATACGGGCCTGTCCCGGCTGCTGTCATCGTGACATCGGTGCCGGGCCCATCATTCACCGGCATCGGCGCCGTCCCCCAGATCGCGCCGGGAGCAACGCCAACGGCCATCCCACAAGCGACCCCCGACCTGTTGCCGCAGCGTACGCCAGTCGTCGTGCCGCGCCCGCGCCCACAACCCTCGACAACTGTCGTATCGACGAGCGGAGGTGGAGCGATCACCCATCGACCTACCCCGCAGCAGCCACCGATCGGTCCGGAGCATGTCACACCGCAAACGGGACGAGCCGTACCGCACAACCCTCCACGCTTCACGGCATCAGACGGTGGGCGTGACTGGCATTGCATCGCTAGTGGGCACGGCCAGCGTCGTGTGCTCACGGACGGCGAAGTGACCTCGACAGGCGCTCTTCGCCACGTGGGCGCGGTCGATGTCCTAGGTCGGGACCTTCCGGCTTTGCACCCCGAGCACGCGGATTGCATCATCTCAGTTCGTCGCCGGAGCGGTGACTGATCTGATATCCTCCGCTCGGCGAGGGCCGCGCGGCTCCGTGTCCGCCCGACCGCCCTTGAACTCGATATAATGCGTTGGAGCCAAAGCTTTGCTTCGGATGGTCGCCATGCGTCTCATTTGTCCGCATAGCAGGCGCTGCTATAGATTTGACGAACGTCCGCTCATACAGCAGAGCCATGACACGCTGTAAGAGGCCAATGTCAACGACAAAGCAAAACTGGGCCAAAGGTCCGTGACAAGTCAAAATGGGTGATCTACACGAAGGATACGCCAAGGCGGGGCGGCCCGCCTTGACGCCGGTCAAGCTCTTAGGCTTTCGGGTAGCCCAGCCCCTTGAGCGCCTCGGTGATCTCGTCCAGGATTGCCGGATCGTCGATGGTGGCGGGCATCTTGAACTCTTCGGCGTTGGCGATCTTGACCATGGTCGCGCGCAGGATTTTGCCCGACCGGGTCTTGGGCAAACGATCCACCACGCAGCACAGCTTGAAGGCCGCGACCGGGCCGATCTGGTCGCGCACGAGCTTCACGCATTCCTTTGTGATCTCGTCCGCCGGGCGGTTCACACCCTTGGTCAGGCAGACGAAGCCCATGGGCAGCTGGCCCTTCAGATCGTCAGCCACGCCGATCACGGCGCATTCGGCCACGTCCGGATGGCCCGCCAGCACCTCTTCCATGCCGCCGGTGGACAGGCGGTGGCCCGCTACGTTGATCACGTCATCGGTGCGGGCCATGATGTAAAGATAGCCGTCCGCATCGATCATCCCCGCATCGCCGGTCTCGTAATAGCCGGGGAAATGCTCAAGGTAGCTTTTCTTGAACCGCGCGTCGGCATTCCAGAGCGTGGGCAGTGTACCCGGCGGCAGCGGCAGCTTGACCGCGACAGCGCCCAGGGTGTCGGGGCCTACGGCCTGGCCGCCCTCGTCCAGGATCTGCACGTCGTAGCCCGGCATCGGCACGCCGGAGGAGCCGATCTTGATCGGCATGTCCTCTATCCCCAGCGGCACGCCGGTGATGGCCCAGCCGGTTTCGGTCTGCCACCAGTGGTCGATCACGGGCACGCCCAACTGGTCCTTGGCCCAGTGGATCGTGTCCGGGTCGGCGCGTTCGCCCGCGAGGTAAAGCGCGTTGAGGCAGCTAAGGTCGTATTTCTTGACGTACTCGCCCTTGGGGTCTTCGCGCTTGATCGCGCGGAAGGCGGTTGGCGCGGTGAAGAAGCTCTTGACCTTGTGCTCGGAAATCACGCGCCAGAACGTGCCGGCATCCGGGGTGCCAACGGGCTTGCCTTCGAACACGATGGTGGTGTTACCGTGGATCAGCGGTGCGTAGGTGATATAGCTGTGGCCCACGACCCAGCCCACATCTGACGCTGCCCAGAACACGTCGCCGGGATCGACGTTGTAGATGTTCTTCATCGACCAGTTCAGCGCGACAAGGTGCCCGCCGGTGGGGCGGACCACGCCCTTGGGTTGGCCGGTCGTGCCCGAGGTATACAGGATATAGGCCGGGTGGTTGCCTTCGACCGGAACGCAGTCAGCCGGATCGACACCGTATTGGAAGGCGTGCCAATCCACGTCCCGGCCCTCTTCCAGATGGGCGACTTCCTGGTCGCGCTGGAAGATGACGCAGAAGTCGGGCTTGTGGCTTGATTGGTCGATCGCACCGTCGAGCAGCGGTTTGTAATGCACGACGCGACCCGGCTCGATCCCGCAAGAGGCGGCGATGATGCATTTGGGTTTCGCGTCGTCGATCCGTACCGCTAGCTCGTGGCTGGCGAAGCCGCCGAAGACGACCGAATGGATCGCGCCGAGGCGCGCACAGGCCAGCATCGCCTCAAGCGCTTCGGGCACCATGGGCATGTAGATGATGACGCGGTCGCCTTTTTCGACGCCCTTGGCACGCAGAGCCCCGGCCAAGCTGGCCACGCGCGATTGCAGCTCGGAAAAGGTGATTTCGTGCTTGGTGTGCGTGACCGGGCTGTCATAAATGATCGCCGCCTGGTCGCCGCGGCCGTTCTGCACGTGGCGGTCCACGGCGTTCCAGCAAGTGTTGACCATGCCGTCGGCGAACCATTCGTACATGTGATTACCGCGGTCAAACAGCGCCTGCGACGGGGCCTTGTCCCACTCGATCGCCCGCGCCGCATCCATCCAGAAGCCCTCCGGATCGGCCTTCCAGGCGGCATAGGTGTCTTTGTAGCCCATTTTCGGGTCCTCCTCCTCGTCCGTTGGAGCGGTGTTAAGAGGAGCCGGGGCACCGGACAAGCGTGTTGCCGCTACCAGTGGCAGAATGGCGCGAGAAATTTGCAGAATTCGTCGCTAGCAGCGTGCAAACTTTGCAAACCCTTTTCAAGTTAGCGGGGCTGGGTGGTTGCCTTGCGAATTCTGCAAATCCGCAAAGCCCTGGCTTAGCTGTAATGCGCCACCGGCGTGCCCGCGATGGCAGCCATGTTCAACAGCCCACGCGCGGTGATCGACGGCGACACGATATGCGCACGGTTGCCCATGCCCATGAGGATCGGCCCGACCTCGAGCCCGCCTGCCCGCATCTTGAGGATGTTGCGCACACCCGAGGCCGCGTCGGCATGGGCGAAGATCAACACATTCGCAGGCCCGTCCAGACGCGCGCCGGGCAGGATCCGTTCGCGCAACTCGGGGTCGAGAGCGGCGTCGATGTTCATCTCACCCTCATAAGCAAAATCGACCTCGCGCGCGTCGAGGATTTCGAGCGCCGCGCGTAGGCGGCGCCCGGTGTCGCAATCGAGATTGCCGAACTGCGACTGGGCGCAGAGCGCGATATTCGGCTCCAGCCCGAAGCGGCGCACATGGCGGGCGGCTCCTATGGCGGTTGCCGCGATCTCGTCCGGGGTCGGGTCGGTGCGCACATGGGTGTCGGCGATGAAAAGCGGCCCTTCCTCAAGGATCATGAGGCTGAGTGCGCCCTGGGGGTGCAGCATCTTTGTGCCCAGAACCTGACGGACGTAATTCAGATGCCAACGGTATTCGCCGAAGGTGCCGCAGATCAGGCTGTCGGCCTCGTCGCGATGAACCATGACCGCGCCGATTGCGGTCGTGTTGGTGCGCATGATCGCGCGGGCGAGGTCGGGCGTGACGCCCCGGCGCGCCATGATGCGGTGGTACGTCTCCCAATAGTCGCGGTAGCGGGGGTCGTTTTCCGGGTTCACGATGTTGAAGTCGCGCTCGGGCCGGATCTCGAGCCCCATGCGTTCGCAGCGCATCTCGATCACCTCGGGACGGCCGATCAGGATCGGCGTCTCGGTCGTTTCCTCGAGAATTGCCTGGGCAGTCCGCAAGACGCGCTCATCCTCGCCCTCAGCAAAGACGATGCGGCGCGCGGCGGTGCGGGCGGCCTCGAAGACCGGGCGCATGAGCAGCGCGGATTTGTAGACCGACGCGTCGAGCTTTTGCTTGTAGCCGTCCAGATCGTCGAGCGGACGGGCCGCGACACCCGAGGCCATCGCGGCGCGGGCCACAGCGGTGGACACCACGCCCGACAGGCGCGGGTCGAAGGGTTTGGGGATCAGGTAGTCGCGGCCAAAGGTCAGCTGTTCGCCCTTGTAGGCCGCGGCGGCCTCGGCGCTGGTGGTCTGGCGGGCCAGTTCGGCGATCCCGTCGATACAGGCCAACTGCATCTCGTCATTGATCTCGGTCGCGCCGACATCCAGTGCGCCGCGGAAGATGAAGGGGAAACACAGGACGTTGTTGACCTGGTTCGGGAAATCGCTGCGGCCCGTGGCGATGATCGCATCCGGCGCGACCTCGCGGGCGAGATCGGGCAGGATTTCGGGCGTGGGGTTGGCCAACGCAAAGATGATCGGCGTCGCGCTCATTTTTCTGACATGGTCCGCCGTCAGGACGTTCGGTCCGGACAAGCCCAGGAACAGGTCCGCGCCCTCGATCACGTCATCCAGCGTGCGCAGGTCGCTTTTCTGGGCATAGGCCGTTTTTTGCGGATTCATGTCTTCTTTGCGGCCTTCGTAGACGAGGCCGTGAATGTCGCACAGCCAGACGTTTTCGCGCTTTACCCCCATTTTCAGAAGCATGTTCAGGCATGCGATGCCCGCAGCACCCCCGCCGGTCGAGACGATCTTGATATCCTCGAACCGCTTGCCCGCCACATGCAACGCGTTCTTGGCGGCAGCCCCCACGACGATGGCCGTGCCATGCTGGTCGTCGTGGAAAACGGGGATGTTCATCCGCTCGCGGCAGATCCTTTCGACGATGAAGCAGTCGGGGGCCTTTATGTCTTCGAGGTTTATGGCGCCAAAGGTGGGTTCCAGTGCGATGACGATCTCGGCCAGCTTCTCGGGGTCGGGCTCGTTCAGCTCGATATCGAAGCAGTCGATATTGGCGAATTTCTTGAAGAGGACCGCCTTGCCTTCCATCACCGGCTTCGAGGCGAGCGCACCGATATTGCCCAGCCCAAGCACCGCCGTACCGTTTGACACCACCGCTACCAGATTGCCGCGCGCCGTGTAGCGGGCGGCGTTGGTTTCATCTGCCTTGATCTCGAGGCACGCTTCGGCCACGCCGGGAGAATAGGCCCGGCTCAGGTCGCGACCGTTCGCCATGGGCTTGGTCGCCCGGATCTCGAGTTTTCCGGGCTTCGGATGCTCGTGGTAAAAGAGCGCCGCCTGGCGCAGAGTGTCGTTCGGGGTGTCGGTCATGGCGGTCTCCAGATGATAGTTTAGCGTTAAACTATCCAGGTCGTCGGGGAAAGGTGCTGCGGTCTGCCTTGCTTTTCCTGCCAAGGCTTCGCAACACTGGCGCGACAAATCAAGCGAGGGTGCGATGGATTTGCGGCAAGCGGCATTGGATGTACGGGAACGGGCCTATGTTCCCTATTCAGGCTTCAAGGTGGGGGCGGCGCTGCGCACGGCGTCGGGCACCGTCTATTCTGGATGCAATGTGGAAAACGTGGCCTATCCCGAAGGCACTTGCGCCGAGGCGGGTGCGATTGCCGCGATGATCGCCGGTGGCGATACCGAGATTGCCGAGGTCTACGTGGTGGCCGACAGCCCCGAGCCCGTCACGCCCTGCGGCGGTTGCCGCCAGAAGATCGCGGAATTCGCGCGCTCGGACGTGACCGTGACCATGGGCACCACCGACGGGCTCGAGCAAAGCGCCACCGTGGCCGACATCCTGCCTGGTGCCTTTGCAAACAAGCACATGGACCGGACCTAGGCGCATGGACGCGCGTGCCATCAACGCCAAGCTGCGCAAGGGTGAGGCCCTGACCCGGGACGAGCTTGGCTGGTTCGCGCAAGGGCTCGCCGATCTAAGCGTGAGCGATGCGCAGGCTGGCGCCTTTGCCATGGGGGTCTGTCTGCAGGGTCTGGGCGATGCTGGGCGCGTGGCGCTGACGCTGGCGATGCGCGACAGCGGCAAGGTGCTGGACTGGGATCTGGATGGGCCGGTGCTCGACAAGCACTCGACCGGCGGTGTGGGCGATTGCGTGAGCCTTGTCCTTGCGCCCGCGCTTGCGGCTTGCGGGGCCTATGTGCCCATGATCTCGGGCCGGGGGCTGGGGCACACGGGCGGCACGCTCGACAAGATGGAGGCGATCCCGGGCGTCACCGTCATGCTGGACGAAGACCGCCTGCGTCAGGTGGTGGACAAAGCCGGGTGCGCCATCGTGGGCGCCACCGCGAATATCGCGCCCGCCGACAAGAGGCTTTATGCGATCCGCGATGTGACCGGGACGGTCGAAAGCCTTGACCTTATCACCGCGTCGATCCTGTCAAAAAAACTGGCGGCGAGGCTGGAGGGGCTGGTGCTGGACGTGAAATGCGGCTCGGGCGCGTTCATGAAGACGCCGGACGCGGCGCGCGCCCTGGCCACCGCGCTGGTCGAGACGGCAGTCGCGGCGGGCTGCCCGGCCAAGGCGCTCATTACTGACATGAACCAACCTCCGGCCGATGCGCTGGGCAATGCGCTCGAGGTGCAAAGCAGCATGCGCGTGCTCTGCGACGGGGTCGAGGATGCGCTGTTCGACCTCACCGCCGAGCTGGGCGGCGTTCTGCTGGCGCAGGCAGGGCTGGCGGCGGACGAGGCCGCAGGCACGAAGACGATTGCCGACAGCATCCGCGACGGGCGCGCGGCAGAGCGCTTCGGACAGATGATCTATGCGCTGGGCGGGCCGGTGGAGTTCGTCGACAGCTGGGCGCGCTTTTTGCCAGAGGCACCGGTGATCCAGGAGATCCCTGCACCTCGCAGCGGCATCGTGACCGCTATGGCGGGCGAGGCGTTGGGCCTTGCCGTGGTCGACCTGGGCGGCGGGCGTCAGGTGGAAACCGATACGGTCGATCCAGCCGTGGGTCTGTCGGACATGGTACGCCTGGGCGACAAGGTGCAAAAAGGCCAGCCCCTGGGCCGCGTCCATGCCGCGCGCGAAGGCCAGGCCGATGCCGCCGTGGCCGCCGTGCAGGCGGCGATCACCATCGGGTACAGAGCGCCGGACCTGCCGCCTTTGATCCATGAAAGGATCGGCTGATGGCGCGTGCCTTTCTCGTGGTGATGGATTCGGTGGGGATCGGCGGCGCACCGGATGCGGGGCAGTTCTTCAACGGCGACCGGCCCGATAGCGGGGCCAATACGCTGGCGCATATCGCGCAGGCCTGTGCTACGGGCCAGGCAGAGGATGGGCGCAGCGGCCCCCTGCGGCTGCCCGTGCTCGACGGGTTGGGGCTCGGGGCGGCGGTGCGCGCGGCCTCTGGCGACGATGTGCCGGGGTTCGATGCCGTGCCCGTGGGCCGCTGGGGTCATGCGCGCGAGGTCAGCCCGGGCAAGGACACGCCATCGGGCCATTGGGAACTGGCGGGCGTGCCGGTCCCCTGGGACTGGACCTATTTCCCCGACACGCGGCCTGCCTTTCCGGACGATTTGGTCGATCAGGTCTGCCGCGCGGCCGACACGGACGGGATCCTTGGCAATTGCCACGCCAGCGGCACACAGATCATCGAAGAGCTTGGGCAGGATCATATCGAGACGGGCTGGCCCATCTGCTACACCTCGGCCGATAGTGTCTTCCAAATCGCCGCGCACGAGGCGCATTTCGGGCTGGAGCGGCTTCTGCAGCTTTGCCGGGACATCGCCCCGGTGCTTCACAAAATGAAGGTGGGACGAGTGATCGCACGGCCCTTCGTGGGCGCCGCGGCGGAGGGCTTCACCCGCACGGGGAACCGCCGCGACTTTGCCATCGCCCCGCCCGCGCCGGTCCTGACCAACTGGGTGCAGGACGCGGGCCGCCGGGTTCATGCAATCGGCAAGATCGGCGACATCTTCTCGATGACCGGGATCGACGAGGTACGCAAAGGCGATGATGCGGCGCTGATGGGCCACCTTTCCAACCTCGTGGACGAGGCGGAGGAGGGCAGCCTGACATTCGCCAATTTCGTAGAGTTCGACAGCCTCTATGGCCACCGTCGGAACGTGGCGGGCTATGCGCGCGCGCTCGAATGGTTCGACGCCGCGTTGGGGAAACTTCTGCCGCACCTGCGCGACGGTGACCTGATGCTGCTGACCGCCGATCATGGCAATGACCCCACCTGGACCGGCACCGATCACACCCGCGAACAGGTGCCGGTGCTTTGCGCGGGCGTTGGCACCGGCGAGATCGGTCAGGTCGGGTTCGTGGATGTGGCTGCCAGCGTGGCCCATCATCTGGGCGTCCCGGCACAGGGGCCGGGAAGGAGTTTCCTATGAGTTTCCAAAGCCTGCCCAAGGTCGAATTGCACCTGCACCTCGAAGGGGCCGCACCGCCCGCCTTCATTCGCGGTCTTGCGCAAGAAAAGTCGGTCGACCTGTCCGGCGTCTTCAACGAAGACGGCACCTACGCCTTCCGCGATTTCGTCCATTTCCTCAGCGTCTACGAGGCCGCGACGCAGGTGCTCACCGGGCCTGAGGCGTTCGCCCGGCTGACCCACGCAGTGCTGGAGGAAAGCGCGGCCCAAGGCGTGATCTATACCGAGGCCTTTCTGAGTCCCGATTTCTGCGGCGGCGGCGATGTGGCTGCGTGGCGAGAATATCTTCATGCGATCCAGGAAGCGGCAGAGGCGACCGAGCGCGACAGCGGCATCGTCATGCGCGGGATCGTGACCTGCATCCGTCATTTCGGGCCCGACCAGGCCAAGCGCGTGGCCCTCTGTGCGGCAGAAACCGCAGGCGACTGGGTCACGGGCTTCGGCATCGCAGGCGACGAGATGAAGGGCAAGCCGGGCGACTTTGCCTACAGCTTCGACATGGCGCGCGAGGCCGGGTTGCGCCTGACGGCCCATGCGGGCGAATGGGGCGGGCCGGCTTCGGTTCGCGATGCCATCCGCGATCTGAGGGTCGAGAGGATCGGGCACGGCGTGCGCGCCATCGAGGATCCTGTGCTGGTCGAGGACCTTGCCGAGCGCGGCATCGTGCTCGAGGTCTGCCCCGGCTCGAACGTGGCGCTGGGCGTTTACCCGCGCTTCGACAAACACCCGATTGCACGCCTGCGCGATGCGGGCGTGAAAGTGACCGTGTCCACCGATGACCCGCCCTTTTTCCACACCACCATGACGCGCGAGTACGAAGAGCTGGCCCGTGCCTTTGGCTGGGAAGACGAGGACTTTCGCGCGCTGAACCTGACCGCGCTTGACGCGGCCTTTTGTGACGCCGACACCCGCGACCGACTGAAGCCGAAACTGGAACCAACATGACCGATCATCTGACCATCGTCACCCACCCGCTCGTGCAGCACAAACTGACCCTTATGCGGGACAAGGCGACGCCCACGGGCGACTTCCGCCGCCTCTTGCGCGAGATCAGCCAGCTTTTGGCCTACGAAGTCACGCGCGAGCTGCCGATGACGACGAAGCCTATCGAAACACCGATCGAAGAGATGGACGCGCCGGTTCTCGCAGGCAAGAAGCTGGCGTTGATCTCGATCCTGCGTGCCGGAAACGGGCTGCTGGATGGTGTGCTGGAACTGATACCGGGGGCACGCGTCGGCTTTGTCGGTCTGTACCGGGACGAAGAGACGCTTCAGCCGGTGCAGTACTATTTCAAGGTGCCTGACGGGCTCGAGGATCGTCTGGTGATCGCGGTCGATCCGATGCTGGCCACGGGCAACTCTTCGGTTGCGGCCATCGACCTTCTGAAGAAGGCCGGGGCGAACAACATCCGCTTCCTTTGCCTGCTGGCCGCACCAGAAGGTGTGGCGCGCATGCGCGAGGCCCATCCGGACGTGCCCATCGTCACGGCGGCAGTCGACAAGAAGTTGAACGCGAAGGGTTATATCGTTCCGGGACTAGGGGATGCGGGTGACCGCATGTTCGGCACAAAATAGGCCGATCCCGGCTTTACTTGGTCCAGGGAGTCGGGCATCCTCATGGTTCAATCTGTGGGGGCAGACATGACAATTATTCGCGGACTGACTTTGGCCATCAGTGGCCTTTCTCTCGTTCTGAGCCTCTAGGGCGTGTATGCGCAGGGGATCGACGCCAATGTGCAGCCGGCCGAATTCCCGCCGGAAAGCTTCGAAAGACGTCAGTATGTCGACAGCGAAGGATGCGTGTTCATCCGCGCCGGTATCGACGGCAACACCAGCTGGGTGCCCCGCGTCGCGCGCAACAGGGAACAGGTTTGCGGGTTCCAACCGACCTTCCGGACCGCCGTGGCCCAGACCCGTCCCGCCCCGCAAACCGAAGAGGTCGAACAGATCACGCTGAACGCGCCGAAATCGCCTGCGCCGCGTGCGGCTGCCCCGGCACCTGCGCGGACATCGGCTCCTCGTGTGTCGCGGCCCGCTGCGACACCCAAGGCCCAGCCGCGAACGGTGCAAGTGCAACCGCGGAAGGTTCCCGCTTCGACGCCGGCCCTGGCGCCCAAGCGTGTCGTCGTGAACAGGGGCGGCGCCGCTGCCTGCCAAGGGGTGTCGTCGATCAGCCAACAATACCTGCGGTCCAGAAGCGGTATGCCCGTGCGCTGCGGTCCGCAGACCTCGGGGTATCCGCCGTCGGGTGCCAAGATGGTGCGTGTGGACCAGAATACCCGCATTGCGCCGCTTGCGACCTATCAGCCGCCCGCGCCGCGCGGGGCCGAGGTGAAGGTCCCGCACGGCTATCGCCCTGCCTGGACCGACGACCGGCTCAACCCTCGCCGTGCCGAGCAGTCGCTGGGTGGGATCGCGCGGATGGAGCTTGTCTGGACCAACACCGTGCCTCGGCGGTTGGTCAACCGACTGACCGGAGAGGACGTTACCGCGCAATTTCCCCACATTCCCTATGCGGGTGAAAGCCGGACCGGCGCGACCCGGGTCTACGTGGTCAATGCCCCTGAGACGCGGGCGACGGGAAAACCCGTGAGCGTCGCACCTCTGGAAACGCGAAAAACCACCTACAACCCCGTGACCAAGAGACAGACGGTGGTATCGACCCGGTCGGCACCGCGCACCCCAAAAGCGGCGCAGCCCACGGGCACCGTGCGCGGCCACGTGCAGCTGGGTGTTTACGGGTCCGCGGCGGAGGCCCAGCAGGTGGCGCAGCGTGCCCGGTCCATGGGCTTGCCCGTGCGGATCGGGAAATATACACGGGGCGGTCAGACGCAGCGGCTGGTGCTGGTAGGGCCCTACGGCTCGCAGGGACAGTTGAACGCGGCGCTGTCCAAGGCGCGCCAAGCTGGATTCCGCAACGCGCTCATTCGCAACTGACCCTCCACTTGGTGCGAAAAACGTTCTGAACGGCGGCGCCCCCGGGCGCCGTTGCCGTTTTCGTTTATCCGCCGCAGATGCCCTGAAGCCGGATCCAGTTGCCATCGCTCAGCACGGGATCCGGGGTGCCCGACGGATAGGGGTCAGCCTCGATCAGGCCCAGCACGGTCTCGCCCGAGACATCCATCGCATACGCGTAGGCTGCACTTCGCAGCCCGGCTGCGTCGAACCTGGCCAAGAGCAGATCGTCGGGCACCGCCACCGGTGCCATGGTGACCAGCCGCTCCGCGTGGCGGTCCAGCACGGTGTCCGGCAGGCCGCCGGTGGTCAGCAAACGCAAGCTCGCGGTCAGCCCTTCGGCCTCCAGAAGCTCGGCGATCGGGTCATGCAGATCGGCCCGAAGTCGTTCCGCCAGCAGATAGCCGGCCACCACGTCGGGATCGTCGAAATCCTCCACCAGGCTGCGGTTTATCACAATCCGGCCGCCCGGCAGGTGTTGGGCGGTGCGCACGCCGTCACGCACCACGGAAATGCGGATTTCGGGGTGATCGGGGAACAGACGGTCGCCAAGGGCCACGAGCGCATCGCTGGTGGCGGTGGTCCCGCAGGGCGGTCCGGTAACGCGCTCCATCGCGCGCACCAGCTGATTGCCGATCTCGACCCGCTTCGCGCCTGGGACGACGCTGACCGCGTGCCGTGACAGGGCATCGGGCAGCCAGAAAACCACAAGCGCGACCACGGTCAGGAACGACACGCCAATTCCCAATAGCCGCAAGCGTCCGGGGCGTGGCCGACGTCGCTCGATCGCCGTGCGCAGTTTCTCGATCGCCGCGATCATCTCGGTTTCCGAGACGGGGATCTCAAGCGTTTCGCCAGGATCGCCATCGGGATGATAGATGGCTGGCGACTGCCCCGGGTTGGCCCGCGCCACGGCGGCGATGGACCAATGGGCCAAGGCCCGGTCGTTCAGATCGGTGATGACAAGCGTGGCATCGCCCACGGACACGATCACGTCGCGCCGTTGTGCATCGGGGGATGCACGCCAAAGGCCCGCCGCCTCGAGCCGCTCGTATTCCTTCAATGCTGTCATGGTCGGGCCTGCTCTGCCTCGTTGACGGACAAGGTATCATGCCCGCACGCACCCGTCCATTGACGCTCAGGCCAGCAGGTCTTCGTAGAGCCAGTGATGGCGGCGGTGTTCCGACCGGTCGGCCTTGGTCGTGTGCGCGCCGCGCACGTCACGCACTGCGGTCGGGTTGACCGCACCATCGGTGTAGCGCCAGATCCAGCGTCGCATGTCGTCCTCCGGGATTGCCTACGATGAAGAGGGTAGGCGTCAACTGCCCCAGGGAAAGCCCGATCACATGGTTTTAGCCAGCTTGCGCAGCTCGAATTTCTGGATCTTGCCGGTCGAGGTCTTGGGAAGCTCCTGGAACACCACCTTTTTCGGGGTCTTGAACCCGGCCAGCTTCTGGCGGGCAAAGGCGATCAGCTCTTCCTCGGTCGCATCGTGCCCGTCCTTCAACTCGATGAAGGCGCAGGGCACTTCGCCCCATTTCTCGTCCGGCTTGGCGACGACCGCGGCAAGCAGCACGGCATCGTGGCCCATCAGGGTCGATTCCACCTCGACCGAGCTGATGTTCTCACCGCCCGAGATGATGATGTCCTTGGCCCGGTCGGCAATCTGCAGATAGCTGTCGGGATGCAGGATCGCGATGTCGCCCGAGTGGAAATACCCGCCCTTGAAGGCCTCTTGGGTCGCTTCGGGGTTCTTCAGATACCCCTTCATCACGCCATTGCCGCGAAAGACGATCTCGCCCTGGGCAGTGGCGTCCGCCGGGATTTCGGCGCCTGCGCTGTCATGGACGGTGATGTGCTCCATGAAGGGCATGGCGACCCCCTGCCGGGCCTTCTTGGCGGCGCGGTCGTCGCCTGTCAGGTGGTCCCATTGCGGACCCCAGGTGCATTCGGTGGCCGGCCCATAGGTTTCGGTCAGCCCGTAGACCTGCGTGATGTTGAACCCCATTGGCTCGATCTTGGCCAGTGTCGCGGGCGCGGGCGGCGCACCGGCGGTAAAGACCTCGACCACATGGTCAAAGGGCCGCCGCTCGGCCTCGGGGGCATTCACCAGCATGTTCAGCACGATGGGTGCGCCGCCGAAATGGCTCACACCCTCGTCGGCGATGGCGTCGAAGATGGCCTTGGCCGTGATGTCGCGGCAGCAGACGAGCGTGCCGCCCACGGCGGGCATCATCCAGGTGTGACACCAACCGTTGCAGTGAAAGAGCGGCACGATGGTCAGGTAGCGGGGCCGCAGCACCATGCGCCAGCTCAGCACCTGGCCCATCGCGTTCAGGTAAGCGCCGCGGTGGTGATAGACGACGCCCTTGGGGCGCCCCGTGGTACCCGAGGTGTAATTGAGCGAAATCGATTCCCATTCATCCTCGGGCATAATCCAGCCAAATTCGGGATCGCCCGAGGCCAGCAGATCCTCGTATTCGGTGTAATGCCCATGGGCATGGACGCCCTCGTGGTCGTCCGCCACTTCGATCACTGTGGGGGCCGGGCCCTCCATCCGCTCGATGGCCTCGGCCGCGACGGGCAGGAATTGCGGGTCGCAAAGCAGAACCTTGGCCCCACCGTGATCGAGGATGTAGGCCACCGTGTCCACGTCGAGCCGGGTGTTAATCGTGTTCAACACCGCCCCGCAGGCGGGCACACCAAAATGCGCCTCGGCCTGGGCGGGGATGTTGGGCAGCATGGTCGCCACCACATCGCCGGGGGCCACGCCGAGCTTGACCAGCGCCGAGCCCAGTCGCGTGACGCGGTCGCGATACTCGCGGTAGGTCTTGCGATGGGGGCCGTAAACCACGGCCAGTTCATCGGGATAGATCTGCGCCGCGCGGTTCAGGAACGACAGCGGCGTCAGGGGCACGTAGTTCGCCGCGTTCTTGCCAAGCCCGGTTTCGTCGGCCATCCAGCCCATGATGTCGCCTCCCTGAATCGATGTCGGTTTCAGCACAGACTATTGCGCGCAAGCGAAGGTCAATGAAAGCCTCATGAGCCACCCCGCGTCCCTTGCCCCCGAAACCCGCCCCGTGGCAGCGGCATTGTCGATGCTGGCGGCGATGGCGATCATCGGCGTGATCGACGCCTATATCGCGCAGCTGGCCCCCTATATGGGCCTGTGGCAGTTCCATGCGATGCGGGCCGCGATGGCCCTGCCGCTGGTGGTGGGGCTTTCGTTGCTGGGCCTGGGGCGGTTGCGTCCGCATCGCTGGTGGGCCGTGGCGGCGCGCAGCGGGTTCATAACACTGGCCATGCTGTTCTATTTCAGCGCGCTGGCGGTTCTGCCCATCGCGCAGGCACTGGCGGGACTGTTCACCTCGCCGCTCTTCATCCTGCTGTTCTCTGTCCTGTTGCCGGGGATGCGCATCGGTCCCTGGCGCATCCTTGCGGTGGGCCTCGGTTTCGCTGGCATCGTACTGGTGCTGCAGCCCTCGCCCGGCAATGCGGGCTGGTCGAGCCTGTTCCCGGTCGCGGGGGGCATGTTCTACGCCATGGGTGCGCTCAGCACCCGGGCCTGGTGCGCAGACGAAAGCCCCGTCGCGCTTCTGGCCGGGGTCATGAGCATGCTGGGGCTGGTGGGGCTTATAGGCCTGATGGTCCTCGCATTTTGGCCGGTGCCGCCGGGAACCGAAGGCTTCGTCACACGCGGCTGGTCGTGGGAGGTCGGTCCGGCGCTGCCGCTTGTCGTGCTTCAGGCCGTGGGCTCGGTCGCCGGGGTCTTTCTTATCATCCGCGCCTACCAGCTGGGCGAGCCGTCCTATGTGTCGGTCTTCGAATACGCCGTCATGGTGTTCGGCCCCCTCTACGCGCTCTGGGCCTTCGGTCAGACCATCGGGCCATGGCAGGTGGCCGGGATCGGGCTTATCGTTCTGGCAGGTGGAGTGATTGCGCTGCGGTCCAGGGACGATACGCTGTCGTCATGATCATCTCGCCCGGACGTAACTACATCTTCGTGCATATCCCTAAGACGGGCGGCACCGCGCTGGCGCTCGCGCTCGAGGATCGTGCGATGGCCGACGATATCCTGATCGGCGACACGCCCAAGGCGCAGCGGCGCCGGAAGCGTCTGAAAGGCATGCAAAGCCGCGGCCGGCTTTGGAAGCATTCGACGCTGGCCGATGCGGACGGGGCGATCCCAGATGGCATGCTCGAGTCCGCGTTGATCGTCACACTGGTGCGCAATCCGTGGGATCGGCTGGTCAGCTACTACCACTGGCTGCGCGCGCAGTCATTCGACCATCCCGCGGTGCAGCTGGCCCGATCTGTCGGGTTCGCCGCCTTCCTCGATGACCCGCATACACGCCACAGTTTACGTCACAGCCCGGCCAGGCGTTATGTGACAGATGCCACCGGACAGGAGCGGCCCGCGTTGTTTCTACGCCTCGAACATTTTTCGGCGGACGCAGAGCCCCTTTTTGATCACCTTGGTTTTCGCTTTGATCTGCCGATTGCCAACCAATCCGAGCGGCAGGCAAACCATCGCGGTTACTACAACGACGCGACACGCCGGATCGTGGCAGAAATCTGTGCCGAGGATATCGACCGGTTCGGCTACCGGTTCTGAAGGGTGAGCCCGGGGCCCTTGGAGAGGCCCCGGGCGCGTTTGGCTCAGGCGGCCTCGGCCTTGGGCCCGAAGCGCCCGTAGAAGCTCTGGCCCTTTTCCGCCATCTCGCGCAACAGCGCCGGGCAAGTGAACCGTGCGCCATGGGCGGCGGTCAGGGCATCGCAACGCTCGGCCGCGTAGGGCGCGCCCAGGATGTCGAGCCAGCTGAACGGACCGCCCGACCAAGGTGCGAAGCCCCAGCCCAGGATCGCGCCCACATCGCCTTCGCGGATGTCTTCCAGCACCCCTTCCTCGAGCGCGCGGACCGCTTCCAGCACCTGTACGAAGAGCAGGCGATGCTGCACCTCGGTCACGTCGGGCTGCGTGTCGGCGCGCGGATATTTGGCGGCCAGACCCTCCCACAGGCCCTGACGTTTGCCGGCCTCGTCATAGGCGTAGAAGCCTGCCTTGGCCTTGCGGCCCATGCGGCCTTCGCCCTCCATCCAGAAGATGACCTCGTCCACCGCATCGTCGGGATAGGCATCGCCCATCGCCGCCTTGGTCGCGCGGGCGATCTTGGCACCGAGGTCGATCGAGGTCTCGTCGACCAGCTGCAGCGGGCCCAGTGGCATGCCCACGAGCTTGGCCGCGTTTTCGATCAGCGCTGGCTCCACGCCCTCGGCCACCATGCGGATGCCCTCGTTGATGTAGGGAATGATGCAGCGGTTGGCGTAGAAGAAGCGTGCGTCGTTCACGACGATGGGGGTCTTGCGGATCTGCCGCACGAAATCGAGCGCCTTGGCCACGGCCCGGTCGCCGGTCTCGCGTCCCTTGATGATCTCGACCAGCAGCATCTTTTCCACGGGCGAAAAGAAGTGGATGCCGATGAACTGCCCGGGCCGCTTGGATGCCTTGGCCAGGTCCGAGATCGGCAGGGTCGACGTATTGGTGGCAAAGATCGCATCTTCACCCAGCACCGCCTCTGCCTTGGCCGTCACATCGGCCTTGATCTTGGGGTCTTCAAAGACCGCCTCGACCACAAGGTCACAGCCCTTGAGCGCGTCGTAATCCGTGGTCGCCGTGATCCGGTCCAGCGCGGCGGCCTTCTTTTCGGCGGTGGATTTGCCCCGCTTGATGCCCTTGTCGAAATAGCTTTCGGTATAGGCCTTGCCGCGGTCGGCGGCGTCCTGCGCCTGGTCGATCAACACGACCTCGATGCCCGCCTGGGCCGAGACGAGCGCGATGCCTGCACCCATCATGCCCGCGCCCAGAACGCCCACTTTCTTGACCGTCTGGTCCGGCGCCTCGGGGCGGTTCGCGCCTTTCTCAAGCGCGCCCTTGTTGATGAAGAGCGACCGGATCATCGCCGCCGAGGACGGGTTCATCAGCACGTTGACGAACCAGCGCGCCTCGATCTTGAGCGCGGTGTCGAAGGGGACGAGCGCGCCTTCGTAGATCGCCGACAGCATCGCCTTGGCCGCCGGGTAGACACCCTGCGTCTGGCCATTCACCATGGCCGAAGCACCGACGAAGGTCATGAAGCCTGCCGGGTGATAAGGCGCGCCGCCGGGCATCTTGTAGCCCTTGTCGTCCCAGGGCTTGACCAGATCCTTGTCGGTGGCCTCAAGCACCCAGGCCTTGGCCGCCGCCATCGGGTCTTCGACCACCTCGTCGATGATGCCCAGGCTCTTGGCCTTTTTCGGGTCGCTCAGCTTG
Source organism: uncultured Paracoccaceae bacterium (assembly GCA_913062865.1). Lineage (GTDB taxonomy): Bacteria > Pseudomonadota > Alphaproteobacteria > Rhodobacterales > Rhodobacteraceae > CAJXWO01. The sequence goes on along the minus strand of CAJXWO010000026.1, from coordinate 15,852 downwards.
CCCTCGAGCAGCAGGGGCGCGGCGGCCATGGCGCCCAGCTTGCGCACGATGCGCGTGGTGCCGCCCGCGCCGGGGAACAGGCCCACCTTGATCTCGGGCAGGCCGATCTTGGCCTTGGGGTCGTCCGCGCAGAAGATGCGGTGCGTGGCAAGCGGGATCTCGAGCCCGATGCCAAGCGCCGTGCCGGGCAGGGCGGCCGCGACGGGTTTGCCGCCCTTGTTGGTCTTGGGGTCCATGTTGCCGCGCTCGATCTTCCGCAGGACGCCATGCATCTGCATGATCCCGTCGAAAAGCCCGCGCGCGGGCTCATCGCCCGCCTCTTCCTTCATGCGGGCCAGCACGTTCAGGTCCATGCCCGCGGCAAAGCTGTCCTTGGCGGAGGTGATGACGATGCCCTTGACAGCGTCGTCGGCCAGCGCATCGGTCATGCAGGCGTCAAGCTCGCGCAGCCCGTCAAAGCTGAGCACGTTCATCGACTTGCCGGGCACGTCCCAGGTGATGATGGCGACGCCGTCGTCGCCCTTTTGCATCGTGAAATCGGTCATTCTGTCTGCTCCTTACACCCGTTCCAGCACCGTGGCGGCACCCATGCCCGAGGCGACGCAGAGCGTGGCCAGGCCGGTTGCACGGTCGCTGCGTTCCATTTCATCCAAAAGCGTGCCTATGATGATCGCGCCCGAGGCGCCCAGCGGGTGGCCCATGGCGATGGCGCCGCCGTTCACGTTGACCTTGCCGTGATCCACGTCGAACGCCTGCATGAAGCGCAGCACGACGGACGAAAACGCCTCGTTCACCTCGAAGAGGTCGATATCGCCGATGTCCATGCCAGCGGCCTTGAGCACATGCTCGGTCGCGGGCACGGGGCCCGTCAGCATGATGGTCGGGTCGGTGCCGATCTTGGCGGTGGCCTTGATCCGCGCGCGGGGCTTCAGCCCCCGGGCCTCGCCCCATGCCTTGGAGGCGACAAGCACACCGGCGGCCCCGTCCACGATGCCCGAGGAATTGCCAGCGTGATGGATGTGGTTGATGCGCTCGAGCTCGGGGTATTTCATCAGCGCGATTTTATCGAAGCCCGGCATGACCTCGCCCTGGTCCTTGAACGACGGCTTGAGCGCACCCAGCGCCTGCATGTCGGTGCCGGGGCGCATGTATTCGTCATGTTCGAGGATCGGCAGGCCGTTCACGTCGCGCACGGTGATGACCGAGTTCGCAAAGCGGCCATCGTCCCACGCGGCCTTGGCGCGTTTCTGGCTTTCCACGGCAAAGGCATCGGCATCGTCACGGCTGATGCCGAACTTGGTTGCGATGATATCGGCCGAGATACCTTGCGGGACGAAATGGGTCTCCATCGCGATCGACGGATCGACGGCGATCGCCGCCCCGTCCGAGCCCATGGGCACGCGGCCCATCATCTCGACCCCGCCGGCGATATAGGCCTCGCCCGCGCCGCCGCGCACCTGGTTGGCGGCCAGGTTCACCGCCTCCATGCCGGACGCGCAGAAGCGGTTGATCGACAGGCCGGGGATGCGCTCATCGAGGTCCGAGGCCAGAACGGCGGTGCGCGCAAGGCAGCCCCCCTGTTCCATGACCTGGGTCGCATTGCCCCAGATCACGTCCTCGACCGCGTGGCCGTCAAGACCGTTGCGTACTTTAAGGGCGTTGAGCGTCACGGCGGAAAGCCGCGCGCTGGTCACCTCGTGCAGGCTGCCGTCCTTGCGGCCCTTGCCACGCGGGGTGCGCACGGCATCGAAGATGTAGGCGTCTGTCATGGGGTCCTCCGTTCAGGCCCGGTCGGCTGGCGAGCCGGGCATCAGGTCATAGGGGTGTTTCCAGCCGGGCAGGTCCGCGATGCGGTCGAGCCAGGCGGCAATCTGGGGCCAATCGGCCCGGTCGAACCCGAAGGGCTCGGGGTAGTAGAGATAGGCGCAGCAGGAAAAATCCGCGTTCGTGGGGCCATCGCCCACGATCCAGTCGCGCCCGGAAAGATGCGCGTCGAGAACCTGGTAGGCGGATTTGAGACGCCCTTGCATGAAGCCGATCACCTCGGCAGGGCGCTTGGCCTCGGGCAGGAAGTTCATCAGGAACCGGGTCATGCCCGCCTGGCTGGACAGTTTGTGATTGTCCCAAAGCACCCAGCGCAGGACTTCGCGGCGTTCCTCAAGCGTCGTTCCGCCGAACTTGCCCGATTTTTCGGTAATGTAATCCTGGATCACACCAGACTGGGTGAGCCGCAGATCGCCATCGACCAGCACCGGTACCTCGCCCATCTCGTTTACCTCGGCGCGGTATTCGGGCGTGCGGGTGGCGCCGTTGAAGAAATCGACGAAGACGGGCTCCCAATCGAGACCAGAGAGTTCCAGAGGGAGCGCGGCCTTGTAGGCGTTGCCGGACTCGCCGAAACAATGAAGCTTGAGGGTCATGCGGTGCTCCCGGTCGGGCCGTTGCGATGTGAGTATTTTTGGAAAGATGAAGCTGGGGACGCGCCCTGCCCCGGGTAACGGCGCGTTAAGGTTAATGGGGCAGGCTCGGGGGTGCGCCACAGCCTGGAGAGGCGATGGGCGTGAAAGGTGAAGCCCCGCCGCCCCGTTCGAGTGCCGCCAAGCGAGATCGGACCCGGGCGGCGGGGTGGACATGTTGTGTCTTCATCTTTCGAAAAATACTCCACGGGAGTGTGGGGGTGTGAAACCCCCGCTCCGGCCGTCGAAGTCAGCGCCCCGCCCGCCATCACATCGCCCTCGCGATCAGTTCCTTCATGATCTCGTTGGTGCCGCCATAGATCCGCTGCACGCGGGCGTCGGTCCACATCTCCGCGATGGCGTATTCCTGCATGTAGCCGTAACCGCCATGGAGCTGCAGGCACTCGTCCAGCACTTCGCCTTGCGTGTCCGTCAACCAGTACTTCGCCATCGCGGCCTTTTCGACGCTCAGCTTGCCCTCGAGATGTTCGGCGATGCAGGCATCGAGGAAGGCGCGCGCGACGGTGGTCTTGGTCTGGCATTCGGCCAGCTTGAAGCGGGTGTTCTGGAACTGGGTCAGCGGCCCGCCGAAGGCCTCGCGCTCCTTGGCATAGGCGATGGTGCGCTCGACCGCGCCCTCCATCGCGCCCACGGCACCGCAGCCGATGATCAGCCGCTCCTGGGGCAGTTGCTTCATCATCTGGTAGAAGCCCTGCCCCTCTTCGCCGCCCAGGAGATTCTCGGGCGGGATCTCGACATTGTCGAAGAAGAGCTCTGACGTGTCCGCCGCGTGGCAGCCGATCTTCTCGAGGTTGCGGCCGCGCTGAAAGCCCGCAGCGCCGTCGGTTTCGACGACCACCAGCGAGGTACCCTTGGCGCGTTCGTTCGGGTCGGTCTTGGCGGCGACGATGATCAGGTTGGCGTGCTGGCCATTGGTGATGAAGGTCTTCTGTCCTGACAGCCGATAGGCATTGCCGTCGCGGATCGCGCTGGTTTTGATCGCCTGCACGTCGGAACCGCCGGAGGGTTCGGTCATGGCCAGCGCGCCGACCAGCTCGCCCGACACCATCTTGGGCAGCCAACGCTGTTTCTGATCCTCGGTCCCGTAGGCCAGGATGTAATGGGCGACGATGCCGGAATGAATGCCATGGCCCCAGCTCGCGAGGTTGGCGCGCGACCCTTCCATGAGGATCACCGCCTCGTGTCCGAAATCGCCACCGGCGCCGCCGTATTCCTCGGGAACCGAGGGGCACAGCAGCCCCAGTTCGCCCGCTTGCGCCCAGGTTTCGCGGTCCATCTCGCCCTGGTTGCGCCAGCGGTCGAAATGGGGTGCCCATTCCTCGGCGATGAACCTGGCCGTCATTTCGGCCAGCATCTGGTGCTCTTCCGTCATCCAGGTCGATGCCATGGATTCCTCCCCCTGTTACTTCTTTCTGTCATCCAGTTCCGAGTTGAACCGGCGCAGGTGAAAGGTGAGCCGCTCCTCGTCGGTCACCCGGTCGAAATGCTCGAAGAGAAAGGACAGCGCCTCTCCCTCCTCCAGCCCAGCGTCCCCAGCGCAACGCTTTAGCCGGCGATATCCGTCTTCGGTCATGGCAACAGGAAAGCGGCGGGTCTGGCGGAAACGTTTCGGCATCACGCGCTCCGGGGCGTAGGGTGGGTTTTCAACCCACCTTTGCCTTAGAAATTCGCGGCGTCGAGCGTCATGACCGGTTCCGCCCCGCTTTCGATGCGGGCCAGGTGCGTGCCGGTCATGGGCAGCTGGCGAGCCATGTAGTAGCGCCCGGTCTCCAGCTTGGCGCGGTAGAAGTCCTGATCGCCTTCGCCGGTCTCCAGCGCGGCCATCGCGGCCTTGCCCATCCTGGCCCACATCAGGCCCAGGCAGACATGGCCGAAGAGATGCATGAAGTCATAGGAGCCAGCGAGCGCATTGTGCGGGTTCTTCATGCCGTTCTGCATGAAATACATCCCCGCCGCCTGCAGGTCTTTCGACGCCTTCTTGAGTGGCTCGAGGAAGTCACGATCGAACGCTTCATCGCCTGCGTTGTCCTTGATGTAGTTCTTGACCATGTCAAAGAAGGCCATGATCGTTTTGCCGCCATTGAGCCCCAGCTTGCGCCCCACGAGGTCGAGCGATTGGATGCCATTGGTGCCTTCGTAGATCATGGTGATCCGTGCATCGCGAACGAACTGCTCCAGCCCCCATTCGCGGGTGAAGCCCGACCCGCCCAGGGTCTGCTGTGCCAGCACGGTCGTCTCGAACCCCTTGTCGGTCAGGAAGCCCTTGATGACCGGGGTCAGGAGAGAGATCATCGCTTCGGCCTCTTCATCGCCCTTGCGGTGGCTGGCGTCGATCATCTGCGCGCCCCAGAAGACGAAAGCGCGCGCACCCTCGACAAAGCTTTTCTGGTCCAGCAAGTTCCGGCGTACATCGGGGTGCACGATGATCGGGTCCGCGGGGCCATCGGGGTTCTTCACGCCGGTCACTTCGCGGCCCTGAAGACGGTCGCGGGCAAAGCCCAACGCGTTCTGATAGGCCACGACGCCCTGGGCATAACCCTGCAGGCCCACACCCAGGCGCGCTTCGTTCATCATGGTGAACATGGCGCGCATGCCCTTGTGCAACTCGCCGATGAGGTAGCCTGTCGCACCGTCGTAGTTCATAACGCAGGTGGCGTTGCCGTGGATGCCCATCTTCTTTTCCAGGCCGCCGCAGGACAGGCTGTTGCGCTCGCCCAGGCTGCCATCCTCGTTCACCAGGAATTTGGGGACAATGAAGAGCGAGATGCCCTTGGTCCCCTCACCGCCGCCCGGCGCCTTGGCCAGCACGAGGTGAATGATGTTTTCGGACATGTCGTGTTCGCCTGCCGAGATCCAGATCTTCTGGCCCGAGATCTTGTAGGTGCCATCGTCCTGCGGCTCTGCCTTGGTCCGGATCAGTCCCAGGTCGGTGCCGCAATGGGGTTCGGTCAGGTTCATGGTGCCAGACCAGATGCCGTCGATCATCTTGGGCAGATAGGTGGCCTTTTGCGCGTCCGAGCCATGGGCGTGGATCGCGGAATAGGCGCCATGGGTCAGGCCCTGGTACATGTTGAAGGCCATGTTGGCCGACACGAACATCTCGCCCACGGCCGAGCCCATCAGGTAGGGCATGCCCTGGCCGCCGTATTCGGGATCGGCATCCAGCCCCATCCACCCGCCTTCGCGCATCTGGTCATAGGCGTCCTTGAAACCCTCGGGCGTGCGGACCACGCTGTTTTCCAGGGTGCAGCCCTGCTCGTCGCCAACGGGGTTCAGGGGGGCCAGCACATTCTCGCTCAGCTTGCCGGCCTCTTCCAGGATGGCCTGCGTGGTTTCGCGGTCCATCTCGTCATATCCGGGGATGTCGGATGCGGAGACGTTGAGCACATCGTGCAGAACGAATTGCATGTCCTGGGTCGGGGCGGTGTAGATGGGCATGTCTCTCTCCCTGAAATCTGGAACGTGTCTGGTTATTCGGCCGCTCTGCGCGGGCTGTTGAACGACGTGAGGATCTTTTCACCCCAGCGCAATTGTTCTTCGAGTTCGGCAATCGCGGTGTTCAGCTCGTCGCGCTGGCGGACAAGCTCGGCCAAGCGCTCTTGCGCGATTTCATAGGTCTTGGCGAGCTGTGTGTGCTGCTGATCGCCCAGGTCGTAAAGGTCCAGAAGCTGGCGGATTTCCTCGAGGCTGAACCCGAAGCGCTTGCCGCGCAGGATCAGCTTGAGACGTGCGCGGCAGCGTTTGGTGAACAGGCGTTTCTGGCCTTCACGGATCGGGAAAAGCAGCTCTTTGCTTTCGTAAAATCGCAGCGTGCGTGGCGTGACGTCGAAAGCGTCGCACATCTCGCGAATGGTCATATGCGCGTCGGTCATCTTGTTTGTCTTTCTACTGGTCATCGGTGATGCCGCACAGAGCTGGACGTCTTAAAGATGATTTACAAGCTTCCCCCAAGTTGACGTAAGTTGAACGTCACGTCACTTTTGTCTTGACGTAAGATCAGGCTTCGTCACTCGGGTTTTGCGGCAATTTTATTGCAGGGCCGAACGTAGGGTGGCGGTAGGACTGCCTAGTCTTCTTCGCGCTCAAGGGTCGCGGCGGTTTCATCCCGCAGCGCCTTGAGCTCGACCATCGCCTCGTCCAGCTGGGCGCGTTGGTCCGCCAGTTCCAACAACTGCCGGTCGGCCATCTCGATCCAGGTCTTCATCTGCGCATGGGTGCCTTCTTTCTCGTAGATCAGAAGCCATTGGCGGATGTCCTCGAGCTGAAAGCCGAACTTGCGACCGCGCAGGATCAGCACCATCCGCGCGATTTCTCGCGGGCCATAGTAGCGCGCGCGGCCGTCACGTTCGGGCTGCAAAAGCTCGATGTATTCGTAATAGCGCAATGTCCGCGGGGTCACGTCGAACCGCGCGCACATCTCTTTGAACGACAGGCGTGGGTCGGTCATCTCGCTCTCCCTGCAGATAGGGTAGGGCCGCGGCGCCGGCGGGGCAAGCCGATGGGTTGCAGAAGCTGCGCGATCCATCTCATATGAAACCACACAGGCCGGAGACCCCCATGACCGCCGACAAAGCGAAACTGGCCCGCCAGTTCATCGAGCTGATCCCCCATGCCAAGGCGCTGGGTCTGCAGATCGTCGAGATCGGCGATGGCGAGGCTGAGATCACCATGCCCTATGACGGCAAGCTGGTCGGCGACCCCGAAACCGGCGTGATCCATGGCGGCGCGGTGTCGGCGCTTATGGACACCTGTGGCGGGGCCGCTGTCATGAGCCATCCATCCGCGCCGGCGGGCACGGCCACCATCGACTTGCGGATCGACTACATGCGTCCGGCGACCCCGGGTCAGACGATCCGCGCCAGGGCAACCTGCTATCACGTCACCCGCTCCGTGGCCTTCGTGCGGGCGACCGCGCGCGACGATGACGCTGCCAGACCCGTGGCAACGGCCACAGGAGCCTTCACGGTAGAGCGCCCATGACCCAGCGTCGGTCCCCCGATCCCGTGCAGGTCGTGAAACAGCGCCGCGATGCCGCCTTGCGCGCATTGGTGCAGGGCGTGCCGTACATCCGGTTCCTCGGCATTTCCTTCGACAGACGCGGCGACGAGCTGACGGCGAACCTGGCCTTCGACGAAAAGCTGATCGGCAACCCGATGTTGCCTGCGATCCATGGCGGGGTGACGGCGGCCTTTCTCGAAGTGACGGCGATCATCGAGCTGAGCTGGTCGATGCTATGGCAGGACGTGGAAAGCCGGAAAATCGACGTGGATACGCTCGAAGCCGGCCATCTGCCGCGCCTGCCCAAGACCATCGACTTCACCGTCGACTACCTACGCTCGGGTCTGCCGCGCGATGCGTATGCCCGTGCCCGCGTGAACCGCTCGGGCCGCCGCTATGCCAGCGTGCATGTGGAGGCATGGCAGGACAATCGGGACAGGCTCTTCGCGCAAGGGACAGGCCATTTCCTGATGCCCCCGCGCGATGGCTGATATCCCGGCGGGCGTGCAAATTACCCATACCCGCGTTTTGAAGATCGCGCTGCCCATCGTGCTGTCCAATGCAACGGTCCCGATCCTCGGTGCGGTGGATACCGGGGTGGTGGGCCAGCTGGGCGAGGCCGCGCCGATTGGTGCCGTGGGCATCGGCGCCGTGATCCTGTCGGCCCTCTACTGGGTGTTCGGCTTTCTGCGGATGGGCACGACCGGGCTGACCAGCCAGGCCCATGGCGCGGGCCAGACGGGTGAGGTGGCTGCGCTTTTGACCCGTGCGCTGATGATCGGCTTTGCGGCGGGCTTCGCCATCCTTGCGCTGCAGGTGCCGCTGTTCTGGGGGGCGTTCCAGGTCTCGCCCGCCAGCGACGAGGTCGAGGAGCTCGCGCGCGGCTACATGGCGATCCGGGTTTGGAGCGCGCCCGCGGCGATTGCCATTTACGGCATCAACGGCTGGCTCATCGCGCAAGAACGCACGCGCGAGGTGCTGGTGCTGCAGATCTGGATGAACGGGCTGAACATCGTGCTCGACCTGTGGTTCGTGCTGGGCCTCGGCTGGGGCGTGGACGGTGTGGCCTTTGCCACCTTCCTCGCGGAATGGAGCGGGTTGGCTTTGGGCCTGTGGTTCTGCCGCACCGCGTTCCGGGTGCCCGCGTGGTGCGACTGGCCGCGGGTCTTCGACCCGAACCGCTTGCGTCACATGCTGGCGGTGAACGGCGATATCCTGATACGATCGCTTCTGTTGCAGGCGATCTTCGTGTCCTTCCTTTTTCTTGGCGCAGACTTCGGCGACGTGACCCTTGCAGCGAACCAGGTGCTGCTGCAGTTCCTGCAGATCACGGCCTACGGGCTTGACGGCTTCGCCTTTGCCGCCGAGGCGTTGGTGGGGCAGGCCTTTGGCGCGGGCCAGCTTTCGCGGCTGCGGCGCGGGGCCTACCTGACCAGTCTCTGGGGGCTCATTTGCGTGGTGCTTCTGTCGCTCGTTTTCTGGGTCTTCGGTCCGGCGATCATCGACCTGATGGCCAAGGCGCCCGAGGTGCAGGCGGCGGCACGGGTTTATCTGCCCTGGATGGCGCTGGCCCCGCTGGTGGGCCTGGCCAGCTGGATGCTCGATGGGATCTTCATCGGGGCCACGCGTACGGGCGACATGCGCAACATGATGGCGATCAGCGCCGCCTTCTACGCGGTGTGCGTGGTGGCGCTGGTGCCTCAGTTCGGCAATCACGGCCTTTGGATGGCGCTTTTGCTGTCCTTCATGGCACGGGCGCTAACGCTGTGGCTGCGATACCCGGCCCTGGAACGGGCGGCACAGCGCGGCTGAGTTGAGAGCCGGTCAGAGCCAGCGGTCGCGCTCCGTGCCCACCGCCTCGGCCACGTGTGCATACCCGTCCCGCTCCAGCAGCGCGTCCAGCCCCTTGAGGATCTCGGGCACCAGCGACAGGCCGCGGTAGGCCAGTGCCGTGTACAGCTGCACCGCCGAGGCGCCGGCGCGGATCTTGGCGTAGGCCGTCTCGGCATCCTCCACGCCGCCGACGCCGATCAGGGGGATCGTGCCATCGGTGAGGCGGTGCAGACGGGCCAGAACACGGGTCGATCTGTCGAACAGCGGCGCGCCGGAAAGCCCGCCCGCCTCGCGCCTGTGCGGGCCGGCCAGACCGTCACGCGACAGAGTGGTGTTTGTCGCGATGATCCCGTCGATCCCGGTCTCGCCCGCCACAGTGGCGATATCGGCCAGATCCCCATCGCTCAGATCCGGCGCGATCTTGAGGAAGACCGGGATCCTGCGCTCCAGCCCGTCGCGGGCCTTCAGAACACCGGTCAAGAGCGCGCTCAGCGCCGCGGCGCCCTGCAACTCGCGCAGTTTCTCGGTGTTGGGCGACGAGACGTTGACCGTCGCGAAATCGAGGGATGGCCCGCAGCGCGACAGGACCGTGGCGAAATCGGCGGCACGGTCGGCACTGTCCTTGTTCGCGCCCAGGTTCAGGCCGATGACCGCATCGCGGGGCCGGTCCCGCAGACGCGTGGCGATCGCCTCCATGCCTTCGTTGTTGAAGCCGAAGCGGTTGATGACCGCACGGTCCTCGGGCAGGCGAAACAGGCGCGGGCGTGGGTTGCCCTCTTGCGGGCGCGGGGTGGCGGCGCCCACTTCGATAAATCCGAAGCCCGCACGGGACAAAGGCCCCAAAGCTGTGGCGTTCTTGTCAAACCCGGCGGCCAGGCCCAGCGGGTTGAGCAGGGCGATCCCGGCCAAACGGGTCGCAAGGCGCGGCGACGTGAGCTGTCCGGGCAACGGGGCTAGGCCCGCGCGCAGCGCCTTGAGCGCGAGGCCATGGGCGGTTTCCGGGTCGATCCGGCGCAGCGCCTCGAGGCCCAGGGTCTCGATCAGGCTCATGGGAAGGTTTCCGGAAAGACATGCCCCTCGGGGCCCAGCGGCAAAGGCTGCGCCCATACGACATGCTCCAGCTTCAGGGGGCCGTAGTAGTGGGGAAAGAGCGCGCCACCGCGCGACGGCTCCCATTTCAGCGCGTCGCCCATGCGATCTGTCTCCAGCGCGGCCAGCATCAGGCCGTCTTCGCCCGAAAAGTGTTTGGCGGCGGTTTCGCGGGCCTGTTCGGCTGTCGAGAAATGGATGAAGCCGTCGGCCACATCCACGGGCGCACCGGGCGTTTCCCGCTCCGCGCGCAGGGCCGCCCATTCCGGGCCGCGAAGGATCTTGTAGATTTCCATGGGCCGGGTGTGCCGTGCGTCAGGGCTCTGGTCAAGTATCGCGCTTCTGTTACAATTTTTGCGGTACATCCGCTTCCGATGGGCCGACCAACAGGTCATGCCCGAACACTGCGTACCCGACCAACAAGGGAGACTTCCATGCTTGCCAGACTGCTGACCAGCGCCGCCGCACTGGGCCTGACCGCCGGTGCCGCCGCCGCCGATTTCACGCTGCACATCCTGCACACGAACGACATCCACAGCCGTGTCGAATCGATCAACCGCTTCGATTCGACCTGCGACGCCGAAGGCGAAGCTGAGGGCGAATGCTTTGGCGGCATGGCGCGGGTCAAGACCAAGGTCGACGAGATGCGCGCGTCGCTGGGCGACAATGTGCTTGTCCTGGATGCCGGGGATCCGTTCCAGGGCTCGCTGTTCTACACCACCTACAAGGGCGCGGCCGAGGCCGAGTTCATGGAGGCCATCGGCTATGACGTCATGGCGGTCGGCAACCACGAATTCGACGATGGCCCCGAAGGCCTGGCCGGGTTCGTCGATGCGGTCAGCTTCCCGGTGATCTCGGGCAACCTGGACCTGAGCCAGTCGAACCTGCTCAAGGACCGGGTGCAGAACCATGTCGTGCTCGAGGTCGGTGGCGAAAAGATCGGCATCATCTCGGCACTGGCGACCGACACGGTCGAAACCTCGAGCCCCGGACCGGCGGTCATCTTCCAGGACGAGATCGACAGCCTGTCGGCCGATGTGGCCGCGCTGGAAGAGCAGGGCGTCACCAAGATCATCGCGCTGAACCACGTGGGCCTGCCCAAGGACCTCGCCATCGCAGAGGCGGTCGAGGGCATCGACGTGATCATCGGCGGGCACAGCCATACGCTGATGTCGAATGACGAAGAGGATACCCCGGCCTATCCGACCATGGTGGGCGACACCGCCGTGGCGCAGGCCTATGCCTATACCAAGTATCTGGGTCACCTGACCGTCACCTTCGACGATGAGGGCAACCTGATCGAGGCCAGCGGCGATCCGATCCTGCTCGACGCTTCCGTCACCCCGGACGAGGCCATTTCCGCCCGCGTGGCCGAGATGGGTGCACCCATCGAGGAACTGAAACAGCGTGTCGTCTCCGAGGCCGCCGAGGCCATCGAAGGCGACCGTTCGGTGTGCCGTGCCATGGAATGCCCGATGGGCAACCTGGTGGCCGACGCCATGCTCGAGCGCGTGCGCGACCAGGGCATCCAGATCGCCATCCAGAACGGCGGCGGTCTGCGCGCATCGATCGACGCAGGCGAGATCACAATGGGTGAGGTTCTGACGGTGCTGCCGTTCCAGAACACCCTCGCCACCTTCCAGTTGACCGGCGCGGGCGTCATCGAGGCGCTGGAAAACGGCGTGAGCCAGATCGAAGAGGGGGCGGGCCGCTTTCCGCAGGTCGCGGGCCTCAAGTACAGCTTTGACGCGGCCGCCGAGCCGGGCAGCCGGATCTCGGACGTGATGGTGGATATGGACGGCACATGGCAGCCCATCGACCCCGAGGCGACCTATGGCGTGGTGTCCAACAACTACATGCGCGGCGGCGGCGACGGCTATGCGGTCTTTACCCAGGGCATGAATGCCTATGACTACGGCCCGGGGCTCGAGATCGTCGTGGCTGACTACCTCGCCGACAACCTGCCCTACAAGCCCTATACCGACGGGCGGATCACCGCGAAGTAAGCAGCGGTCGATTGCCAAAAATCTGCGGCGCGTCCCGACCGGGGCGCGCCGTTTTCTTTGGTTTGCGCCCCGTCGCGCGCGGTGCCATCCTGCCCCTTGGAAGAGGGAGGCGACCGGCATGAACCTGGCACATTGGCTGGAACGCAGCGCGTGCGTGGGCGGCGACCGCCCGGCGCTGATGCTTGGGGGCGAGGTGGTGGCGGATTATGCGACCTTCCACGCCCGCGCCGCCGGTCTGGCCTGCGCGCTGAGTGAGGCTGGCGTTGCACCCGGCGACCGGGTCGGCATCTTCATGAAGAACTGCCCAGACTATCTTGTCGTACTCTTCGGCATCTGGATTGCCGGGGGCGTCGCGGTGCCGATCAACGCCAAGCTTCATGCGCGCGAAGCGGCCTGGATCCTGCAGGACAGTGGCGCGGGCAGCGCCTTTGTCACCCCCGACCTCGGCCCGGGGCTTGCAGAGGTGACCGAGCTGCCTCTGACCGATGTGACGGGTCCGGAATTTGCCGCGCGGATCCATGGGCCGGGCCGCGCCATCGCGCCGCGCGCTCCGGAAGACATGGCATGGCTTTTCTACACTTCCGGCACCACCGGGCGGCCCAAGGGTGTCGAGATCACCCATGGTATGCTGATGGCCACCTCGCTGGCCTATCCAGTGGATGTGGACCCGGTCGATCCTGGCGATGCCGCCTACTACGCTGCGCCCATGAGCCACGGCGCGGGCATCTACGCGCCGATCCATGTGCGTATGGGGTGCCGACATATCTGCCCGCCCTCGGGCGGCTACGACGCGGGCGAGCTCTTGGAGATCGCCGCACACCACGGCCCGCTCTCCATGTTCATGGCACCCACCATGGTGCGCCGCCTGACCGATGCTGCCAAGGCCGCCCAGACCCGGGGCGAGGGGATCAAGACCATCGTCTATGGCGGCGGGCCGATGTATGTGGCCGACATTGCCGAGGCGGTGGACTGGTTCGGCCCCAAGTTCGTGCAGATCTACGGGCAGGGCGAATGCCCCATGGCGATCACCGCGCTGTCGCGTTCGGACGTAGCGGACCGGGACCATCCGCGCTGGCGCGACCGGCTTGCGTCGGTCGGTCGGGCGCAATCGGTGGTCGAGGTCGCGATCGGCGACGCACGGGGCGAGGCACTGCCCCCCGGAATGGCGGGCGAGATCATGGTGCGCGGCCTGCCGGTGATGCCCGGCTACTGGCAGAACCCCGAGGCCACGGATAAGACCCTGCGCGATGGCTGGCTGATGACCGGCGATATCGGCGTGTTGGACGCCGACGGCTACCTGATCCTGCGGGATCGGTCCAAGGACGTGATCATCTCGGGCGGGACCAACATCTACCCCCGCGAGGTCGAAGAGGCGCTGCTGCTGCATCCATCGGTCCACGAAGTGTCGGTCGTGGGCCGCCCGTCCGAGGAATGGGGCGAGGATGTCGTGGCCTTTGTGGTGGCCGCGCCGGGCCACGCGGTCGATCCGGCCGCGCTCGATGCCCATTGCCTGGATCAGATCGCCCGGTTCAAGCGGCCCAAGGACTATGTGGTCCTGACAGAGCTGCCCAAGAACAACTACGGCAAGGTCCTGAAGACCGAGCTGCGCAAGGCGTGGGAGGACAGGGCATGACGGATCTGAGCGGCAAGACCGCGCTGGTGACAGGCTCGGTGCAGGGCATCGGACTGGCGGTGGCGGAGGCGCTGGCCGGGGCAGGCGCGCGGATCGCTGTGCATGGCCCCCATGTGGACGATGTGGCGCATGCGGCCTGCGAGCGGTTGCGCGACGCGGGCGCGCCCGAGGTCCGGCTTTTCCCGGCCGATCTGCTAGACCCGGAGGGCGCCGGTATGCTCATGCGCGAGGTGGCCGATTGGGGCGGTGCGGATATCCTTGTGAACAATGCGGGCATCCAGCGCACGGCGCCCCTGGCCCAGATGCCGCGCGAGACATGGGATGCGATCATCGCCGTCAACCTGACCGCCTGTTTCGTCACCATGCAGGCAGCACTGCCCACCATGGCCGAACGGGGTTTTGGCCGGGTGATCAATATCGCCTCGGTCCACGGGCTGGTCGCGTCCAAGGACAAGGCGCCCTATGTGGCCTCCAAGTTCGGGCTCGTGGGGATGAGCCGTGTGGCCGCGCTGGAATACGCGGCGGCCGGGACGAAAGCGCAGGGCGGCGTGACGGTGAATTGCCTCTGCCCCGGCTGGACCGAAACCGCGATCATCGAACCGCAGATCCAGGCCCGGGCCGAGACTCATGGCGGCGACCGGGATGCGGGCATCGCGGAACTGCTGGCAGAAAAGCAGCCAACCCAGCGCACCTCGGATCCGTCCGAGATCGGGGCGCTGGCGCTGTGGCTGTGCGCACCTGTGGCACATAACATCACGGGCACTGCCATTCCCGTCGATGGCGGCTGGACCGCTCAGTAACGATGTGCGGGCGTTTTGCCATCACCCTGCCCACGGATGCCATGGCGCAGCTCTTTGATGCGGTGCCGGGCAATGACCTGCCTGAGGTGCCGAATTACAATGTCTGCCCCACGAACGATGTGCATGTGGTCACAGCAAACGAGGGCACGCGACGGCTGGGCGCGATGCGTTGGGGCTTCATCCCGCATTGGTACAAGAAACCCAATGACGGTCCGCTTCTGATCAATGCCCGGGCCGAGACCATCGCGGAAAAGCCCGCCTTTCGCGCGGCTTGCCGTGAACGGCGCTGTCTGATCCCGGCCACCGGATTCTACGAATGGACAAAGGATGACGCGGGCAACCGCCTGCCCTGGTACATCCACCCGGCGGAAGGTGAGGTTCTTGCCTTTGCCGCGGTCTGGCAGACATGGGGAGAGGACAAGGTGCCCACCTGCGCCATCGTTACGACGGGCGCCAACACCCCCATGTCGCGGATCCATCACCGCATGCCGGTGATCCTGGCGGCGTCGGACTGGGGGCTTTGGTTGGGCGAACAAGGCAAGGGCGCGGCCGTGCTGATGCAGCCCGCGCCCGACGATGCCCTCGATTTCTTCAGAGTGGATCCCAAGGTGAATTCGAACCGGGCCAGCGGTGCGGACCTGATTGCGCCTGTCGCACCATCCCCGGATCGTTGACCCTGCCAAGGATCAGTCGAGCGGCGGATCCTCAAAGGTGATCTGGCCCGTTTCCTCGGCATCGGCCTTGTTGTGAAAGCCCATGTTCATATTGTCTTCGATGACCAGGATGACCTCGCTGCCGACAGCGATCGGGCCGGTCCCCCAGGAGTCGTCGACCGAGACCACCTCGTGCGACTGGTCGCTCGAATTCACGAAGCGGGCGCGGTCGCCCGGTTTGACATAGCTGGTCTCAGGGAAATACCCGTCACTCTGGATGAAGATCACAGGTGAATCGCACTTGAGCTTTGACAGTTGTGCAGAACTGGATTCTTGAGGTTTCATCATCAGATGGAGCTTCGA